>NZ_JAKJTB010000015.1:0-185075 GCF_050337565.1 Vibrio kasasachensis | reverse complement strand
ACATAACCGAAGCCGTTGTACTAAGCGTTTAGATATACTGCTACTCATCGCGTTGTTAGCAGAAGTTTTGATGTGGTGGAATGGCTTAGCTGCCGTGCAAGCGAAGTGGCATTTTGACTTTCAAGCCAACACCATAAAACATCGCAGAGTGCTTTCAATACCTCGCTTAGGGCGGGAAGTTCGGAGCCATCGACGGTATCAAATTCATGAGTCCCAATATCAATGGGCAATACTTGAATATCAACGGCTCACGCACAACGCCGGACTGGGGGAATTATGAGGGGATCCGTCAGCACCGCTGCAACTTCAAGTATGACGCTTCTTATTAAGCAACAGAAATTAGTCAAATGTTCGTTATTTAATGCCTGATTTTTCTAGGTAAGTGTTCATTTCCAACTCAGGAACCATACCGCCACCTGTTGCCCAAACTAGATGCGTGGCATTTTGCATTTTCGCCTCATCAAACTGCATACGTGCTTGGTATGGTTGATCTTTCGATACTACTACCGCGCCCATCATACCCGCCAACGCTGATGGCTCTAGCTTAATACCTTCTTGCTGATTCAAAATACCCAATTGCAGATACATTGCTTCATCTGTCATTGTGTAATAACCATCAAGCAAGCGTTCCATTGCGCGACCAACAAAGCCTGATGCACGACCTACCGCTAAGCCATCTGCAGCCGTGATGTTATCAATACCAATTTCTTGTACTGACACTTCATCGTGCAAGCCAGTGTGAACACCCAGTAACATACATGGTGAATGTGTTGGCTCGGCAAAAATACAGTGAACGTTATCACCAAACGCCATCTTCAGACCAAATGCAACACCACCAGGACCACCACCTACACCACATGGTAAGTAAACAAACAGCGGGTGGTTCTCATCAACCAAGATTCCTTGCTCTTCGAACTGCTTTTTCAAACGCTCACCGGCAACCGAGTAACCAAGGAAAAGCGTTTGAGAGTTTTCATCATCAATGAAGAAGCACATAGGATCTTTTTCTGCTTCTTTACGCCCTTGCTCTACTGCTACGCCATAATCTTGCTCGTATTCCACGACGTTAACACCGTGAGAACGCAATTTGTTTTTCTTCCACTCACGCGCATCAGCCGACATATGAACCGATACCGCAAAGCCCAGTTTTGCGCTCATGATACCAATCGACATACCTAAGTTGCCCGTTGAGCCAACAGCAATGCTGTATTGGCTGAAGAACTGCTTAAACTCTTCACTGAACAGCTTGCTGTAATCATCTGACTCAGTCAGTAAGCCAGTTTCAATCGCAAGCTTCTCAGCATGAGTTAATACTTCATAGATACCGCCACGCGCCTTGATAGAACCTGAAATAGGCAGGTGGCTATCTTTTTTCAGCATCAAGCGACCAGCAATTGGCGCGCCAAACTGCTGCTCCAAGCTCGACTTCATGTTACTGATCTCGAACACTTCTGATTCGATAATGCCATTCATAGCAGCCGTTTCAGGAAAGGCTTTAACCAAGTACGGCGCAAAACGGCTTAAACGCTGGCTCGCATCTTCAATATCACTTGTTCCTAGCCCAACATAAGGTAACGCTTCTTCTAAGCTAGTGATGTTTGGGTTAAACCAACTGATTTCTTCAAGAGCAATCATCTTGCTTACTAGCGGAAAATCAGTCGTCAATTTTTCAATATTTAATGTAGTCATTTTTAGTTACCTTGGTTTAAACCATGTACGACAGAAGGAATGTGCCAGCTAAAGCAACGAATGAAGCAATGAATGTAGCTGTCGTATAATACTTAAATGTTTCAGTCATCGTGGCGCCGCAATACTGCTTCACCAACCAGAATAGAGAATCCGTTACTATGGTGCAGCCAATCGCACCAGAACCAATCGCTAACGTAATGATTTCAGGGCTAACATCTGGATAAAGTGACATCATTGGTGCAACAATCGCCGTTGCGCCCATCATAGCAACCGTTGCTGAGCCAACTGCGGCGTGCAGAATAATTGCCACTAGCCATGCCAATAGAATCGGATGCATATCAAGATTAGAGAGAAGCTGAGCTAATACATCAGCCAGACCACTTGCTTTTAAAACACCGTTAAACGCGCCACCAGCACCAATAATCAGCAGGATATTGGCGATAGATGCAAACGCTCCCTCGGTTTTCTCGAGCAGTGTTGCCATGCCCATGTTCTGTTTAATACCCAGTACGTAGTACGCAACAAACGCAGCAATAAACATCGCAGTGATTGGGTTACCAATGAATTCCAACGTGGTATATAGCGCACTACCGTGATCCATGTTGAGTTCAGCCGTTGTCTTCAACAACATCAAACCAATTGGCAGAAATACAGTAAATAACGTTGCCGCAAGTGATGGCAGTTCATCTTCATTTTTTACTTCAAGCGAAGTAAATTCATGTGGAACGGCTTTAAACGGTAAGCGTGCGCCGATTACTTTAAGGAACAGTGGACCACCCACTAGTGAAGCAACCAGACCAATCAACAAACCGTACACAATGACAGAACCAATATCAGCGCCCAATTCATTGGTTACAAAAAGCGCAGCTGGGTGTGGTGGCACAATACAGTGCACAGCCATCAAAGCAGTACATAGCGGGATCGCTAGGTTAAGTAATGATGTATTGGTTTTCTTCGCAATAGAAAAGGCCAGTGGGATAAGCAATACAACACCCACTTCAACAAAAAGAGTAATACCGCACACTAAACCAATCAGAACCATGATCACTTCTGGAGATAGCCAACGGATTTTTTGTAGCGTGATACCAATGCGCTCTGCCGCACCGGATACTTCCATCATTTTGCCTAGGATAGTACCAAGGCCGATTACCGCTGCAAGGAAACCAAGCGTGCCGCCGATACCACCTTCAATAGCACTAACCATCTCTAATGGTTGCATGCCCATCATGCCACCAACGTAGAAACTCGCCATCAGCAGGGCTAGGAATGGGTGTAGTTTAAATTTCACGATCGAAAAGACGATCAAAAGGATACTGGAAAGTAGGGTCATGATGACCCAGATTTGTGATTCCATGTTCAGACCTTATTTTGTTGTTTTATTTGCGGTCAATTAAACAAACAATCCCCTCCTGTGACAAACGATCAATACTCACCTTCACATGACGTAAATTATAACAAATGCGTGACCCCATCGTGATTTTGCAAGTTTATCGCCTTATAATTGACTAAAATTCACCTGAAACTTTATAATCTGCCACTCTAGCAGCAAGAAAATCCAACGGTTAAGACCCAAAAATGTATACAAGAGACAATATTTTCACTCGAAACGAACGCATCAATAGTTTCCAACTATCGAAATTGCACACTTTTGAAGTCGCCGCTCGACACTCTTCCTTCTCATTGGCAGCAGAAGAACTATCAATGACGCCTAGCGCCATTTCTCACCGAATCAATAAACTAGAGCTCGAGTTGGGGATCGCCCTATTCCATCGCACACATCGAAAGATCACCTTAACCGAAGAAGGCGAGCGTATTTACCAATCATTAACGCGCAGCTTGAATGAAATAAACCAAGAGATATTGGATGTAAAAAGTGGCGATATATCGGGAAGTTTAACCATCTACTCGCGCCCTTCATTTGCACAATGCTGGCTGGTGCCTAGGTTGTACGAATTTAACCAACGCTACCCATTTATTGAGTTGAAACTGCTAACGGGTAACGAAAACATTAAATTCCAAGGTTACGGGATTGATGCCGCGATCTATTTTGATGAAGGGCAACCAGATAATGTCTGGAGCCAAGAGATCATGAGCGAAACCAATATTCCAGTCTGCACTGCGGAGTACGCCGAACAGCACTCCTTGTTCAATAAACCAGAAAACCTCATCAACACAACCCTACTGCACGACAATCAGGCTTGGGATTATGACTCCCATCATGATGAATGGGCTGTATGGGCAAGAGCCAATCAACTGCCGCCTATTGATCATATCTCTAGCATCGCCTTTGACCGATCTGATTTGGCTGTTATCGCAGCGATGAACCACGCCGGAATAGCCATGGGGCGTTATAACTTGAACAAAAAACGATTAGATTCTGGCGAACTCGTGGCACCCTTCCAAAATACCGAAGTGACCTGCCAACAAAAATACTATTTAGTTACGCCAAACAAGAAGCACTCACGAAAACTGGCGCTCTTTATTGAATGGTTAATGGAAGCGGTAGATACCGATAAAAAAAATTGTGCTGAAAATTGATAAAAAAAACACTCTCAAGGTGCAGTAAAGTGAAGCGCCTCTAGAGAAGCGGTTATTTAAATAGAGTCTGTAATTTAAATTGTGTATCTGCTTATAATCAGGAAACTTGAAGGTGCAGGTAGGCGGCAAGTAAGAAAGTCCGCTGAACATAGGTGAACTATGTGATTGAGGTGTACGAACACAGCCAACATCGCTGCAACTTCAAGTATGACGTGTATATAATAACACGCCCAATTATTAGCCTTAGCCAAAGGAACTGGCCCATGTCTTGGACTTACTTAAAAACACTACCTGCACTAACATTAATAACTTTGTCACCACTGAGCTTATTGATATCTCATTCCACGCAAGCAGATGTAAGTAACACACCAATTGTGGGTGGTTTGTTTAACTCAACGGAAATTCTACAAAACCAAATCGTCTCTTCTTTGAAATATTCAACTCGCGTATCAAGGGATGTGACATTATTTACTTTTGGTGGGCTCACACTCGAGTCTTACCTTCTTAGTTTGCCACTCGATTTAAAAACCAAAAGCCGTGTCATGGGGCAAATCTCTGACCCAACGTATTCTATCCCTCTCGGGTATTTCCTTTACCAATTCTACGATCGGTATACAAGGATCGATAATGACGATGCATTTAAAGCCTATTTGAAAACCATTTATGATGAGCAAGCATTAAAAGGATTTGAACACTCACTCTTCCAGTTAAGTTCTCCCGTTAGCACTAAAACCGATGAGAATATAAAAGATCAAGCTCACCAAGAAGGCATTAAAATTGACCGTGAGTTTATGGCGGCAATGGTTACCGTATATGACGCGCTGGTGCAGATTGATGAATGGCAAGATATGGAGCAGCTCCCCTCGCAATACACATATCTTAGTAACAACGAGGTCGATCTTGCCTTAATCGCTCATATGCAAGCGATCGTTATCAATATTCTCAAGCAAACATCGCTTTCCATGGAAGAAGGCGAAATGAAAAATGCCTTACTTGCCGTTATCGAAGATGGAAAGCCCGAGCATCAAAATAAAATCAATAACAAAGCCCAAGCTCTCACTATTACCCTCATCGATTTTGTTCGTTTAAACGTGCTCAAAGCCTACCGCCAATTTGTCTATCAAGATGAAAGAGCAATAGCATTAAATGATTGGTTACAAGAAGCGTTTAGTAATACACCTAATGAAGCCATTGCTTTTTTACAATCACAACAACAACGCCGATTGGCGGTGCAAATTACCGTCGATGGATTGCAACAAGGGCTAATGGAAGGGCTGACAGACCCGAAAAAACCATTTCTCAGTGTTGCTAACAACAACCATACCGAGCACCAAAAATACGCAATACCTGAGGCAACATCACGCCCTGAACATAAGCAAGATGTACGCTTTCTACAAACGCTGACAACACAAACCTATGCTGACCCTCATTACCTGCCCTTTTTCAAACGGTTATATAAAGAAAACGTTCATACCATTGCCCGTGTAGGGATCTCATCCACGCCAACTATCAGTGTACGAAACCTACCAATAATAAAAACAGGCGCGAAGGTGTCTGGAAAGCGCGGAACCGGAATTCCAAATTTTCATTTCGTCGATAGAAAACAGGACCGTGCTTACTACTTTTTTGGCAATGATGCCTTACAGCTTGAACGAATTTTGCAGCGAAATAACGTTGCGACTATGTTTGATCGCCTCAACTATCTAAAAACGCTTAACTGCAATGCGCAATATGACTGGAATGCACACACAAGTTACGACGCATTGGTCAACTTAGGGACAGGCGAAGCACTACGTGATTTTGGTGAAAAACGTTGCGTTCGCGAATTACAAGAAAGGGCAAAAACAGAACAACAATTAACCACACTACGAACGCAATTAATTTCCGAGATAACGAACCATCAGAGCATCCCATTTTGGAATGTTTACACCAAACTCACACACAAATGGAAAATTGAACAACATATTGAAGAGTATGCCCAACTAGATGGTAGTGGCATGCCCGACTACACCTTGATTTACAATCCGTGGCCAGATCATTTCGCTCACTTCGTCGGCCCATTCAGCGACGAAATTCTAATGCCAACTGGCGAACTAAACCGGCTAGATTATTGGATTGGTCAAGTAGAGAAAACCTACCATGATGCAGGCGTGTATTCACGCACATTGTGGGGTATGGCGGGCGATCATGGCCTGGCACCTGTTTACTATTCGCTCAACCCAGAAAAAGCCATTTTCAAACCATTAGAGAAGAAACTCGGATACCCACTAAAGATCGTAAAAATATCTTCCGATGAAGGCGAAGGTCCCAAAATTACTAACGCTATCAACTACCCAACCAACAAAAATATTGATGTGGTCGTTGCCTCTACGGCGGGTGGAAACTTTATGCTTGATTTATTTAACGCCCAAAAAGGATGGCAAACTCAACCTCACTATGCCGAGCTAACCCAATGGCAACCGGCCAACGAGAAACAAGATAGACACATCGATCTTATCTCTGAAACTCTCAACTATTTGGGAGAATCACTCGACTATCTCATTGTTCGCGAAACAGAATGTAACGAGGAAACTTGCCAAGTTAGACTCGTCGGCTTACGTGATGGAAAACGCGTCGATGAACACATCAAAAAACAAGGCGACCGCTATTTCTACTTAGCAGAAGCTCAAAACAGCCAATTACTGAATGTAGATGAACTAAATCAGTACTTACCTTCACCTTCCAAAACCGAACTAGAGAGTTTTAAAGAACTGTATCAGCGTTGCGTAGTAAACGCCGACTCTTCAGCCGTGCATACATGGTGCAATGAACAGCAATGGCGCGCACTTACTCGCTTTACGCCGCGTCCCGATTCTGTGGTTCAACTGGCTAAACTTTACGCCGAACCAAGGGCAGGAACGATCAATCTCTTTCCGCGAGATGGCATCGGCTACAATACCAAAGTGCCCGGTCGACACGCCGGTGAAAGCTACTTAGAAAAAGATGCGTTTATTGGATTCTGGGGAAAGCCTATTGGCGACAATGCTTCAGCACTTATCACTGAAGAAAATGGGTCTCTGGCACCCACTCTATTTGAATTCCTAACCAATGAACCCGTTACTGTTGATCAGAATGGCTGGGGATACCCTTCTTTGCTACATAAGTTAGATGTTCAACAGTAATTGATGCGACTGGCCATCAATTACGCATATACCCGTCATACTTGAAGGTGCAGCGGTGTTCGTGCTCCCCAACCACATAGTTCACCTAAGCTCAGGGGACTTTCTTACTTGCCGCGGAGCCCTTTAGGGCTCTGCTTTCGGATATAGAAAAATTAGTGTCTTCCAATATTCGCCCCAAACTTGAGGAGAATTAAAGAAAAGAGCAGATCTAATCAATAACGATTATTTTAAAAGACGACAGATTTTTTTTATTGTATTAAAAAATATTAATCTACTATTCTTTGCGGATTTTATTTAATAAATAGCCCCCATGCTGCAACAATATGGCTCCGCGCTCAATCGAGCATTTGATAAGCACTACCTAGAGCTTAAGAACTTACATCAATCTTATTTTGGCACTAGCGAATTCGCTAAAATCGAGCAATCGGATTGGGCTCTCTTCCCCACAACAATGCTAATTAAAGTCACCTACTCTGTCAGTGACATGAAAATAGACAATGGAGCTGGGCAAGTCACTAATGCTAGCGCCACTATTAGCTCAGCAAAAGCCTCAGCGACTCGCTTCATTAATGCCGCACGAGCGCGCAAGCACGACAAAACCGAAGACACCTATGCAAAACTGGTTTTCTTTAGTGCTAAATTACTACCACTCCCCAACAACCCACAGTACGTGTTACATAAAGTGGCGTATGGTGCTCACAGCCAATGTAAAACCTGCTTAGGTCATGGTGTTCATGACTGTAGCCGCTGCAACAATCACCCGGTTTCGACTTGCTCATCATGCTCTGGTCATGGCGACCATCAGTGTGGCAACTGTAATGGTAAAGGGGAAAGCTATTGCACCCAGTGTCACAACGGCTACAACCAATGCCACTACTGTACTGCCACCGGTTACATCACCTGTAGTAGATGCAATGGTCGTGGAAGCATTGATATTTATGTTAATGGAAGAGTTGAACAACAATATTGCTGCAGTGGTAGCCAACGGTGCGGCAGTTGTGATGGTGGCCGCACTCGCTGCGGTGTTTGTAGCAACGGGATCGCCTTTTGCTACGCTTGCCGAGGCAGCGGCCGTTACTCTTGTAAAACCTGCCAAGGCAATGGCAAAGTAACGTGTGCGGCTTGCCGCGGGGCAGGAAAAGAGAATTGCTCACCTTGCCAACATACTGGTTTTACCCATCAGCTTTACTCTGCTCAAAGCCAAGTGGCTATTCTCAAAAATATATTGCCAACAGACTTTAACGACAAGGAAACTTGGCTAGGTAAAGAATTCGATTGGGAAAAAAGTGACGAAGTAGATCGACTAACTAAATCAATATTTTGGGATCAATCTTCTAAGGCTCCATTTTCAAAAGAAAAAGAAGGATACGATGCGATATTTATCAACGGCTCGCTCCCATATCGCACTTTAAAAGTTCGAATTAATGGCAAAGAAGAAACATTTAATACCTATGCGGTGTTAAACGACAAAGGTAACGTTGAAATAAAAACTGAAAAAACGCGTGCCAGTTTAGGCGACAAATATGTGGGTGACGCTGTAGAAGCATTTGAAAATAGCTGCATTGCTTTTGGAAAATCAGGAAACTACAAGCAGGTAGCGAAAGTACTAGAAGAAAACCCTGCACTCGTGCATATCGCCAATTCAGCCGGCGATTCAAAGCTACTTCAATCAGGTACTATTAGCTCGAACATGGAAGCAGTCACCAATACGTATGTTGATGGCTTCAAAAAAATGCTCGCCGCCAAAGCAGCAAATAGCCACTCGTTCAAACGAATTTTACCCATTTCAATGATGGTGAGTTTATTTTTCAGCGTTATGTTGATGCTTCTCGCTCAGTTAAACTTACCTATTACTGAGTTCGTTAGATCTATAGTCTCTTGGAAGGTCAATACCTTGCTCGAGTATAAGATTGGCGCGCTGATATTGGTTGTTGGCGCAGTTTTACTGATACTGCACGCTTTGGGAACGGTTGAATACCCTAACAGAGATAAAGCATTAGCCGTCATCTCTTGCATTGTGATTTTTGCTTTAGGTGATATAACCTTGTTTAAAATAACGGTTTCACAAGGCGTACCTTATTCCGTTTATCAATCTGTTTTCTACCTTGCTAGCTTATACCCTGCGGCCTACTTCTTTGTGCATAAACTATCTGCGCAGTACGGTGAGAAAGCCTCACTGTATTTTAGGCAGCATTATAACTGGTAAGTTGCTGATCTTTATTAAGAGCACCTCAACGCAATAATCTAAAGGTCGCCAATTCATGACCTTTGGGTTATTGCAAAATTTAAATCGATGGGACATCAGTTTTAACTGGAGAAACAAGCGATGATAAAAACCAAGACCGTTGTGATGCGTGAATATTTAGGTGCTTTAGGCAAACAAAAAAGAATAAAGCCGAACATCGCTAATGATCTCCGGCTTTGTCTTCAATACTGCAGCTCTATTATAACGCTACAGTTAACTTCACATAGCGAGGTATATTGTGCTCTGAGTTTTGTGGATCACGCGCATGCACTATCATCTCAATAAAGTACTTACCAGATTTTAGGCTTGGGTTATCACTTTTATGGAAAGACAATTTTAGCTTAGCCTCTTTATCTCCACCCAAAGTGTCATTCATTTGATAGCCACCAGATTTTGTTACTTTCTGTGCTCTAAATTTAATGGATATTGGACGATTCGAGATTGGCGAAATAGCATATGCACGAACTAGTGAGTAGCCTTCTTTACCATCCGTTATAGGGGTTTTGACGCCATAAACAGTTGAACTTAAAGATATAAAGTATAGATTTTGACGATAACCTGCTGCAATCCAACTGCCTGTGATTGCTGACTCACCATCTTTTAAGCTCACCTTCCACATAGCACGTTCACTATTATTAACTGGTGGATTAGTAGGTAGATCAGGTTCAACAGGGTCCGCTGGACCTATAATTTCACCATCAATAGATTCAGGTGGAAGTACTTCGGTGAACTTCAGGCTTGATGCTTTATCGTTAAAGTTATCAATCCAACCTGTAGTTTCACTAACTAATACACTTAAACCTTCGCCAAAATTAGACTTATCAAATAATCGAACTTCCGCACCGTTGTATAGTTTAATAGAACTTAAGCCATTATTAGGAGACAACTGAGGCACGTCTTCACTATAACACTGAGGAGTTCCACCAAAATCACCATGGGGGTAAACACAAGCTAACGGTGTCATACGAGCACTTGAACCAACATCATCAAATTCACCTAACTCTGCACGATCCTCACGAATAGTAAGCTTATCGCCTGTGATGTTTTTTCCTGATAACAAATCGATCATTGCACCATTAAAGACTCTCACCGAGCGAATATCACCCTCAAAAGGTAATCGCTCTAACTTCTCTGTAAAGCACATTTCTTCACCGAGGAAGTTAGGTGCTTGATATACACACGCGTAAGGTTCACGGGTATCAATTAACTTAATACTGGTTGCCGTATCATTCGATCCTGTCATAAATGACGTATCCTCTCGGAATAATCGACTAATACCTGTGAAGTTTTTGCCTTCATAAGTTATTGCTAGCGTCTCATTACCAAGCTTGATAGAGCTTGCGTTATTATCCAGTAGTAATTGCGGCGTATCCTTCTCAATAACTTCCGTTTTACCTTGATAGTTACCATGCTGGTAAATGGTAACACTTGATTTAACTTGTTGATAAGCAAACTCTTCACCAATGATCACCGCATCATACGGCTCAACGACTGGTTTAGAAATTAAACGGGAATCAAGCTCTTTTATCCCAAATGTATCGTATGGCATTTCTTCAATTAGTTGAGTATATTCTGCTTTAAAATCCGCTTCGTAACCTCTAAATTTCCAATTAGCATTTGATCCATTGCCGCTTGGGAAATACCAATACCCATTTCGGGTTAACTCAAAATAACGCTTACCATCATCAGTACGATAGATGTCTCCAATCTCACCTTGACGACTGTACGACCATTTTTTGAATTCATTGGTGCCTAACAGCTCAGTGCGCCACAATTCATAATTCTCCATCACATCTTGCTCAGGACAACTAATTGTTGCTGATACTGGATCACGCTCAGTTGGAACATTGAAATGGAATTTATTCATATGTCCATCACGCAAAGTTAAACCCTCGACGCCAATACGCTGCAAGTCTCCATTTTGATAAGTAACATCAACCCAGCACTGTCCGCCTTTTACTTCACCAAAATCATATACGTAACCAAAGCTGCCATTTAATGCTGGATAGATATAAGTATTGTTTTCGCCTTTAGGATCGTAGAAACCAACGAGCGTTGTAACAGGGACACCAAACTCAATGGGTTTTAAACGTTTCTCATCTTGCATCTCAACCATTTTCTTCTGAGCTTCATCCCAGATCATATAACCGGTTGATGATGACTCACTGATACGACCTGTTTTTTCAAAACGCTGTTGAATACGTTTTTGGCTATAACCAGTATGCAGTGTGTACTGTGATAACGAAGAGCTCGCACTTCCTCCTCCCATCGTATCTGTATTAAAGCGATAAATATCAGCGAATGGTGGTGTTTCATACCCTTGGTTCGATGCATTTCCTGTTCGAGTCCAGAAGAAATTTGCAATAAAGCGTTCGTTAAAGGCATCCCAACCCCAGCCAGAATTTTCATTATGGGTAGACCACATACCGCCGCCAGGATAATGCCCCATTCCGTAGGCATGCCCTAATTCATGGCTAAATTCATTGCCAACTGAATTTATTAGTGTGGCCATACCATTACCACCACTTAATCCATGATTAACAACACCATTGGTATATTTACCTCGCGCTACATGAACTACATATTGATTAAAATATTGTGGCTGCCAATGCGTAGCGCCATCGCTTGAGGTAATACCGAAGTTGGCATTATCAATACCCATTGAGATTAAATTCTTACCAATATTCTCACGCATGTCACCGCTATATACTCCCCCCTCTACAGCGCTCGCATCAGTATAAGTAGTCCCATTGGAAAGAACTATTTTTTCAAAAAACATTGGCGAGTAATTTCCCACAATGATTTTTGATACGGGTACTTTTTGAAAGTAATCAGCGACTAGTTTTTGTTCTTTTTCAAATCGATGCTGCTCTCTTGGCGGTGTTAACATCCCTAAGCGGATATTTTGGACCATAATTTCATTTTCAGCGCCAATATCAATGGTAGACAAATAACCTTCATTACCTAATTGATCAACAAAACTTAACTGTAAACCCGGCTTTAACCAATTCCACGGAATTGATACGCTCCATGCGTTTTTTGAATAAGTGACATCGGGTAGCTCTGCCGTTGGTTGTGCGAGCTTATCTGCCTTTGGCAGTAATTCTGGTTCTGCAAGCTTCAATTCCCCTAGCGTTGTGCCATTAGCATCACGAGCGATGAGTGAAATAGAGGAGATTGTATTTTGCTCATCAGATGGCATAAACATAACGAGAGTACGCCTGTTACTGACTAAGCGTGGCATTTCTTGCTCGGCATTCCCAACAGGATCAATGGTATGCGTTTGAGCAAACTTCACCATACCTTGTAAACTGCCAGATAGGCTATTTTGTTGATCGCTTTGAGATAAAAAACTGAGTGTTTCAAGAGGGGTGATCAAAGTTGCATAACTATTAACCGATAGCGTACTACCAATTAAGACGGCGAGTAAACTGACCTTCTTTAATTTCATTATAAACCTTTTTTATTATGAGAAATATATATCGTTTAAGTGAGTGTTCACGAGACAAGCCTAGCGAAAGAATATGAAAAATAAATATCAAGAATAAATTTAACGAACTAACATCACAAAAATTAAAATAATATAAAAAACAACAATTAATTACAAAATCTATATATACACACAAGCAATCTACATTTGTAAAAATAAAAAACAACCGCTCCTATTTTGTTGATCCCCATATAAAACAATGGACAATGACATGATCCAATTAATTTGAGCTCATTTCTAAACTTTAAGCAATATTCTTTTATTTAAAAATCCAACTATTATTTTGGATTAATAATAGAAAGTGTAATGGACATATAATGAAATGCATTAGCTGCTATACCCAAGAAACTTGAAGATGCAGGTAGGCGGCAAGTAAGAAAGTCCCCTGAGCATAGGTGAACTATGTGATTGGGGCGCACGAACACAGCCAACACCGCTGTAACTTCAAGTATGACGGGGATAAGTGAGTTAATTTTAAGTCGATGCTCAGTATGAGTGCGGGGGTTCACTCGTCGACTTATCTCCACTGCCTCTTCTTGTCTCACTGTAAATGCTGCCTTGGTTGTGCGCTTCACTTTTGCGCAAAAAAAGCAATTACATGGATATAGTACTGCGAATGTGAAAGCCATCATGCTAAGCCAGCGGTTATTTATTAAGCTAATAGCCCTATACCAGAATAAGGAATGGGATATGAAAACGGCTTGGCTGATCTCGGTGAGCGCACTATGGTTAAGCGCCTGTGCAACCACACCAACAACCAATATCGCAGAATTTGGGCTCTCGATAAGCAATGTAACTAGCGAAATTAATACCAATCTAGATGGGCTAAGCGAACTATCGCTACAAAGCCAAGCAGACTCATTAGCGTACCTCACTCTCAATCAAACTCGTGACAAACTTTGCGCAGGTAGCGCGACACAAATCATTCAAGGCGATGTCATCATTAACCCTGCTGAGTGTAATACCCCGCTTGGTTTGGCTGACTTAGATGCGATTGTTGACCCAGCCTCCCCCGAGCGAAGAAAGCAGATGCTGATTGTGCAAGCAAATCGCCAACTCGCGCAATACGCCAAAGCGTTGACTGATTTAGCCAACGTCTCGGCAAAAGTTGAAATACAGCAAAGTGCGATTTCTCTAACCAGCTCGGTGAGTTCACTAAACGATGCTTACCTGAAGTTGAACTACGCCAAGCACGCTGATGGTGAAATAATGATTGCTAACAAACAAGAGCAGTTTCAGAAAAACGAATCATTAATTGCGGCTTCAATTGCCGGATTCGCATCTACCATTACCGAAGAAAAACGCAGAGTGGCACTTAAGGAAGTGGTAAACCAAGGTGATCACGTTATAGAGCAACTGGTGCCAATTATTGTTGCTGAACTAAACAAATCCAAACTGCATCAAACCAAGGCGACATTGCAGCTCTCCGCTTTGACCGACGATCTGATCCAGTACAACCAAACCTCGGGCAAAAAACCACAAAAGCATGATAAATCAGCCAAGAGTATTGTGAGCTTTCATCAACGTTACCAAGAGATTCAAGCAGCAGCGTTAAAAGACCAACAGCTCATCAAAGCCTTTGAGCAGATAGCCAAAAGCCATCATCAAATTACCCAACAAGTAAACATAGATCGCTTTAGCAGCAAAGAGATCGTTGCCTCTGTCTCACAGCTAAACAAACACTATAAAGATTTGACCAGCTTTAAAAAGTTACTGGGAAGCTGTGATGGCACTCTCACCAAAGGAGAGGATGGCTTCTTACATTGCCAATCTTAGTTTTTCAATTTTTGCTTGCCAGCTCGCCACTCAATAAAAGGATTTAAACCATGCCAACCGTAAGACAAAGCATTGTTGATGCGATAAATGAACTGAATAAAGTGCTGCCTATTATTGCCAACGAACCCGCGCAGTTTCCAATGTTAATGCTGCAGCGCTCAAGGCTACAACGACAGTTAGTTCTGGTACTTTCTGACACGCTAACTGGGAGTGAAGCCGATTTGAGCGATGCCCTAGCATCACTTAAAGAAGCCACTCAAAGTGCTAAGGAAGCTCAAGAGGATATTGCTCGAGTCGACCGCATGCTCGGAAAAATGACTAAAGCAATTAAAGCGGTAGGCAAAGTGATCAAAGGGGTTAGCGAGGTGATGTAACCCGTGCCTTAATCACGTTGTACTTGGTCTCACAACTTATTTCGCTAGTTTCAAAATTGAAAATAACCTCCTCTGAATGCACCTGTCCTAGACTGCGTAAGATAGGTGCATTTCGGGAAGATTTTAGTCTAGCGATTAGTCTCATTTCGCCGCCCTTACTGTTGCACTAATAATACGCAAACAATAGAAGCAAGGCTTTAGAAACAAAAAGTACAAACGTATTACCTTAGATAACTCAACTATGTTCTATTCAGCGGATAGTGCCATCGCTTAACCGTTACCATTCTGAAACTAATAAACGGCTTCTGACCCCTTTGATCTGTAAGCCCATTGCTTCAAACACTTCTTCAAAATCATCACATTGCGCAGCCACATTGGGTAAAGAGAATGTAGCTTCGGTGAAAAAACGCTGCTGATGCAAAGGGTCATTCCCCCATGCTATCTGCCACCATTCCAAGATTCGCTCTTTAGAGTCAAACAACCGCTTCGCTTTTGGTACGCGATCGCTTTTGCTTCGGTTCTCGTTTGATGTTGCTGGCAATAAGTTCCATTTATCATTATTTGGCCAGTAAGTAAAAGGTAGGCAATGATCCACATCATACTGGCTCTTTAATACCGTATTACTCCAGGCGCTATGGATAACCGAACCCTCAGCTCGTAGCTCCTCCACACGCTTGCGAACGTCTCGAGTATCACGAGATGAATCAATCCACACAAGGCAATCATGATATGTCTGTAAAGAAATGCTTCTGTCTTGATTAAGCTGAAATCGCTGCATTTCTTGAATCCACTGGTTTACCACCAGCGGTTCTATCCAAGAGTGATATAGTCTAAAGCAATCCCATAGCTTTTCATCCAAAATAAACTGACCAAATCCTGCAAAGAATTCACTATCTAAAATAATGGCATCTGAGTGTTGTCTACGCTTTTCTGCTGCTTGGATTTCAAACAATTTGTTTTGTTTATCGCCCTGATAGATAAACGTAACTGGTCCTGCTTTTATCGTATTTAACGTTTGAGTAAACAGCTTTTGAACCGCTCCGGCCTCTTCCCCGACATAGAATGCACCAATAGAGAAATCATCAGCAGCCAGGTGTTTTAGCTTATTCCAACCGTCGTCTTTCACAAAACCCAACCCTTTCGTCGTATTTGAGTTTTGTTGGATTCCAGTCCCCTCAATATCGACATCAATCAGGCGTTTGAACTGCCGAATCCAATATAAAGCAACTAGGCCGGCGGAAAGTGCGACTTTTCCATCGCTACGGTCCAAAACAGCACCAGGATGAGCATCGGCAATACGCAGTAATGTTCTTAGTAGAGCCAGCTTGTAAGTCGCCGATTTACTGTCATTCACAATAATTCGACGAACCGTATTAAGATTACCTGAACCATCATCAGGCAAATTCAATACAACTGTCTGCCAAGACACCTCTGTCCGTTGAAGGTTATCGGCGCTATTGGATACTAATTGAACCTGCAAGGCGTGAGCTTTTGAAAGCTTTTCTAACTCTTCAACCGAAACTGGATAACCTTGACGACCATCTCTAAACTCCCCATGGCGTAAACTAATGACTAATCTTCCATTTGGGGATAATAGATTTGAAAGCTTTCGAAATGCTCTTTCACGTAACGAAGGGGCTAAATGCATCCACACTGCACTAACAAGGATTAGATCAAAACGCATCCCTAAGCTTTGCACACTTTTAAGTGCTGGAAGGGAATCATTAAGCCAAGTCACTTCAGGACCAGTGCTCTGCTGCCCTATCTGACGCAATGCATCACTTGGCTCTACGGCGATGACCTCACAACCTTGCTCATCCATCCATTTAGCATCACGCCCAGAACCCGCACCAATATCTAGAACACTGGTTCCAGAATCGGGCCAATACAACTTCCATGATTGGTGGACAGACTCAAAATCAAGACCATTGTATTGTTCAGCAAGTTCTCCAGCATTTTGACTATAAAAAGCAGAGGTTGGATTCATGAAAAAGCTCCGTATATCTTTGTTAATCCATGATATATGGATGGATTACATATAGCGATAAACTTAGCTTACGCCTGGTCGCCAATTAAAACTTTCATGTGAATTTTTATGGCATATATGAAAAAACGCAAACCATATATTTAAAGACTAATTAATAGTGTATTTAGCTGTATAGCCACAGCTTTTATCTGCATTTTTTCGATATGTCGTACAACCCCAGAATACTCCGTGTGGTTCATTCCTCAGCTTCATTTCACTGCCACATTTTTTACATACCGAACGAGTATCACCACACTCTTCGTTGATGCATACCTGATAACCAGGCTTAATCGTGCTGTTCATTGGGTTACCACATTGCATGCAGGGTGTTTCCTTGTGCTTACAGCGAGGGTCAAAAGAACAAGACAAAAACTTGCCATAGCGGCTCACTCGTTCTTTTAAAATCCCTGTTTTACTACTGCTACACGAAATCTGTTCAAACAACTTTTGTACAAATGTCGCATCAAATTCGCCAGTGTCCACTAGGTATCTGTGCTTTATCAGTTCAACAACAAAGCCACTGGCATCGGTCATATCAGCCAGCAGTCGTGTGTCTAAAAGTAGTGGCAGGGATCACAGCGCTCTAGGATTTATGGCTTAGATATATGTTTTTGATGTAAGCATTAGAGTTTTTAATGTATACATTGAAGTTGCTGATTTTAAAGGAGAATGTGGCAAATCAAGAAGCACCCATTCAAAAATACGAAGACACCTTCTATGTCCCAAAATAGCAAAGTAAGGTTAAAACTTAGAGATAATTAAGGACAACCTTCAGCTGTATTCACAAAAAAATAAGCATTAATTAAAGATATGTTGCTTCATAAAAATAACACTGGATTAATTTCCAGTGGAAAATAAAAGAACAGGAATTTACACATGAAAAAAATTGGATTCAAAACGCTATTGCTTTCCTTTACTTTGACCTTGGTGGCTCTTTCCGTATCAATTTCCAACTATATATCTTATTCCAACGAGTCCAAGGCACTAACCCATTTAATTGTCAATTCGACTACTGAGTTCGTAGCAAGTCAAGGCGAAAAAATAGAAGTGCTACTTGCTGAAAAAGTAGGTGCCATCAATAAGCTGGCTGACCATTTCAAAAATACAAATATAGAAGGTACCCCTGAGCAAATTATTGAATTAGCAAAAATGATGGCCAATGCAGCTAATCTTGATAGTGCAATGATTGCTTATGAAAATGGAGATGCTTATTGGAACCAAACCGCATCGACATGGCCAAATCATAAGTTCGATGGAGACGTTACAAAAGAAGGCTATTATCAAACGGCAATAACAAGCAATGGCACTTCTGTAACAGATCCATATCTAGATATCTCGGGAAATGACAAAGTATATTGGATCAGTATTGTCGAGAAGGTTTCAGGCGGGATGATCTCTGTGGATATGAGACTGGACTTCCTAAATGAACTGGTTGACAAATCAGTAGTCATTCCCGGCGCTACCGTGGTCGTTATGAACTCAGATACATCCATATTAGCTTCTAATTCTGCAGCACTGAAAGTCGGTGTGAAAGGCGAAACGATTAGCTCGCTAAAAGAGGAGCTCACCAACGCAACTAAGCAAGTGAGTGCGCTACAGAAATACACCTTGAATGGTGTTGATAAATTAATGTTCTCAAAACAGATCAAGGTAGGAGATAAAAATTGGTACTTTGTACTTGGCCTTGATGAAAGCGTTGCTTTTGCTGAACTGGAAAATGCAAAATATCAAGCGATCTGGGTTTCTGTTATTGCTTGTCTAATAAGCCTTGTTCTTGCATATTTTGTCCTTCAAATACTATATCGTCCGATTTTAAGTTTAAAGAAAACCATCACGGGCCTTTCTCAAGGAGATGGCGATCTAACACAACGATTAGAGGTAACAACAAATGATGACCTTGGCCAGATAGCGGAAGGTGTTAACCAATTTATTGAAAATCTACAATCTATGATGCTTGAGATCCAATCAGCATCAACCAACCTACAGGAAAATGTTATCGGGCTTCAGGATAAATCGGCGAAAAATGCGGCTATTCTTGAAAGCCATGTATCGGAAACAGAGCAGGTTGTGACCGCGGTCGAAGAGATGAACTCAACGGCAGAAGCAATGGCAACCGATGCTGCTAATACGGCGCTGCTAACCCAAAAAGCAAACAAGGCAAGTGATACTTCACTATTAACCGTAAGCCAGGCTCAACACACCGTTAATGCATTGCTGCGTGAGGTTGATGGTACCGCCGTAAGTGTGCAAGGCATGAGTGATGAAACTGATGGCATCAATACCATTCTTAGTGTCATTGGAGCAATTGCAGAGCAAACTAACCTTTTAGCACTCAACGCGGCGATTGAAGCAGCTCGAGCAGGTGAACAAGGCCGAGGTTTTGCTGTGGTCGCCGATGAGGTTCGTAATTTAGCGGGTAGAACCAAAGAGAGTACCGAGCAAATTGAAACCGCATTAACCAGCTTATTAAAAGGTAACCGCTCAGTAGTAGAGTCTATGGATAGCACCAAAGAACGCTGTCAAGAAACGGCAACGGGCATGAGTGGGATGACAGAAAGTCTTGGTACAATGACTCAATTCGTTGGTGAGATTAATGATCTCAGCACACAAATTGCAACCGCAGCAGAAGAGCAAAGCAGCGTAACCCAGGAAGTAAGTAGAAATATGGCTGCAATTAACGATATCGTCGGAGAGTTAGATAATAACGGCAAAGAAGCACTGGCTGAAGCGGAGAACATTGCCTCAATAAACAACCAATTAGTCGAAATTGTCGGACGATTTAAACTATGAAATTAATCCTTTTCACACAGCCCTCTGCTTGTCTTAGACATCAAGGCAAAGCTGATTTGTCGACAACGTCAACGAAGGGATGGTTTTATGTATTATTGGCTTTCAGAAGAGTGTGAAGAAAGGCGTGCTCACTAGGCTTCAGAAACGAAAAAGCCCCAGCATTTCTGCTGGGGCTTAGAATGTGGCGGTGAGTGAGAGATTCGAACTCTCGATACGTTGCCGTATACACACTTTCCAGGCGTGCTCCTTCAGCCACTCGGACAACTCACCGAATCGTTAACAACTTGGCTAACGAGGCGCTAATTTAATGATAATAGAGGGTTAGGTCAAGCCTAAACCCTAAAAAATCACGCTTCATTTGTCTAAGTGGTTACGTAATGGCTAATTTGCCGATGCTTTATACACTTACACTTGAGAAGAGTAGCCCGGAACCTTAAACCATTTTCGGCACATATCCAGAAAATAGCCGTACAGAACACCCATTCCGCATGATACTACAGCGTTAGAAGCAACCGCGGTAAGAATCTGCTCACCAGTCGCACCAACAACAACTAATATTCCGGCATAAACTGGTGATTGAAATAGTACATACGCCGTCAAATCAGAAATATTCTTCATGATAGGGGCAGGTGAAACTCGCCCACCCAAGCGCAACATTGCATCTCTAAATACGCCGTACGGCCACGCAATAGCAATGTTGACCGGTATAGATAAAGTGCGCGACGCGAGTGACTGCTCAAACGTCATCCCCGATATAAGTATTTCTATCAACATACCCGAAACGAAGCAAAACACGACCATTGCAAAAGTATCTGCTAGCGCGTTCCGAATACTGAATGACCCACCAATTTTCATTCAAACCTCAACATATAATCCCGTCGAAACGGCGCATGTGCAACATCAAAAGCCAGCATAGCAATGCATGGCGGCAATTAACGCCATTAAATCACCATTTATGCAGAATTAGATGCTATTTTTTATGTTAAGTTATTAATAAGTCGATATTTTTACAAACAAACATCAAAAAAAACACTACCTTATACCCAAGAAACTTGAAGGTGCAGGTAGGCGGCAAGTAAGAAAGTCCCCCTGAGCATAGGGGAACTATGTGATTGGGGCGCACGAACACAGCCAACACCGCTGCAACTTCAAGTATGACGGGTATATATTTGTAAAGTAGTGTCTTTAGCTAGGTGGTTAGCTGAAACGATCAAGCGTCTTTAAGCAGAACCGTTAATACATCGAGATCTTGTTGGGAGGGTAACGACTTTTTATCCACTAGTGGTGCAAGTTGCTCCCTCACACTGCTATTGTCGCTAAGATTAAGGTAAGAAAAGATATTAGATAGTATTTCATTCGCTTCATCTTGCTTGCGGTTTTCCACAGCTATATAAAGTGAAATAAGCTGTTGCTCAGCATCAAATGGTATTTCGCCTTGGCAATCATCCAATGATTTAAATTGATAAAGCTTGTCTGAATATCTATACAGCATGTCATCAAGCTCTTTTTCATCAATAGGCTTAGAGACGATGCAATCAACGCCTGCTGCTAGCATACGCTCTTGTGTTTCTTTAAACAGATCGGCAGTACAACCAAAGATCAGAACATTAGAACGAGGAGCCTGTAATGAGCGAATTTCCTGCGTCGCCGCAATACCATCTTTATTTGGCATATGATTGTCCATCATGATTAAGTCAAACTCGTTGCTTTGCACCGCTACTAGAGCTTGCTCACCATCGCTCACGCAATGGCACTCAAAACCTTTTGCAGTCATGAAGGTATTAATAATGATGGTGTTGGTTCTATTATCCTCAACTATCAGAGCTTTAAGCCCAGTATAGTTAAGTTTCTTGTGTTCTCTGCTTTTTGTTTGAGAGGGTTGGCTCACTTCCATCTCGAGAAGTACATCAAACGTCGTCCCCTGCCCTAACTTACTCTGTACTGAAATATCACCGTGCATTAGCTCTGTAATTTGCTTAACAATGGCTAAGCCTAAGCCAGTGCCACCAAAGCGGCGTGTAGTTGAAGATTCGGCTTGAACAAAAGGATTAAATATTTTGTCTAGAGCTGCATCATCAATACCCACACCCGAGTCTGTCACTATGATGTTTAGGCAGTTCTTTCCGTCGAGTAACACTTCGCTGAAATGAACGTCGACAAAACCTTTCGAGGTAAACTTTACGGCGTTATTCAACAGATTAAATAATATTTGCCGTAAGCGCGCTTTGTCTGATAAATACCAGCGTTGCTCACTCACGTCACTTGTAATCTTAAAGGCGAGCCCCTTCTCAGCACACAGAGTGTGATACACACTGTTGATGCTACCCACAATAGATTCTAGTGGAAATGGCACTCGTTCAAGCTCCAAATGCCCTTGCTCAATTTTTGAAAAGTCGAGGATTTCGTTGAGCAACATCATCATGTGGTCACCTGAGTCATACAGGGTTTTAAGATGCTTTCGCTGCTCGCTTGATAAATCAGTTTTAAGTAATATTTGAGCTGTGCCTAAAACACCATTCATTGGTGTTCTAACCTCATGTGAAATGGTGGCAAGAAACGCACTTTTTGCTCGGGTAGATGCAAGTGCATTTTTTTTCTCTTGCTCTAAAAACACGGTTTTTTGATTAAATGCATCAATAAGGTGCTTTATCTCATCATCACTATTGTAATTAATATCAATGATCCCACCTTGCTTCGAGTTATCTACTTCGCGGGCGATATGAGCGACAGGGTCAATAAGTGAACGGTTAATGAGGGCGTAACCAAACAATACACACAGTAACATGATGGGCATAATGCCCATTTCGACCTGTTTCACCAAATCATAAGCTTGTTCTGCCAGCAAACGGTTGGCGTTAACAACATCAATACTCCAATCAAAATTGCCAACTTTATGAACGCTGATATAAATATCTTCAGCCACTTTGAAGTTGTGCTCTATAACGACATCGCCTTTGGCATCACGAATGATTACACCAAGCTCATTTTCCTCGGCATGTAGTTGAATATATTCAACTAAGTTTTCTAGTGAAAGATCTACTGTCGCTACGCCAGCAAACTGCTCGTTGACGTAATAAGGTGAAGAAGCGGTGATCATTTGAATATGAGTGAAAGGGTCAATATACACAGAAGACCATATCACTGTGCCTAATGGTTTATTTTCAACTTTGGTATACCAAGGCTCTACATCATAACCACCTAACTGAGCGTTATCCCAAGAATAAACTCTGTCAACCTCGCCATCACTGGCTCGATTAAAAAATAGGCTGTTGTAGCTTAAATTAGAACCAACCAAATGAGGTTTTGGCCACAAACCACCACTCACTGTGGCGCTATTAGTCCCGCTAAACACATCGTGTAATATCTCGGCTTGAAAAGTAGAAGGCTTTCCTGAATTACCAATGCTAACAATAACTTGAAGTAAACCTAGCGAGCTTTCTAAAGAGGTTTCAATGTCACTAGAAATAATTTTTGAACGCGAGTCTAGATTGCGAGTCAATTGCTCACGTATTGGAGGGTCAACGACAAAGTAGCTCACCGTACCAACGGTGAAGATAACAAACGCTAGGTAGATGGCCAGCGCCAAGATGCTTTTTCTTTTTAGTGATGAACTCTTGACCATAACCAACTGAATTTTTGATGTTTATAAGAAATTATAGTCAATGGATTCCTACAGCAACCTATTTTTGTTAACAATGGGCTGTTACTATAGCTCTATCTAACTATTGCAATTTTATTCGGTATTGATTTTGACTTTACAAGATATCCTCGCCCAGCCAGAGCTGCAAGGCAAGTTGATTAACCAAGCTAAAACTCACGGTTTCATCACTGCAATGGCAGCAGCACCACATACACTTGACCCACATGAATGGCTACCGTTCCTTTGGGGTGGTGAAGACGTTGCACCATTTACCGATGGTGAGCAACTGGAGTGCTACATTGAGCAAGTAATTTCTCTATGGAACCAATACCGCCCAGCATTGTTGAGCAATGAATGGCAATGGCCTGAAGGCTGTTCGCTGGATGAAGCCGAAATTGTTACCGAGCAAACGCGTGACTTCTGCGAAGGCTTGTTACAAGGCTGGCAATTATTACGTGATGATTGGGAATCAATCATGCCGGAGCAAAGTGAAGATAACGCCCTTTTAGGTGGCGTATTACTTTCACTGACGATGTTATACGATCCAGAAACCTCTATCGCAGCATTAGCAGAGCAAGGTATTGAGGGGCTTGAGCAGTTTGAAGAAATCTTCAACGCTATCCCTACTATGCTGTGCGGTTTAACTATGCGTGGCATGCAGTTAGTCGAATTAGACGATTAAGTCAGCAAGTTCCGCAGCTAAGGCTTCACATAGTGAAGCCTTTTTCATTTGAGGGGGGTGAATCAACTAAGCTTTGACCAATCAAAGCGTTCTATTCTTTCGTCCGCAATATAAAACAGCTTAGCGCCCGGTTGTATCTGTTGATCCAACTCTGGGTTTAGCTCAATTCCCGAAAGCCCTTGCATCGCAATCAAGGTGGCTTGATGGTGTTTTTTCATAAACATAAACACACTCTCTACCGATGTCATCCCTAATGTTTCTGGGTAGCCGGTGGAGTATTGCGTCATTCCGCGAGTCGAAGCCAATAACTCTTGATGAAGCGCGCTTGAGCCAGGGTCAACTGCCGCTTTGGCCAGCATTTCGGCTCCCACTGCGGGTATGCACTCCGCGTTAGGGCAATGTTGGCTCAGTAGCCCACTTAACGCCTCATCTTTAAAGTAAGCGACGAGATGCGCCTTAGAGTTAACGTTAGAGCAATACAGCGCAGATGAGAGCGTAATATCGTCTTCCAAGTTATCCACTACTATGCAGCTTGCTTGCTCAATTTGAGCATTCTTCATCTCTTGCCCATCGGTATAGCTGCTCACTTTAACAAAGCCGATCTCTCCCGGTAACGGGTTTTCAATATCAGAGCGAGTACATAACACAATCGGTCTGTTGCCTTCTTCTTCGTGTTGAAGCATTCGGATCAAATGCAGCGTACGCTGCCCATTCCAACCAAGTAATAAAATATGATTATCTGTATTCACTCTTCTTTTCCCCAAAATTCCCGCTCGCCAGTACTCAACAAGGTTCGCCCCTAAACGACCTAATATTGAGGCAAACAGTGCCAAGCCACCCGGAATAACAAACAGCACCACGACCCATTTACCAAAGTCAGTCACTGGTGAGTGATCGCCATAACCTACGGTTGAGGCTGTCACCATCAAGTAGTAAATAAAATTTGAAAAGCTCTCAGTTAATGCTTGCTCACCGGCCATGCTTAATAACAACCAAGACAGCAACACGTATAAAGCCGAAAGGGCCATTAAATTACGTGTACTAAGGTCAAACAAAGAAGCTTGTAACCTACGTCTTAGGTATAACCACAATGCCATATATCTTCCTATATCGTGTCGTAAACGTACTCGGTATGAGTCCTACTATACCCGTCATACTTGAAGTTGCAGCGGTGTTGGCTGTATTCGTGCACCCCAATCACATAGTTCACCTATGCTCAGGGGGCTTTCTTACTTGCCGCCTACCTGCACCTTCAAGTTTCTTGGGTATAATACATAGAATATATTGTAAACAAAGATAGGGAAATTTAGCGAACCAAGTCAATTGGGATGAGATCCCAAAGGCAAAATATAAAAAATGTTGTCGAGCTAAAGTTAATACTCGATAAGATGTCGCACGAACCGTAACAGATGCTTTTTATACGATGAAGATCGAACGACAAACATCAGGCACTTCAAGAATTAAATAATCATAACGTACAAAATTGAGCTTATAGATGTTAGAAAAAATCAATCAATCCGCTTTACGTCAGCCTCCGGAACCAGTCAAAGCAATGTTCAAACAGATTGACGGTTACGATGACCCATGTTTCCTTTTTCTCTATTCCGATCAAGCGATAGACACTCAAAACAATACTCTCTTAAATGTAATTGAGGGAGTGTGTGATGAACTCATTCCGCTGACTCCTATCGGACAAAACATAAGCTTTACCTATCTATTTTGTGACCATATTGATGCCCGTGTTGTGACCGAATCTCTCACACAAGCGCTAAACGCGCAGGGAACATGGGCGAAAGTTGCATTATTTCGTCACAACTGTATTGGTGATTTGGACGAAACCTATGATTGGGGAATTCAGCAACTGTCAGCCATAGTGTCTGATAAACATAACTTTGCAATCAATGACTTTACTGATCAACAAAATTGGCCAGGTGTGGCTCAATATCGTGCCACTGTGGTAGAAAATCCAACAAAGCCACTGCCGCTTTCTCCGCCAGAATCAACACCGGAGACAACCAATTTTTTGCAACGTGTATTTGGTCGCTTTTTCTCAAACAAAGCGAGCTTAACCAACGAGACTGATACCAGTACTGCAGCTGTGGCTCTCGAGCAGCTTCGCCCGTTTATCATCAATCTACCCGACGGCGAGTCCTTGTGGGATTATGTCTTAACTGGTGAAAATTACATTGAGCTTCACCAGCACAGCGCATTCGTCAACCTTGATGCAGTCTTGGTGCTCTTGCATGCCAGACATCATGCTGCTGATTTCTATCAACACATTCTGTACGCATGCCATCTAGATAGCATCCCATCGCAAAATGATATCCAGCGTTCTCTTCACAAAGTATTACAGCCTCTCGGCGATGTTCTGCTCGATCCAGCAACAACCAATAAAGACAAGCAAGAGTGCTTTAACCGTGTCGTCGATATTTTCTTTCATTTGTTTGATCAACAAGATTTACCGAAAAGACTTCATGACCTCATGGTGAAAGATGAAGAAACGCGCTGCATTAGCGAGCATGACTATCAGCTAAGGTTTTGCTTACCAAGTGTTGCTAAACCGAATGCTATTTCATCCAAGACCAAACATCAGATCGACGAGATCATAGATGATCTCGATAGCTATTATCATGTCGACCACGATGTGTATATTGAAATAGGGGAAACCTTCGCAGCCAATCGCCATGCGTATAACCACAACTTGTGGGTACATGAAGACGAAGAAGAACAAACGTTATGCCGCTTGATAGGCGCGGTTTTACTTGATTTTGACCAGCAAAATAGCCGCCACGATGGCTATACGACAGAGCTAACTAATTGGGTAGTAACAGGAATAAAGTGTGATGTTTTGGCGCAATTTAAAGAGCATTGTAACTCTTTGCCAGAAGAGCTTGAAGAATGGCTAACAGCAGGAAGTAACGATGGTTTGCCAGCCTTGGTTGCACAGCTAAAACAACAGCTTGAAACGGATCATTCCTCTCAAGTTTCGCTCAAACTTGGCATCAAACAACCAAGCTATGAATTGTTTGACTCAATAGGTATATTTCGTCCAATTCTCGCAACATGCTACTGGTTATATAAAGCCAACCAAGATCCATTTGCCAAACGTACTATCATTCTAGCAATGGCGTTAGCGCCGCAAGCGACACTGGCGAGCTTATCGCGTTTCTATCGCAAGTCCATGGGCGGCTTTATAAGTGAGAAGTTACAAAACTCATTTGCCCTCAACTTATCAGGATTGGGGCTACCTGAGTTTGATCAAACTGCTTTTAACATTGCCATCAGTATCAATCATGACGTACCACAACTAGAGAGCTTGATCGGGCGCTATATTGAACTCGATGAAGCGGAACGCGAGCAATGGAACCATGCTATCAATAGACTCGCTCCTTACGAACGCGATTATTTCTACCTCAATGCGCATCGCTTGCAACCTGCATTAAGCACGCCATTAAGCTCTTTTCGTAAAGCCGTAATCCATGAATTAATGAGCGTTGTTTGCCATCAGTACCAAGAGGCAGAGGCGTTAAGTGATATCGCCGAGCAATTCTTAAATGGCAATATCACCTTTGCACAATACCAATCGCAAAGCCAAGGCAAAATCGACACTCGTGAATTTGGATTAAATAACCAACTTTACGACAAAAATGCGCCAAAAATATTGCCACAATTCCTGACCGAACTTGATAAAAATACCCAGCTTCGTTGGGTTAAGTTACTGGGGTCCGACCCTCGTCGTGGAAAAGCACTACAAGCAACCTTATTGGAAGAACTGTTCTTTGATCAACTATTACAAGAGAAGAGCATGGATTTCGAAACTCGTCTCGAAATAGAAATAGAGGATCTAACTCCTGAATGGCTTCGTTACTGGAAAGAGTATCTGAAACAAATGACCATTACACTCGACACATTATAACGACTGAACAGGAATTGATTATGTTAGACATGCACGGAATTCTAAATGAATACTTACCGTTACAGCTGATCCATTTCGGTGACGTCTACGCCGACGAAGATGGTGATCCAATGGCTTGGTTAGACGAATACGACTTTGAATGGCTGCCGATGGTTGACACCAAATACAAACCACAACTCTATTTTGGTGACGAGCTAATGAGCTTCGCACCAAAAGATCGCGATAAAAAAGCCAGCTTACAAAAACGGCTGAACGGACAGCCTATGCGTATGCCCAAAGTAAGCGAGTGCTGGGGTGATCAAAGCCTGTTAATTGCCAATGAACTGGCAGACGAGTTGCAGTTTGCCAGTAATTTAGGCGTTACTCGTTCAAAAGCGATCGTTTTTGATGCCGCGGGCAACGAACACCAAAGCTATACTGCGTTTTCATTCCACAAGTCGCTTTTCCACGAGCGCATCGAAGTTCGCTTTGCCACTACGCCACAAGAGCTAAGACCATTAATTAGAGTGTCACTCACTGGGCACAGCTCAACCTACTTAATTCATAAGTCTGTCTTTGAAAAGTGGCAATCGTTGGCCGTTGAGGATGTAAACTACGACATAGAAGCCAACGATTTAAAGCTCGATAACTTGATCAAAGCAAAGTTCTACAGTGGTCATATTGGTAGCCGCTGCTTCTTTAATATGGATGATTTTCAGCAAAACCAGAATGGTCATATCGATTAAAAACAAGAACGATTCCAACAAGAGCACGCAATTTCAATGCAATAAATAGCAAAAAGCCAGCGAATCAACATCGCTGGCTTTATACCCGTCATACTTGAAGTTTTTTGGGTATATAAGGCTTGCTTATGCGTTGCCTTTTACTTGCATATTAAGCTGCTCTGCAAACTCTAACATTCTATTGAGTGGAATAAGGGACTTAACGCGAATCGCTTCATCAACGAAGATTTCGTGATCAGCACCACCTTCACGAAGTGCATTTTCAATCGCCTGCAATCCATTCATTGCCATCCAAGGGCAATGCGCACAGCTGCGGCAAGTTGCACCGGCACCCGCTGTTGGAGCTTCAATTAGCTCTTTCTCAGGCACTAATTGTTGCATCTTGAAGAAAATACCTTTGTCCGTCGCCACAATCAGTTTTTGCTGAGGAAGTTCTTTCGCCGCTTTGATCAATTGGCTAGTAGAGCCCACGGCATCCGCTAATTCAACAACGCTCGCAGGAGATTCAGGGTGAACCAAAATCGCAGCTTCCGGGTAAAGACCTTTCATCTTACGCAGCGCATCAGCAGAGAACTCATCATGGACAATACACTCACCTTGCCAAAGCAGCATATCTGCGCCGGTCTTATTTTCAATATAAGATCCCAGGTGACGGTCTGGTCCCCAAATGATTGGCGTGTCTTCACTGTCCAAGTGCTCAACAATTTCAAGCGCAATACTTGAAGTGACCACCCAATCCGCGCGTGCTTTAACCGCCGCCGAGGTATTGGCATAAACCACTACTGTATGGTCTGGATGAGCATCACAGAATTCAGTAAATTTATCCGCAGGGCAACCTAAATCCAAAGAACATTCTGCTTCTAAGGTCGGCATTAAAATGTGCTTTTCAGGTGTCAGTATCTTGGCCGATTCACCCATAAATCGAACGCCGGCAATAATAAGGGTACGTGCAGAGTGGCGGTTACCAAACTTAGCCATTTCTAATGAGTCACCGACAAAACCACCCGTTTCTTCCGCTAGGGCTTGAATTTCAGGATCGGTATAGTAGTGCGCGATTAGCACAGCATCTTTATCTTTAAGCAATTGCTTAATATTTTCGATGTGAGCGCGCTTCTGTTCATCGTTTAATGATTTTGGTTTTGGAGGAAAAGGATAAACTGTATCGATTTTATCTAGAATATGACTCATTGCTTTGCTCTACGCAACTTCCGTTAATCCGAGTATTGTAACTCCGATCGACATCAAGAATCAAAGAGCTTTCCACGAATAACCTTGTATCGATCACCTTGCCGTCAACAACGACAATGTAAACAATAATCTCCATAACACAAATACAAAAAGAGGTGCCGCAGCACCTCTTTATAATTCATTGTGTCTATTTTAGTTTTTCTTGCGCAATGTTTGCTGACGCACTACCTGGGTATTCAGTCACCACTTGTTGGTAATACTTCTTCGCTTGCGCGGCATTATTGTTGCGCTCTGCGATATCACCCAACTTAACTAAGGCATCAGCGCGTTTATTAGAGTCTTTATAAGCAATGACGGTCGCAAAACTCTTAACCGCCTCTTTATCTTGCTTCTTAGCAAAATAGAGCTGACCTAACCAATAATGTGAATTTGGCGTAAAGCTGGAATCAGGAAAATCTTTTTGAAACTGAACAAAGGCTGCAATGGCACCAGTGTAATCGCGTTTCTTAAGAATAAGATCAACCGCATTTTGGTACGCAGTTTGCTCATCCACATTGCTACTGAACGTACCTTCCGGCTTATCAGCTTCAGTTGATGTTACAGCTGGAGCGACCGCGACAGTTTTCGCTTGTTGGCGTACTTTATCTAACTCGATAAACAATTCACGCTGACGTTGCAACATCTGCTGCATGTCATAGTTGTTCTTTTCAATTTGACCGCGAAGGTCACTGATCTCTAGAGCCATTGAGTCTACCTGCTGTTGCATTTGCAACTGAACGCGGTTGCGATTATCAAGCAGGCGCTCTAGGCGCTGAATATCGGTTTCGTTTGAGGAATAAGAGCGGGAGCTACTGGAACTGCCACCAATATCGGCTACTGGGGCTGGTGCAGCGAACGCTAGGTTCGCTGCACTTGCCAGTAACGTAAGCGAAAAAATATGCTTTAAGTTACTGAACATGAGGTCATCCTCGAATTAGTACACTAGAACCGCGCGGCGGTTCTTAGCGTAAGCTTCGTTAGTTTGACCAAGAACTAGAGGCTTCTCTTCACCGTAGCTAACGATAGCGATTTGGTCAGCTTGTACACCTAGTGCTTGTAGGTACATAGATACCGCTTGTGCACGACGCTCGCCTAGTGCGATGTTGTACTCAGGAGTACCACGCTCATCTGCGTGACCTTCAACAGTCACTTTAAGCGCTGGGTTAGAGCTTAAGTAAGCAGCGTGTAGAGCAAGTACTTTCTCGTAGTCACCAGAGATAGTTGCATTGTCAAACGCGAAGTAAATCGTTGACGCTTGCATTACTTGATCTTTTAGCTCTTGCTCAGATAGTTGACCATTTTGACCAATTGGTGTTGAAACTGTAGTAGAAGAACCGTTGTTAGTTTCTGAGCCAGACGCGCTTGCAGCATCATCACTAGAGCTACATGCCGTAATTGCTAGCACTGGTAGTGCAATTAGTAGCCCTTTAAGAACTTTGTTAAGTTGCATTGTTATGTTTTCCTTAATTTTTAAACTTACTTGCTACAAAAACGGTGACCACGCTGGAGCACGGACGCGCCCATTTGTTGCGGGTAATCGTGCTTTAAAACGTCCATCGATAGAAACCATCGATAACACGTTGGTTTTATTATAAATCGAACTATAAATGACCATTCCACCGTTAGGAGCAATACTTGGAGACTCATCCAACAATGTCTTAGTCAATATTTGTACAGCTCCTGTTTCCAGATCTTGCTTGGCAAGATTGAATCCAGTATTGCTGCGATTCACCATCACCAAAAAACGACCATCAGGTGTAATTTGGCCACCGAGGTTTTGACTGCCCTGCCAAGTTATACGGCTTGCGGCACCATCTGACAAATTTACTCGATATATCTGAGGTTTACCACCCCGATCCGAAGTGAAAATCAAGGATTTTCCATCCGGATACCAAAATGGTTCTGTATTATTTGATCTGCCACGCGTTATTTGCGTCAGCTTTCGCGACGCGATGTCGAGCGTATACACCTGTAAGCTGCCGGTTTTAGATAATACCACGGCAAGCTTTTTACCGTCTGGTGAGAACCTTGGTGCACCATTATGACGTGGGAATGAAGTGATTTTCTCACTCTTACCTGTGTAAATGTTCATGATGAAGATTTCAGCTTGACCATTTTGGAAGCTAACGTACGTCAGTTGGTTACCGTCAGGTGACCAAGCTGGTGACATCAATGGCTGCTTAGAGCGCAAAACCAAACGTTCGTTATAACCGTCATAATCGGCAACACGAAGCTGATACGGGTAAGAGTCCTTGTCGTTCACCACAACATAAGCAATACGAGTTAAGAACGCACCACGCTCACCAGTGAGCTGCTCATAGACTAAATCGGCAATACGGTGTGCATATTCACGTAAACGATTCTTTGGCACAGTGGCGCGTTTGCTAAACAGAACATGATCATTGGAAAGAACCAATTCACCATCTTCTCCCAGCGCTCGGCTCTGTCCTTTGGTCAATTGGCCACGAACGACATCAACCAACTGGTAGTTGATCACATAGTCGCCTTTGGCATCTTGGGTAATTGAACCTGTAAGCAAGGAATCAACACCTAGGCCTGTCCATGCATCAAAATTAACTTCTGCGTCACTGTAAGGCGTTTGCGGCATTTTGTTGGTCGCAACAGGGCTAAACTTGCCACTGCGCTGTAAGTCAGAAGCAATGACTGCTGATACATCTTGTGGTAATGGCGTAGTTCCTTCCCATTTAAATGGCACGATAGCAATCGGGCGCGCCGAATCTATACCGTCAGTAATTACCAACTCAAGCGCCGCATTGGCTACCTGAACGGAGCTCGTTATTACGAGCGCTAGTCCTATAATCAGTCGCTTTAACACAAGCTAATCCTTTAATTAAAGTTCAACGGTTAAATTGATGTTTTTTAGTTTATTCACTACAGATTGATCTGTCGGTAATGGGAAGCTTTGAACTTGAGCTACCGCACGTTTTGTAGCCGAGCAAACTCTACCATCACCATCGAGAATGCTAAAATTACCCACAATAGCACCCGCTCCTGTTGGAATTAGGCGCAAGTTAACTCGACAAGACTTTCCCCGAAAGTAATCTTCTACCCGTAAGTTTTCCTTAATGAGCTGAGTATAAATTGCACCATAACGGGCCACTTCACTATCAACGAATTGACCTAGTGCAGCGCTGTTTTGCTCAGTTTCAGATTCCAAACCGGCAAAAATGTCATTCATTGCCGCTTCTTGCTGCTTACGCTCACGTTCTAAACGCTCTAAGCGTTCTGTTTCCTTACGAGCCTTTGCTGCGGCCTCTTTGGCTGCTTTTTCTTTGGCTATACGGTCTTTCTCAGCTCGCTCTGCGGCTTCACGTTCTTTACGCGCTTTTTCTTGCGCCGCTTTGGCTTGTTGCTCTTGCTTAATGCGTTCTTGCTCCGCCTTCGCAATTGCCGCCTCTTTGGCTACGCGCTCTTTTTCTGCTTTACGTACGGCTTCTTCTTTCACCTTACGTTCTTGTTCTAGCTTAGCAGCTCGTTGTTTTTCTTTACGAACTCTTTCTTCTTCAACTTTTCGCTCTTGCTCTTTTTTCTTGCGTTGCTTCTCAGCCTCACGTGTGGCTTTCGCTTCACGTACCTGCTGCTCTTTGAGTTTACGAATACGCTCTTCTTCAGCCTTGCGGTTTTTCTCAAGCTGCTCACTTTCACGGCGCAACTTATCAAGGCGGTTTTCCTCTTTACGAGCCGCCTCTTCACGTTGTTTGCGAATTTGCTGCGCTTGCTGGCGCACTAGTGATGGGTCAATGACCACCGCCTCTACCATACGCCCTACGGGCTCTGGTTTTGACATAGTGAAGTCCGTACCCCAAAGCAGTGCAACGACCAAAGCGGCATGTAAGGCAAGCGAGATAATGATCGGCTTGCCCATTTTATTTTTGTTTGGCTTACTGTCTTTCATGGAGTGAATGAACTTATTCCTTGATGTCCGTTAGCAAGCCCACTTTCGCGATACCTGCACGGCTCAACTCATCCAAAATCAATACAATCTCTGCATACGGCGTTGCAGCATCACCACCGACCGCCACTGGCGAATCAGGTTTTAAGCTCAATTCCGCTTTTACTCGTACAATAAGATCTTGCAGAGAAATACCACGCATTACTTCTTCATCATTAACGCTTAAACCAAGATTACCGTCGCGATCCACTTCAACAATGATAAAACTTGCATCGCTGTCGCCTGCCATATCTTGCGCAGATTGAGCGCTTTCTGTTTTTGGTAATTCAACTTCTACCCCTTGTGTCACAAAGGGGGAAGTGACCATAAAAATGATTAGCAATACCAACATAACGTCGATATAAGGTACTACGTTAATCTCAGCGGTCATTTTACGCTTTTTACGTTGATAACCCGCCATGCGTTACTCCCTACCCGCCATAGCTTGACGATGAAGGATGCTGTAAAACTCTTCTGAGAATGTCGCGTAGTTGTGCTCAAGCTTAGAAACTTTGTTGCTTAAACGGTTGTAAGCCATAACAGCAGGGATTGCAGCAAATAGACCCATTGCCGTAGCAACTAGCGCCTCAGCAATACCAGGAGCCACCATTGCAAGTGTCGCTTGCTTCACTTGGCCTAAAGCAATAAAGGCGTGCATGATGCCCCAAACCGTACCAAATAGACCTATATATGGGCTGATAGAGCCTACTGTGGCTAAAAATGGCAGGCTGTTTTCAAGCTCATCCACTTCACGCGCCACAGCAACGCGCATCGCGCGGCCTGTACCTTCCATAATGTAATCTGGTGAGTTGGCATTCGATTTACGTAAACGAGCAAATTCCGTGAAACCTGAGTAGAAGATTTCTTCCGTACCCGATAACTCATCTTTACGCTTTGCGACCGATTGATAGATGATAGAAAGATCGGTACCAGACCAAAACTTATCTTCAAATAACTCGGTGTCTTTTGCTGCGCTAGAAAGCACTTTACTGCGCTTGATAATCATCGCCCATGAGACGATCGACATACCAAGAAGCAGCAGCATGACCAGTTTTACTAATAGGCTGGCTTGTAAAAATAGGTCAAGAATTGAAATATCAGCGGTCACTTCCAGAGAACTCCATAAATATTGCGTGAGGAATCGCGGTAGGTCTCATCCTCTTATTATCGATACATGCTACCTTAACCATTGCGCGGCACAATGTTTTGCCATCAGGATTGACGATCTCCTGACAGAAGGTCAAAGACGCTTTCTTTAATTCGGCTATGGTCGTTTTTACATTTAAACGATCATCAAGCCTTGCGCCTTGTAAAAAATCTATTTCCATGTGTCGGACTACAAAACCAATGTTTTGTTCCAAAAGTGCTTGTTGTGATACATCAACACTGCGAAGCAACTCAGTTCGTGCCCTTTCAAAATACTTTAGATAGTTTGAGTGATAGACCACTCCACCAGCATCTGTGTCTTCATAGTACACCGTTACTGGCCACTCAAATTCTATAAGAGTGTGTTCCACGTTTATGCCCGACTTTGTCATCATTGGGTCGATACTATAGCGCATTACAACAACTTATGCGCACGCGCTGTGAGCTGAATTCAGATGTTAGGCGAAAAAAAAGCACCAGCTATAAAAAACTGATGCTTTTTCAATGTTTTCTTGATGGCTTTTTAAGCGCTTGAGATTACAAAACGTAAGCGATTGTTAAGTAAATTAAAATACCAAGGCTTATGTAGGGACTGAACAATAATTGCCAATACCAATTGCGAGGCTTGAATGACAAGCCAAACACCATGCTCGAACAGATTGCCCATATTAGCAGTGGCGAGATCACAGCATTAAAACCGCCAATCGCAACTGAATAAGCTTCTGGATCCCACATCAACATAGCAACATGAGAAAAACCAAGAATCAGAGATAAAACCCTAAGTAGGGTCTTATCTACTGGAGCATGCAATCTCACCATCAAGTCAGCAAGATTACTCACTGTCTTCATCCATCATTTCTGAGTGCTCTAACCAAAGAGCGTTGATGATACCGAATGCGCAAGCAAGTAGTACACCTAGAATCCATGCGAAATACCACATAGTGATTGCTCCTTAGTAAAGTGAATTTTTGTTTTCTTCAATGTACTTATTATCCAAACGACCAAACATTTTGTAATAAGTCCATGAGGTATAGCCAAGAATGATTGGCACCATAACAAACGCTACGCCAGTCATTAAGTTCAACGTCAATTCTGATGAAGTTGCATCCCACATTGTTAAACTATGGCTTGGCACTCGGCTTGAAGGCATCACAAACGGGAACATAGAAAGACCCGCAGTAAAGATAACGCCTGCATTACCTAAACTAGAGAATAGGAACGCAAAGCCGCCTTTCTCAAAGCGAGATGCAATCACTGCCAGTAGTGGCATTGCCACGCCTAATACAGGAGCCGCCCAAAGCACTGGATACGCTTCAAAGTTATTCATCCATGCACCCACTTCGCTAATCACTTCTTTGTTAAGCGGGTTTGATGGAGCACTCATATCGATCGCTGATGTAATAACGTAACCTTCCATACCTTGAACCCAGAACCCTGCTGCCACAAATAGAGCAGCAGTTAGCAGCCCCATGATTTGAGCAACACTGCGAGCACGAGCATGTACATCGTCGGTTGTTTTCATTTGTAGCCATGCTGCACCTTGCATCAAGAACATAAATAAACTAACCAAACCACATAGCAAGGCAAATGGATTCAACAATTCAAAGAATGAACCATGATAGGTCGGCATCATGAATTCACTCAATTCGAATGGTACACCTTGTAGCAAGTTACCAAACGCAACACCAAAGATGATTGGTGGAACAAAACCACTGATTGAGATACAGATATCCCAAGTGCTTCGCCATTTCTTATCTTCAATTTTTGAGCGGTAATCAAGACCAATTGGGCGTAACCAAAGTGCAGCCAAAGTTACGTACATCGCCAGGTAAAAACCCGAGAATGACGTTGCATAGACTAATGGCCATGCTGCGAACAGAGCACCACCAGCTGTAATAAGCCATACTTGGTTACCATCCCAGTGTGGGGCAATCGAGTTAATCATCACTCGGCGTTCTGTGTCGTTTTTACCGATGATAGGCACCAGTGCGCCGACACCCATATCAAAGCCATCAGTAACGGCGAAACCTACTAGTAGAACACCAATCAGCACCCACCAGATAAGTCGTAAGATTTCGTAATCAAACATATTCTTTCTCCTTACGCGTCAACTTGGCGACTAAGTTTGTCTTCTACTGAGTCAGCGTTTTGCTCGAAGTGATAGCGGCCTGTTTTCAAGCTGCTTGGACCTTGACGAGCGAATTTAAGCATTAGGTACACTTCCGCAATTAAGAACGCGGTGTACAACGCAAGAATAGCGAATAGAGAAGTCCAAATTTCAGCAGCCGTTAGCGCAGACGCTGCAACATGAACCGGTAGGATTTCACCTACAGCCCATGGCTGACGACCGAACTCAGCTACGAACCAACCTGCTTCAATAGCAATCCACGGTAGTGGAATACTAAATAGTGCAGCTTTAAGAACCCAAGTTTTTTGCTCAATCTTCTGACGACATGTTTGTAGGAATGCAGCACCAAACACGAACAACATAATAACGCCACACGCCACCATAAGACGGAATGACCAGAATAGCGGCCACACTGTTGGAATAGAGTCATCTGCTGCGGCTTGGATTTGGTCTTCTGTCGCATCAACAACATTATCTGTATAGCGTTTTAACAATAGACCGTAGCCTAAGTCGCCTTTCACTTCATCAAACGCAGTCATGTTTGCTTCTGATTTTTCACCAGCACGTAGCTTCTCAAGAAGCTCATACGCGTACATACCCGTACGGATACGATCAACGTGATCGTCACGTAAATCACGTAGACCAGTTACTTGCTCATCCAAAGAACGCGTCGCGATGATACCCATAACAAAAGGGATCTTAAGCGCATACTCGGTTTCCATCGTCTCTTGGTTTGGTATACCAAACACAGTAAAAGCAGCTGGAGCAGGCTCGGTATGCCACTCAGCTTCTACCGCAGCAAGCTTCACTTTTTGAACTTCACCCAACTCGTAACCTGATTCATCACCAAGTACTATTGTCGATAGAATAGCTGCCATACCAAACGATGCTGCGATCGCAAATGAACGGCGAGCAAACGCAACGTCACGACCTTTAATGAGATACCATGAACTGATGCCAAGTACGAACATTGCACCACAGGTGTAACCAGAAGCCACAGTGTGAACGAATTTAACTTGAGCTACTGGGTTTAGAACCACTTCAGCAAAGCTCACCATTTCCATACGCATGGTTTCAAAGTTAAATTCTGCGCCGACTGGGTTTTGCATCCAACCGTTTGCAACAAGAATCCAAAGTGCCGAGAAGTTAGAACCTAATGCAACCAACCAGGTTACAGCTAGGTGCTGACGTTTCGACAATCGATCCCAACCAAAGAAGAATAAGCCAACGAAAGTGGATTCTAAGAAAAAGGCTACCAAAGCTTCAATGGCAAGAGGTGCACCAAAAATGTCACCTACATAGTGGGAATAGTAAGACCAGTTTGTACCAAACTGGAACTCCATGGTAAGGCCAGTAGCCACACCAAGTGCAAAGTTAATACCAAATAGCTTACCCCAGAACTTTGTCATGTCCTTATAGATTTGCTTGTTGGTCATTACGTACATAGATTCCATGATGGCAAGCAGAAATGCCATACCTAGAGTCAGTGGTACGAATAAGAAGTGATACATCGCAGTTAATGCAAACTGCAACCGCGATAGATCAACTATGTCAATCATGTGAACTCCTATGTGTCGGCTGAAGACACGCTTTACGTTCATTGCTTTAGCATCTCAAATATTAGAAATCTTGAGAAATGTTTCAAAAAACACCACATTGTTAACAGTGTGTACTGCAATAGTTAGATAATTGTTAAGCTTTAGCTAATATAGCTATCACTAATATTACTGCGAAAAGCTGGATGTTTCAAAAGGTTTATATACGAGTCACGCGTTGATCTATATCAAGCTTATTTTGCGAAAATTGAACAAAAAACACTCAAATTGATTTAAATCAATAAATATTAAAGTTTGCTGTAGGGTAAAAGTGAAGCTCAGACACAAAAAAAATAATTATCACTCACAATTAATTCACATGTCGCGATTTTCAGATACTTAAAAGGTGTTAGATAGGAGTTGATAAATGCGATACAGGGCACAGTGAAACTGCTCTAGCATGGATGGAATTTTTGCCAAAATGTTCGCAATCAATTTTTTCTGATTACGAACACTTGAGATTTTTTCACTAAAAATAAACCAATGTTTACTTTTCAATGCCGAAATGAAGATACGCCCTATCCGTTGCTATTCGTCCACGAGGCGTACGTTGTAAATAACCTTGCTGGATAAGGTAAGGTTCTAAGACATCTTCTATAGTGTCTTTTTCTTCACCAATTGCTGCAGCCATGTTATCTAACCCGACAGGTCCACCGCCAAATTTTTCCATAATCGCGAGCAAAAGCTTTCTATCCATATAGTCGAAACCTTTGGCATCCACATCAAGCATATTAAGCGCTTTATCGGCAATATCTGCACTGATATGACCGTCAGCTTTAACTTCAGCGTAATCGCGAACTCGTCGCAACAACCTGTTTGCAATACGAGGTGTACCGCGAGCACGGCGAGCAACTTCCAACGCGCCTTCTGACTCCATCGACAAACCTAAACAATCGGCACTACGCTGCACAATGTGCTGCAAATCTTCAACTTTGTAATACTCAAGTCGCTGAGTGATACCAAAACGGTCACGCAAAGGAGAAGTCAACGAACCAGCACGAGTCGTCGCGCCAATTAGCGTGAAAGCAGGAAGATCGATTTTGATCGAACGCGCAGCAGGTCCTTCACCAATCATAATATCCAATTGGTAATCTTCCATCGCTGGGTACAGGATCTCTTCGACAATAGGGCTTAGACGGTGAATCTCATCGATAAACAGCACATCGTTTTCTTCCAAATTGGTCAACAGCGCAGCTAAGTCACCCGCTTTTTCCAATACAGGACCAGAAGTGGTACGAATATTCACACCCATTTCATTGGCAACGATATTCGCCAATGTGGTTTTACCCAAACCCGGCGGTCCAAATATCAATAGATGGTCAAGTGCTTCACTACGCAGCTTAGCCGCTTGGATAAAGATCTCCATCTGACCACGGACGTGATCTTGTCCTTGGTAGTCATCCAGCTTCTTAGGTCGAATCGCCCTATCAATGACATCTTCATCACGAAAACTGGGACTCTCTGGGGCAATTAAGCGGTCGGCTTCAATCATAGGTATTGATTCCCGTTACACCATAGATTTAAGGGCTTCTCTGATCAGCTCTTCACTGCTCATGCCCGGTTTCATTACTTGAGATACTACTTTAGACGCTTGAGTCGGTTTGTAACCCAAAGCCAGCAGCGCACTCACCGCTTCTTCTTCTGCATTACTTTGTGTCGATTGAGATGTACGATCAATTGGAGCGGCATCAGTAAATGGCGTGAACAAATCTCCCGCGCTCCAGCCTTTAAGACGATCTTTCATTTCAACAACCAAACGCTCAGCGGTTTTCTTACCTACCCCTGGCAGTTTAACCAATGTCGAAATATCTTCACGTTCAACGCTAGCAACAAATTGACTTGCCGTCATACCAGAAAGAATACCAAGACCAAGTTTAGGACCAACGCCATTCGCTTTAATCACTTCACGGAAAAGCGCTCTTTCTTTTACAGTGTTAAACCCATACAACAATTGAGCATCTTCACGCACGACAAAATGCGTGTAGACAATGGCTTCTTCACCAACATTTGGTAGCTCGTAGAAGCAACTCATCGGCATTTGTACTTCATAGCCAATACCGTTGACTTCAATTAGTAGTTCTGGAGGCTGTTTCTCAAGCAAGATGCCGCGTAGACGTCCGATCACTGTAGATACCTAGAGTAATAAAATATATCGGTTGATAATAATAAATAACTGGATGGATAGCCAGTTAAAACTGGTTAACGATAACGACCACGGCGCGCACTTGTTGCTTTTCCGGCGAGCGATACCAAGGTTTTGTTGGTATTGGCATGACAAATCGCGACACCTAACGCATCTGCGGCATCGGCTTGCGGGCAAGCAGGCAATTTCAACATTTGTTTTACCATATGTTGGACCTGTTGTTTATCAGCGGCACCAGTGCCGGTAACGGCTTGCTTTATCAATCTAGCTGCATATTCGTATACGGGTAAATCTGCATTCACTGCGGCGACGATAGCACTACCACGAGCTTGCCCAAGTTTAAGTGCCGAATCAGCATTGCGCGCCATAAAGACTTGCTCAATAGCAAACTCGTCAGGTTGGAATTGCGTGATGATTTCCGTTACGCCAGCGTAGATCTGCTTAAGGCGACTTGGTAGATCATTTTCAGAAGTGCGAATGCAGCCACTGCCTAAATAATGTAGCTGGCGTCCTTGTTGGCGAATTACACCATAGCCGGTAATTCTTGAACCTGGGTCAATTCCCAAGATAATTGACATACTTAACCTAATCAATGTCGACGAACGACGCTTAGTGTATAGCAGCCACTATCGAATGGCGAGCCTATCCCACCGTCAAGATTGCTCTAGCGGATAGCCCAGCCTCTAACGTCACTTCAAAAGCTTGCGTAGGGATCGCATTGAGTTTTTCACCTGTCCAAAAGTCATGCCAGTTAACTGGCTGATTAGCGGTTAGCATCACCTCCCTTGCCGGTTGCTGGTAATTGAACAAGCAATGAAGAGCATTTTTTGACGTCAACGAAAGTGAACCATGGTGTAAGTTAAATGCAGAAAAACTTGCCGCTTGTTGGCTATATTGAAGCCTTGTAGTTAAGCGCTTAATCGAATCGCGTGCGAATGGCGTTATATCGTTAAGCGGGTCTCCAGACATCAGTATTCCGCCACTTGCCAGCAATACTGTACGATGAAAATCGTAGTATTTTCGCTCACAGCCTTGATTGGCTAACGACGTCAGTACTAAGCAATCAGGATCAACATGCCATAACCGTCCATGCTGCCAACTTCGAAGCAATGTTGCTTGTGCATTTTGTTCAAATTGACGTTCATCTCGGATCACATCATCCGTAACACGCATCACATCAACTAACCCTAACGACGCCCAAAGTGGCGCTTGGCAACTCATCACAATTGCACCATCAGCCGCTTCCTTTATCACTTCTAGCCCCATTCGGTACGCTTCTATACTAGTAATCCCTACCGAATGACGCCTACCCTTTATTGTTCCCCAATAACAGCCATCCAATTTGAACAATTCAATACCAAGCTCTTGCCGCATATAGCTAATTAGGTTGAACATATATTCTTGCGCATCGAGATTTGTCATATCGAGTACATAACAAGACTTGCCATCTAATCCGGCATAAGTGACTTCATCCGCACTCAGAGGTCTTCCATCCACATTGTGGACAAACCAATCCGGATGTTGCTTAAAAATAGCTGAATCGGGTGATGCAATGAAGGGGGCTAACCATATTCCTGGTTTCTTTCCCGTTTTCTTAATCGTATCGACCACGCTTCTAAGACTTGCGCCAAATTGTTCTGCGGGAGAGAGCCAATCACCAAGCGTTTGTTGATAGCCCCGCTCAATTAAAACGTAATCTAACGATGGGTACTGTTCGCACTGAAGCATAAGATTGGTAAGCAGCGTATTAGCATCAGTCTCATTGCCGTTGGATTTATAAGAACTCCATCCTCTCGGCACTGATTCTTCTAAGCTTCTTTGCGACGGGTGGTGTCGGTGAATGTAACCAACAAAATCATCATAGACTTGGCTAAGGCTAGCGGATTTCAGTACAACAACAGACTCTAAACCAACTGAACTCCAATCTCGTGGATGGCTATCTTCACCATCAATATAGGCCGTTATCCGATGCCCACCTTGGCGCTCTGTCACTTCAAAAAATCCGGCGAAACGTAAGCAAGAGGTAAATCCCATGAGGGTGTAACCGAGTGAATCAGCGATCACCAAATAATTGTAATATCGCTTCGGGTCTCCACTAGGATAAATCCGATAGAGCGTACCATTGTCAGGGTAGTTGCCCACTGTTCGGATATTGTTCATTGTGCCAATGCTTTGGCAACTCATTTGAAAGCCGTCACCATAAAGTATCGCTTGCGGTTCTAGATGGTAATCAAGTGTAAAAAGAGGGTATTTCCGCCCAATAGGATCATTGCATAAACCACCAAAACTAAAACTCACCTCATCGCTATTTTGCGTCACCAGAATATTGTGATTTGCTATGGCAATTTCAGCGTTACTTTTTAATCTAATTTGGCGGTGCATCTAGACTCCTGTCATCGTGCTTTTTCCTGCATTACATCATTGAGCCCTTGTTTAGTCTATGTAAGCAACCACTTCAAACCCAATTTGAATCGCGTTTTCAGCGGAATAGTCATTTGGTACTAGACAAAAAAAACCAGCCCGACGGCTGGTTTTTAGGTTTCATCGCTCGGCTCAATTATGCCACTTCGATTGGACCACCAAATGACGTTACTGGCGGTACTTTGCCTTTGAACTTCTCAAAATCAACAATACAAGTGTTTGCAGAGGTTGCTTGAGCTAGCTCAGAAGAACCGATATCTAGCGTTAGTGTGTTTGGATCGCCGTAAGTACAGATAGCGCCTTCTTTTTCATTCAGAGGCCCGTACCATGCACCTTCTTCAATACGAATCACACCACGTGGGTAGCTGTCAGTTAGAACAGCACCAGCCATTAGCTGACCACGGTCGTTGAATACACGTACCAAATCACCATCTTTAATGCCTTTCGCTTTAGCATCAAGTGGGTTGATGTAAACCGGCTCACGACCTTGAACTGCGTAAGTTGCGCGGAATTCTTCAGATTCACACATCTGAGAGTGCAAACGCTTGTCCGGGTGGCACGATTGTAGCCAGAATGGGTGCTTCTTAGAACCAGGACCACCATGTGAACGTTCTGTCTTTTCAAACCACATTGGGTGTTCCTGACAGTGTTCGTAGCCGTAACGACCGATCTTACGAGAAGTGATCTCGATAAAGCCAGACGGTGTTCCTAGCGGGTTGATCTCTGGATCTTGACGGAAGTCCGCATGACGAACCCAAGGTTTACCTTCACCAAAGTCTAGTACGCTCTGTTCCCAGAATTCGTTGAATTCTGGCATTTCGAACTTACCTTTGTTCGCGTCTTTACAATCGTTGTATAGGCTTTGGATCCACTCCATTTCGCTCATACCACGAGTGTACTCGTCACGACGACCAAAGCGTTGAGTTAGTTCACTCATGATTTGGAAGTCAGTCTTAGACTGGAACAGTGGGTCAACTAGACGGTGCATTGCCACTAGACCTTTGTTCGAGTATGAACCGTATACGTCGATGTCGTTACGTTCCCACTGTGTACATGCAGGAAGTACGATATCAGAGAAACGACAAGTCGCAGTCCAAGCAAACTCGATAGTGACCACAGTTTGAAGCTTTTTGAAGGCTTTCTTCATGCGGTTACGATCTTGGTGGTGGTGCCATGGGTTACAACCCGAGATCACCATCATCTTGAAGTCTGGAAGGGTAACCTTACCGCCGTTGTAACGGATCTCTTTACCTGGTTCTAATATACAGTCGATCCAACGCGCAACAGGGATAGTGCGGCTGTAACCGTTAAAGTCATTGTTATCCCATTTTGGTTTCATACCCGTATCTAAGTTACGAGGGAAACCACCAGGACCAGCAAAACCAGTTGATGGAACACCGATACTTGAGTAATGGTGACCGTAAGAGATACCACCACCTGGTAGTCCAATTTGACCAATCATTGCTGCAACAACTGCTGCTGCCCAGTATGGCTGCTCACCGTGCTCTTGACGCTGGATACACCAACCCATCAGGATTTGTGTACGACCGTTAACTAGCATGCGGGCAAATTCGCGAATCTTGTCAGCTTTAACGCCACAGATCTCTTCAGCCCACTCAGGCGTCTTAACAACTTTGTCTTTGGTTTCGCCTTGAACGTAGTTGATGAACTCGTCAAAACCTAGACAGTAAGTTGCGATGAACTCTTTGTTGTATAGATCTTCATTGTAAAGCACATGACCAACAGCAAGCATGAACGCCACGTCTGTCATCGGGTTGATGTACAGGTGATCGTTCTCTAAGTAACGCTGAGTTTTGTTCTTAACTGGGTCAACAGAAAGCACATTGATTTCGCCTTTGGCTACTTTCTCTTTCAGTTGCGCTAAGTACTTGAATGACTCATGCGTTTCACAGTTCCAACCTACTTGAAGGTTTTTCACTGGATCGTTGGCCCACAGTACGATGTTGTCTGAATTATCAAGAATTTCAGACCAAGATGTACCTTGAGCGTAAACTTCTGTCGAACCTAGCACGTAAGGCATGATGGTTTGACCTGCACCCGTAGAGTAGTCACCTACTTTGGTGATGAAGTTACCATGCATACCTACTGCACGTTGCATGTGAGCAGTACAGTTGTTGAATGAACCAGTTTGGTTCCAGCCAGTTTGACCTGCGTGTAGAGCCCATGGACCGTAGTCTTTTTGTACGCGCTCTAATTCACGGTAGAACAAGTCTAGAGCTTCATCCCAAGTAACACGGATAAAACGGTTGTTACCGCGAGTCTCAGCGCTGTATTTATGCTTCTTCAACCAATCTAGACGTACCATTGGGTAACGTACACGTGATGGGCTGTAGATAATGCCTTTGATACCGTTCAACATCTCTGTTGGGTTTTTATCGAGTTCAATTGGTTTGATCTCTTGAACTTTACCCGCGTAGATGTGGGCGCGGAATGCACCCCAGTGAGAACCAGTTACTTTCCAAGTACCCGTACTCTCAGCAGCACTAGCTGAAGCTGACGCTAAAAGGCTAGGACCGATTACTGACACAGCACTTGTTGTCGCTACGCCCTTAAGAAAACTTCTTCGTGTAATTGCCATTTAAATTACTCCATCCGACGCGTATTAGTGTTGACCTTCAGCAAAATCTGAAGAGTGCATCTGTAGATACTTCAAGATCAATGCTTCACTGTCTGTATCTAGGTTAACGAACGCAAGCATACCGTCGAACATACCAGGCCAAGTGTTCGCATCGAAGTGCGCTTCAGCCGGTTGAGTGTGACATACTGAGCAGTTTGTTTTATATGCTTCTTGTGATTTTTCCCATACAGGCGTGATGTCGTTCAGCATAGATTCTTTCTTAATCCATACTTTCGCAGCTACTTTCTCCCAAGGAAGACCAGTTAGCTCATCGACTTTTTTCTCACCCGCAGTCACTACATTGCTATCAGTTGATGCTTCTTTAAGAAGAGAAGCTACCGCAATGTTCATACCGAAATCAGCTTGAATTACGCGACCGAAGCCTTTCGCTTTTCGCCAGCCGTCGATTTCGATTTCAGCGTACTCGCCTTTATCAGCAATCACTTTAACCGTCGATGCAGGGTTTAGAAGACCCGCCTCTTGCTCACCTTTGTCATCAAAGTAAATTGGTAGGTGACGAACACTAACTAAAGTTTGACCTACATCGTAGTTGGTATTTGAAGCAAGTGCTTCTAAATCGCCGACGATACCGCCAATGCTATCCATACCCGCTGGAAGGTTGTGTGCAATACCTTTATGACAATCAACACAGCTTTGATCTTTTTCAGCTGCTTGCTTCATTTGGATACGAGCTGTCGGAGACATTTGCTCGAAGTCCATAGAATTGTAGTTATGACAGTTTTTACACTCTAGAGATTTGTTCGCAGAGAAACGATCCCATTCGTGTTTAGCCAATTCGATACGGCGCTCTTCAAAAACACCTGGTTCATCGTAATTGCCAAATACTTGTGCATATACTTCTTTAGAAGCTTGCATCTTACGTGCAATTTTATCTGTCCAGTTGTGAGGAACGTGACAGTCAGGACAAGTAGCGCGTACACCAGAGTGATTTTTCCAGTGAACTGTTTCTTGCAGCTCTACGTAAACATTGTCACGCATAGTGTGACAGCTAATACAGAACTTCTCTGTGTTTGTAGCTTCTAGTGCGGTGTTAAAACCACCCCAGAAGATAACACCAGCGATAAAACCACCCATGGTTAAAACACCAAGGCTGATATGTACCGCTGGGCGCGACATTGTGCGCCACAATTTAATTATTAATGACTTCATTGCTTGCTCTCTTAAAATCTTTTCAAAAGTGTGTATACGAGCTCAACGGCTTACATACCGTGTACGCCAGGCGGTCCAAAGAAGAACACCTGCAGTGCCCAAACAATAAATCCGTAGCCACCTACGAACCCCACACTTAGAATTGGGAAGAGAACAACTGCAATGAAGAAGAAAGACTTCCATTCCAGTGAGCGTTTTTCACCACTTTCAATTTTATTAACATCACTCATACATTTGCCTATCTTGTATTTAGTGTTATTTGTCAGCCCTCAAGAGTGAGCTGAATGAACGACTGTTTCTAAAGAAAATTTTAGACCATACTTCTTATAGGGTTCAATCAATTACTCCTATACAAGCCCTTTTAATCACTACTTTTTTGAGCTGATACAGAGATGTGTTTTATTAAAAAACCATGTGTAAGAATGCATTTATTTATGAATAATTATTAACAGCCATCATGGGCGACCACAAAAAATTAACGTGATCAATATCACATGGAAATTCCACTAACTTGTCAGCAAGAACCAAAGTCCCCGCCCAAGCAAGTTACTTAAATGTTAATAATAGGTAACAATAAAATTCTTGCTTGGAAACTCTATTAAATGATTAATTTGCCGCCATCAGCAGATTGAAACTAAAGTGCAATCAATTATGATTATGGAGAGGTTGTATGTCATCAGTTGTGGATATTCACTGGGTGATTTTAGCTTTATTTTTCAGTACGTTAACAGCACCACTAGCGTTGAGCCGTTATTACCGACTCAAGATTGAAAAAGAACTCATCATTAGTGTTTTACGGATGACTCTGCAGCTTATCCTTGTTGGTGCATATCTAGAATATCTATTAAAAATCAACAATTTATTCATAAACATGGCTTGGTTAACTGCTATGATTTTGATAGGCGCAAGCTCTATTGTGAGTAAGGCAAAACTACCTAAAAGCAAAATTCTGCTTCCCGTTACTACTGGGTTGTTTTTCGGCTTATTGCCATTAATCGCTTTAATCTGCTTACTAATTATCAAACCAACTCCGCTTTATAATGCGCAATATCTAATCCCCTTGTCTGGCATGCTACTCGGCAATTCATTAAGTGGTAATATCGTGGCACTTCAGAATCTATTCACAAGCTTAGAGCAGCGCAAGGATGAATATGAAGCGGCGATTTCTCTTGGCGCCTCTCCGCAATACGCTAGCCTTCCTTTTGTGCGTGAAGCGTTGCAAAAATCCCTAGCACCTTCTCTCGCTTCGATGAGCACAACCGGTTTAGTGACACTGCCCGGCATGATGACCGGGCAGATACTCAGTGGATCTAGCCCATTAATTGCGATCAAATACCAATTGATGATCATGGTGGCGATCTTTGTAATGCTATCTATATCTATTGCGATCACATTGAGCTTAAGTATCAGGAACTGCATCAACTCAAATGGTCTTGTGATGGCAAGGATGGGCAATAAATAACCTATGCTTTCAACTACTCACCAACTATCTTAGATCTTATCCACAGAATCTGTGGATAAGGCTGTAGGCAGTTATTTAAAAGATCATTTTTTACGCCTATTAATTGTCATCTATTTGCAACTTCACCTTTTTAGACTCACTCAGGTTGATTCAATCACTGCGACTCGAGGAAGAAAACGATGCAACTAGATGCCACTTACCTGATGGTACATTGCGGCTTCGAATCTGAGCCTGATAGAGATGACCAAAGAAATTGGTTAGTTGACGAGCCTGAAGAGATCTCCCCCACCCTCAAAAAATTGGGGTGGGATAGCTTAGCGATGAGAGAAATATAATCGATGCAAAAAAGGCTCGCTTAGCGAGCCCTCTTCATTAACTAGTGCTTGCCGTCACGTAAATATATTAACCAATACCACATGCCGACAAACAAGCCACCACCAATGATATTGCCTAGAGTGACAGGTACAAGGTTATTGACCACAAAATCTATTACATTCAAATCAGCGTAATCCGCAATATTTGCACCGCTCATCTGCCAGAATTCAGCCGGAGCGAAAGCTTTGATGCCAATCGCCATTGGAACTTGAAACATATTCGCAATACAGTGCTCAAAACCTGCAGAAACAAACATAGCAACAGGCAAGATCATAACCATTATCTTGTCAGTCAGCGTACGCCCACTGAATGTCATCCATACAGCAATACACACCAGTACGTTACACATAATGCCAAGAGCAACTGCCTGAAAGAAACCATGGTGCAACTTGTGCTGTGAAATCGCCATAGCATTAAGACCAACCTGTCCGTGGTCAAACATATATTGCTTGGTGACTAACATACAAAAAACCAGTAGCAGTGCACCGATTAAGTTACCAATGTAAACGACAGACCAATTCTTGAATAACGTTGACCATGAAATCTTACCACTTGCTCGCGCTACAAGAGTGAGCACCGAACTGGTAAACAACTCTCCTCCAGTGACAACAACAAGAATGAGACCAAGGCTAAATGCGATCCCGCCGATCAAGCGGCTCATACCCCATGCCATCTCTGTGGCACCGGTTGTCACCGTCGTGTAAAAAACAAACGCAATGCCAATATGTAAACCAGCAGAAATTGCTAATAGAAAGGTTTTAACTGGGTCTTTGGTAGCTTTACCGAAGCCGATTTCCGCTGCGCGTTCAGCCATTTGCGGAGGCAGTAGAGAGTCAAATTGGTTCAAATTCATGGTTGGGTTGTAGTTTGACGCTAGAGAGTGAGAGGCCGCGGATAATCCCTCCAACTAAAATTTTATTCAAGCACTAATTTTAGTGTTAACTAGATTTGTTTGTAATGTGACAAAAAGCGTCAACATATTGAGTTAAAACCTGCCTTAGCATCACTGATTCAGCCTATAGAAATAAAACAAAATACCAATAAAAACAATAGTATAAATTACCATCAAACTTCATCGATTTGCTATTTTCCTTCTTTAGGCTAATTTTTCATAATGAAGATATTCTTTATGCCAAATTCTACTTTTATGGGCTGCCTAACAATTCTTACTCGATAGTATTGTTTCGTTACAGTATTAGCAGTATTTTTAAGGTGTACTAACTATAAGGAACAAACCATGAAATATTTGCCAGAACATCTTTCTGAACTAAATTTGCTACTGCAATTCGATATTAGTAGCGCAGCTACTGGCATTAAAGTACACAGCGACGCATCCGAAGAAATGCAGAGCGCTGTGCAACGTATTTACGAAAAAGGGCTTTGTACGTTACCTGATGGCGGCTATTTGACTGATGAGGGTATTCAAGTCGCAGAACATGTCGACAAAATTGCAAGAATCCTTGGTAAGAAAAACTAATCCAGAAAAAGAGCACCGTTAGGTGCTCTTTTTTATTCTACTGTCTGTCATCAATGTAGCGCAGCTTTCACTTTACGACCAAATAACCATTTGAATGGTTGAATTCTGTCGTAACACCAATTGAATCCCGTTGCATAAAAAAAGAAAAACACTAGCAAACCAGCTTCCAATGCCAATGCAGCAAAAATACTGATCTGTAAGAACCATGCTATCGTTGGCACTGATACAAAGATCAAACCCGCTTCGAAACCAAACGTATGCCCTACTCTCAATTTTAATGATCGTTGTGATCGGTCACTTCCGAACCTGCGGTCAAACATAATGTTGTAGAAATAATTCCAAACCACCGTTAACAAGCTGAAGCCAATACCAACAATGGCGAGATCGCCAGTCGCCTTACCTGTAAGTAATGCCATCGTTGGAATCATAATTGCGATAGCGATAACTTCAAATGAAATCGCATGAAAAATACGTTCTTTGGTTTGCATGTTTCTACTCTTACTGTGTTTTTATTTGCGCTTATTGTTATCTATAACTAAGATATTAAAAAGTTAGATACCATCATAAAAAGTGATATGTTTAGTATTGAGCAACTTGAAGCATTTGTAACCACAGTTGAGCAAGGCTCATTTTCTGCCGCCGCTCGTCATCTGAAAAAAGTACAATCTGCCGTTAGCCAGCACATCATGAATTTAGAGATCGATTGCGGGGTTGAACTTTTCGATCGTTCAGGACGCTACCCAAAACTCACAGTAGACGGCGAGAGATTGCTACCCTATGCAAAAGCCTCACTGATTCAGCATCGCCGCCTTATGTACTGCGCGGTACAGCTCGAGCATACCTCGTATCGCGATATCACACTTGCTATGGATGAAGGTATTCAGATCACCCAGCTCTCCCAAGCTTTGCAAGACGTTTGTCAGCGGTTTCCAGCCGTCAGATTTGAATGCCTGACTGCGTCTAGTATCGACATCATTCAATTAGTGCGAGATCAACGTGCAACCATGGGCATCATGTTTAGTGAAGCCTCGTTGGATGAAAATGTTGATTTTGAAGGGCTAGGCAGTGTTGAGTTTGATGTCTACGTTGCCAATCATCATCCTTTAGCGCATGAGACCGTAACTCACTTAGACATGCTTCGATTGCATCGCCAGATCGTGATACGCTCAAAAACCAATGAAATGAGTAGCTTCCAACAGGCTCACAGCCCTGATGTTTGGTTTGCTGATAGTTACTATATACTGCTGGAACTCGTGAACAATGGTTTTGGTTGGGGCATGTTGCCAAAGCATTTGGCACAAGTTGACATCGAAAATAGAAAGATCGTTCGCCTTCGCTCTCAGTTTGAAAACTTATCTTGGCATGCCAATATTGACGTTATTCAGCATCAAGCTGTAAGTGAATGCCCAGCCCACATGTATTTGCGCCAGAGGCTACGCGAACTGCACAATGAGACTTAGATAAAGAGAAGGAAGGCGAGTATGAAACGAATCGGAATCGTGGGTGGTGGATGGTTAGGTTTACCACTTTGTCAGTTTTTCTCTAATCTAGGCCACACTGTTATCGTGACTAAGACAACAACAGAGGGTGCAGCCTGTATTGCTCGCGGAGGTTTAACATCTGTGCCGCTTAACCTCGAAGACAGAACGCAACAAGGCGTCGAAGCACTAGAACCATTTAATTTGGATACCGTTATTGGTTGCTTCCCTCCTGGTTTTCGTCGGGGCAATGGTGATGAGTATGTCGAATATTGGACGAATCTGATTGCCATCGCACAAAGACTTGCCGTCAGCAAACTCGTCATGGTCAGCTCTACAACTGTTTATCCCAACCGTAGCGAAAGTATGTCGGAAGAAATGGCGACCTTAGCCTTGGCTCTAGAAGCGGATGACTTTTCGGATAAAGCCAAGATTATACTAAAAGCTGAACAACAGTTAATTAATAGTGGAATAGACTACGCGATTGTACGCTGTAGTGGTTTAGTCGGACCAGAGCGAAACCCTGCGCGGTTTGTCTCGCACCTTAAACAAGTGAGTGATCAAGCGCCAGCAAACATGCTTCATCTTATTGATGCAATAGGCTCGGTAGGTTTCGCTACTCTTCAATTCACCAATCAAGTTGTGAATGCGACCACGCCGAATACCACTAACAAAGCTGCATTTTACCAAGCAGCGATTGAACGCAGCGAGAATGGCGCGACACTTCCTCCCATTGTGCATGCTGCGGACAAACACATCAACGCAGATAAATTGATTAAACTTGGCTACAAATTTCACTTCCAACATACGCTTGAAATCATCTAGTGAGGTTTATGTGAAACTCTATCAAAACATTGACATACTTTGGCAATACATGCAGTTAGATCACAGCCTAGAGCCTGTGGATTGTATTTTAGTTCTCGGCAGCAATGATGTACGCGTAGCAGAGTATGCAGTCGATTTGTACAAACAGGGGTTGGCAGGAAAAATCTTGTTTTCCGGTGGGTTAGGAAGATTAACCGCTGGGGTGTTTTCACAAAGTGAAGCCGAAACATTTGCCGCAGTTGCGCGCGACATGGGCGTACCTTCACAAGATATCATTACCGAAAATCAATCGACCAACAGTGGTGAAAACGTCTTATTCAGCGCAAAGCGCTGCCAAGAACTGAATCTGAATTTTCGTCGCTTTATATTGGTGCAAAAGCCCTATATGGAAAGGCGTGCCTACGCGACATTCCTCAAGCAATGGCCTCATCCTGTCGATTTCGTTGCGGTAAGCTCGACGAAGCAATCCTTTAGTGACTATTTCTCTGAAGAGATTGAACTATTTACTGTTGTTGAGGCAATGCTAGGTGATTTCGAGCGAATAAAAACCTACCCTGCACAAGGGTTTCAAATCAAGCAGCCCATCCCCGAAGAAGTTGAATTTGCCTATCAAGCCATAAAAGCGCGGCTATAAGTCATCTAAAAAAAACCAGAGCATTTGCTCTGGCTTGATTATAAATAGCTGTCTTATTGATTAGTGAACCGCTTCTGCTTCTTCATCAAAATCAAACACAAGCTCGTCGCCCTTGAGGGTAACCTTCACAGTGCCTCCATTGATCAACGAACCAAACAACAATTCGTTAGCAAGTGGCTTCTTCAAACGCTCTTGAATGACTCGTCCCATTGGGCGAGCGCCCATCGCTTTGTCATAGCCTTTCACTGCCAACCATTGGCGAGCATCATCAGAGACTTCCATTGAAACACCTCTGGCATCAAGCTGCGCTTGTAGCTCTACAATGAACTTATCAACGACTTGCTGGATAACTTGCTCATCAAGGCTATTAAACCACATCGTGTTATCTAAGCGGTTGCGGAACTCAGGCGTAAATACCTTTTTGATTTCTGCCATCGCATCCGGACTATGATCTTGCTGCACCAGACCAATTGAGCGCTTCTCTGTTTCTTGCACACCAGCATTGGTTGTCATTACTAAGATAACGTTACGGAAATCAGCTTTGCGTCCGTTGTTATCAGTCAGCGTACCGTTATCCATCACTTGCAACAGCAAGTTAAAGATATCAGGGTGTGCTTTCTCAATCTCATCAAGCAAAACAACTGAATGAGGATGCTTGATGACTGCATCGGTTAGTAGACCACCTTGGTCATAACCGACGTAACCTGGAGGTGCACCAATTAATCGACTCACCGAATGACGTTCACCATATTCCGACATGTCAAAACGCAGCAACTCAATACCCAGCAGTTTAGAAAGCTGAACCGTGACCTCCGTTTTACCCACACCAGTAGGGCCAGCAAAGAGGAATGAGCCAACCGGTTTGTTATCGGCACCCAATCCAGCACGAGTCAGCTTAATCGCTTCAGTGAGCACATCAATCGCACCATCTTGTCCAAATACCAGCATTTTCATCTTCTGATCAAGAGTTTGGAGTACTTCTTTATCTGAAGATGATACCGATTTCTCTGGAATACGAGCCATTTTAGCAACCATGGCTTCGATATCAGCAACACCTACCGTTTTCTTACGGCGACTTGCTGGAGCAAGGCGACAACGCGCACCGGCTTCATCAATTACGTCAATCGCCTTATCGGGTAGATGACGTTCGTTAATGTATTTCGCGGAAAGCTCTACCGCAGCTCGCAATGCTTTATTGGTATAGCGTACTTCATGGTGAGCTTCATATTTAGGTTTCAGGCCAATTAGAATCTTGGTTGTATCGTCAATTGACGGCTCAACCACATCGATTTTTTGAAAACGACGCGAAAGCGCACGCTCTTTCTCAAAAATGTTGCTGTACTCTTGATAGGTAGTTGAACCAATACAACGTAACTTACCGCTACTCAACAGGGGCTTGATAAGGTTAGCGGCATCCACTTGGCCACCCGAAGCCGCACCAGCACCGATGATGGTATGTATCTCATCGATAAATAGGATTGCATCGTCTTCTTTTTCAAGTTGTTTCAATATGGTCTTAAAACGTTTTTCGAAATCGCCGCGGTACTTAGTTCCCGCAAGGAGTGAACCGATATCCAGTGAGTAAATAACACTGTCTTTAATAATATCAGGAACCTGCCCTTCAACGATTCTCCAAGCTAGCCCTTCAGCTATCGCCGTTTTACCGACCCCAGCTTCACCAACCAGCAGTGGGTTATTTTTACGACGACGACACAATACTTGCACCGTTCGCTCTAACTCTTTATCACGACCAATCAAAGGATCGATCTGACCTTGTTTCGCGACTTGGTTCAAATTCGTTGCAAAACTTTCTAGGCGCTCTTCTCCATTAACTTCTTCGGTCGATGTTTCACTACTGAACGAATCGGACGATGATTCATCGTTGGAGCCTGTCGCTTTAGTAATGCCATGTGAAATGAAATTAACAATATCTAAACGGCTGACATCATTTTTCTTGAGTAGGTATGCCGCGTGAGACTCTTGCTCACTGAAGATTGCCACCAGCACGTTAGCACCCGTGACTTCGCTGCGCCCAGAAGATTGAACATGGAAAACTGCCCGCTGAAGCACGCGTTGAAAACTCAATGTTGGTTGTGTTTCTCGGGTTTCATCGTTTTCAGGAATGAGTGGGGTGGTTTGATCAATAAATACGTCAAGCTCATTGCGAAGTGCATCAATATCAGCTTGGCAAGCCGTAAGCGCATCTCGCGCTGCATCGTTCTCTAATAATGCTAGCAGGAGGTGCTCGACGGTCATAAACTCATGTCTTTTATCTCTAGCACGGGCAAATGCACCGTTGAGACTCGACTCTAACTCTTTATTCAGCATAAGAACCTCCTAACAGAACAACTCAATCTTAATTGTTCGACCAAGCTTAAGCTTGTTCCATGGTACAGAGCAGTGGGTGCTCATTTTCCCTTGAATACATTGTAACTTGCGCTACTTTTGTCTCTGCTACTTCGGCGGTAAAGGTGCCACAGACAGCTTTACCTTCGTAGTGAATTTGGAGCATTATCTGTGTCGCTTTATCGATATCCATCGAAAAGAAACGTTCCAAGATTTCAATTACAAAGTCCATCGGCGTGTAATCATCATTATTTAAAACAACGTGATACATTGACGGTGGCTTTACTTCAGTTTTTTCTAGTTCCAGAAGATCTGAGTCTGGAGTCACCCATTCAAAATGCTTGCTCATGATATGTATTATTCAGATAGTTTCTCAGTAATTTTAACACTTCGCTGTACAGAAAAGATGGATTGATCTCTTAATAAGAGCAAAAAGCACAAGCAGTTAAAAACATCCATACTTAGAGACTAATCCAGCAATTGTGTCGCTGCAAATAAAACCTTCCTTTCTTATGTCGAATAAACAAAAAGTGATTAAAAAACCACCACAACCAACCAAGTTCATTCAAATTTCCATGTTGACAGCGTGAAAACGGTTATTGTTTTGTAAAAGATGAAGCAAGATTGTATTCAAATATTTAGAAAGTAATACCTTTTTACTATTGACTGTATTCGCTCATTGACTACTCTGGAAAATAAGTGATTGAAATTTCGGCAGCGCCTGAATGGATATTCATTTAGCGAATTGGCGTACAGGAGTGCAGCCAATTATACAAATACAACAATATGCATGAGGGATGTATAGCATGGCTACAGGTACAGTAAAATGGTTTAACAATGCCAAAGGATTTGGTTTTATCTGTCCAGAAGGGGACGACAGTGATGTGTTCGCACATTATTCAACCATCCAGATGGACGGTTATCGTACTCTGAAAGCTGGCCAACAAGTATTCTTCGAAGTCGAAGAGGGTCCTAAAGGGTACCACGCTAGTGTCGTAACTCCGCTGGAACTGCAACCAGCAAAATAAAAGCTGCCGATGTAGAACAAAAACCCGCCACAAGGCGGGTTTGTTTTTTTATGTATTACATACCCTTCCCACTTGAATTTGCATCGACACAGTAGCACTTCAGGTGTTCCGGGTAGAGGTCACTTATTTAACCAATAATCGCATTTAGTGTTGCACTTGGGCGCATCAACGATGAAGCTTTATCAAACTCCGGAGCATAGTAACCACCCAAATCACCAACAATACCTTGTGCATCATTCAACTCAGCAACAATTTTCTCTTCATTGTCAGCTAAAACCTGAGCAATTGGAGCAAACTGTACCGCTAGTTCACTATCAGCAGTTTGCGCTGCGAGAGCTTGAGCCCAGTATGTCGCGAGGTAGTAATGACTGCCACGGTTATCAAGCTCACCTACTTTGCGTGAAGGTGATTTGTTGTTATCCAAAAACTCACCGGTTGCTTTATCAAGAGCATCAGCGAGTACTTGTGCTTTAGCATTACCTGTCACTGAACTTAGGTGCTCTAAAGAAGCAGCAAGAGCTAAGAACTCCCCTAAAGAATCCCAACGTAAGTGATTCTCCTTTTCGACCTGTTGTACGTGCTTCGGTGCTGAACCACCTGCGCCAGTTTCAAACAAACCACCACCATTCATTAGAGGCACAATTGACAGCATTTTAGCCGATGTACCTAGCTCTAGAATTGGGAATAAATCGGTTAGGTAATCACGCAGTACGTTACCTGTGACAGAAATCGTATCAAGACCTTGCTTAATACGGTCTAAAGAGAACTGACAAGCGGCTAATGGATCAAGAATTTTAATATCCAAGCCTGCCGTATCGTAATCCGGTAAGTATGCATTCACTTTTTTGATAAGCTCTGCATCATGCGCACGTGCTTCATCTAACCAAAATACCGCTGGCACGCCTGTAGCGCGTGAACGAGTAACGGCTAATTTAACCCAATCTTGAATTGGCGCATCTTTAACCTGACACATGCGGAAGATGTCGCCTTCTTCTACCACTTGCTCAAGCAGTACTGCGCCAGACGCATCAACCACACGTACTGTACCTGCGGCATCAAGAATGAACGTTTTGTCGTGCGAACCGTACTCTTCTGCTTTTTGTGCCATAAGCCCTACGTTAGGCACACTGCCCATTGTCGTTGGGTTAAACGCACCATTTTCTTTACAGAAGTCGATGACAGCTTGGTAGATACCTGCGTAGCTACGATCTGGGATCAACGCTTTAGTATCTTTCTGTTTGCCATCTGGTCCCCACATTTGACCTGACGCACGCAACATGGCTGGCATGGATGCATCAACAATAATGTCACTCGGTACATGTAGGTTAGTAATACCGCGATCGGAATCGACCATTGCTAGTGGTGGCTGGGTCTCATATACCGCCTCAAGAGCGGCTTCGATTTCTGCTTTTTGAGCTTGTGGAAGGTTGGCAATCTTGGCATATACATCACCAAGACCGTTGTTTACATCAACACCCAACTCATCGAATAGCTTGCCGTACTTCGCAAACACTTCTTTGTAGTATACCTTCACCGCATAACCAAAAATCACCGGGTCTGAGACCTTCATCATGGTTGCTTTCAAGTGCAAAGATAACAATACATCTTGCTGTTTCGCTTGCTCAATTTGTTCTTCAAAAAACGCAACCAGCGCGCTCTTATTCATCACCGAGCTGTCGATGATTTCTTTATCTTGGATAGCAAACGGAGCTTTCAATTCTTTTACCGAACCATCTTCGGCTGCAAATTCTATCTTAACATTGGTCGCACCATTGACTGTCGTCGATGTCTCGCTACCAAAGAAGTCTTTATCCGCCATGCTTGAGACATGAGACAATGAATCTTTAGACCAAGCGCCCATTGAGTGCGGATTTTTCTTTGCGTAGTTTTTCACGGACAGCGGAGCACGGCGATCAGAGTTACCTTCACGTAGTACTGGGTTTACCGCGCTACCTTTAATTTTGTCGTAAGTTGATTGAATTGCTTTTTCTTCATCAGTGCTAGGCTCTGCAGGGTAATCCGGTAGATTGTAACCTTTCGCTTGCAGTTCTTTGATTGCAGCATGCAACTGCGGTACAGATGCAGAAATATTTGGCAGTTTAATGATGTTCGCTTGAGGCGTGTTTGCCAACTCACCTAGCTCGGCAAGTGCATCACCAATACGCTGATCTTCAGCAAGATGCTCTGGGAAGCTCGCAATAATTCGCCCAGCAAGAGAGATGTCACGAGTATCAACGGCAATACCTGAAGAAGCAGTAAATGATTGAATAATTGGCAAGAGCGAATACGTCGCTAACGCAGGTGCTTCATCAGTAATGGTATAGATAATTGTCGGTTTTTCTGTAGGCATGAAATTTCCCTATTGTTCAACCAAAGCCTGTCGGATGAATGGCCATGGGTTTGTGGTCGCTTACAAGCTAATGCTTCATCCCCTCACTTGTTTGCGATTTGTCTGTCTTTTTTTTCTCTCAGCCTTGAAAAGGCAGTATCCATGAGAGCTAATCGTTATAATTAAACAAAACCAAGATAATAGTCTATTATCTTGTGCACCAATCCAGAATTTGGCGCGCAAATAGTAGCTTAAAGCACATTTTTTTTAAATCATATCATACATTTTATTTACATTTTTGCAGGGTAGTTAACATGCAGTCACGTTCAAGTCGTCCGTCTTCAAAAAATCCCACTCAACGCACGACAAAACGTTTCAAACAAGCAGATACAGCTGGTAAATCAAGGCCGCACTCTTCTTCGAATCGCAAAAAATCATCAATAACAAAACCTCGCATTACGCCAGAACAGCGTAAAGTAATTGTCTTCAATAAGCCATTTGACACCTTGAGCCAATTTACTGATGGGGATGGTAGAAAAAACCTTGCTGATTTCATTAGCATTAAGGATGTTTATGCTGCAGGTCGCCTTGATCGTGATAGTGAAGGCTTACTGGTACTCACCAATGATGGTATTTTGCAGGCTAAGCTCACCCAACCGAAGTCTAAATCAGAAAAAACTTACTGGGCACAAGTGGATGGTGCACCAAGCGAAGCTGATCTGGAAAATTTACGTAAAGGTGTTGAGCTTAAAGATGGCATGACACTACCCGCTAAAGTGGAAGTAATGCCTGAACCGAAGATCTGGGAACGCAATCCGCCCGTTCGTTTTCGCGCCAATATCCCAACCACTTGGCTAGCCATTACTATTATTGAAGGGCGCAACCGACAAGTGCGTAGAATGACAGCACATATCGGATTCCCCACCCTGCGATTAATACGTTATTCCGTCGGTAAGATCGTACTTGGCGATCTACAACCCGGTGAATGGAAAGAAATTTCGCTTTAAGCGACTCATCTAATAGCCACTACCTTTACTGCCTACAGCAAACCAACAGACATAAAAAAACCGCTGAACATTCAGCGGTTTTTTTTGATTAGCTTTGCCGATTACTCAGCCGCTTTTTCTTTCGCTACCGTTACGGCAATCGCAAGCTCTTCAAGTGCTGCAGCGTTTGCAATGCTTGGTGCATCAGTCAGTAGACATGAAGCCGCTGTCGTTTTAGGGAACGCGATAACGTCACGAATGTTATCTGTACCACATAGCAGCATAACTAGACGGTCTAGACCGAATGCAAGACCTGCGTGTGGTGGTGTACCAAACTTAAGTGCGTCTAGTAGGAAGCCAAACTTCGCTTTTTGCTCATCTGCTTCAATACCTAATAGGTCAAATACTGCCGATTGCATCTCAGCATTATGAATACGTACAGAACCACCACCAACTTCGTAGCCGTTGATAACCATATCGTATGCATTTGAGTTTGCTGCCGATGGGTTCGCTTTCAACTCTTCTGCCGTTAGGTTTAGAGGAGAAGTGAATGGGTGGTGCATCGCGTGCAGATTACCTTCATCGTCTTCTTCAAACATTGGGAAGTCGATAACCCATAGCGGTTTCCATGCAGACTTGTCAGTTAGTTCAAGATCAGTGCCCAGCTTCAGACGCAACGAGCCCATTGCTTCAGTCACTACACGCTTGCTATCTGCGCCAAAGAAGATGATGTCACCGGTTTCTGCTTGAGTACGCTCAAGTAGTTGTGCAACCACTTCTTCATTCAGGAATTTAGCAACTGGAGACTGTACGCCTTCAAAGCCAGCAGCACGGTCGTTTACTTTCATCCATGCCAGACCTTTCGCACCGTAAATACCGACAAAGTTGGTGTACTCGTCGATTTGCTTACGAGACAGTGCAGCACCACCTGGTACACGAATAACGGCTACGCGACCTTTCTCATCGTTTGCAGGACCTGAGAACACTTTGAAATCAACATCTTTAAGGATGTCAGCAACATCAACTAGCTCAAGTGGGTTACGTAGATCTGGTTTATCAGAACCAAAACGACGCGACGCTTCTTCAAATGACATGATTGGGAACTCGCCCAAATCAACATTTAGCAGCTCTTTCCACATTTGGCTGATCATCGCTTCGGTTTTTTCACGAACTTGCTCAGCCGACATGAAAGAAGTTTCGATATCGATCTGTGTGAATTCTGGTTGACGGTCAGCACGTAGATCTTCGTCACGGAAACACTTAACGATTTGGTAGTAGCGATCGAAGCCAGACATCATCAGCAACTGTTTAAACAACTGTGGTGATTGAGGTAGCGCGTAGAAGCTGCCTTTGTGTACACGACTTGGCACTAGGTAATCACGAGCACCTTCAGGCGTCGCTTTAGTCAGTACTGGCGTTTCAATATCAAGGAAGCCGTTGTCATCTAAGAAGCGACGAACAAAGCTTGACGCTTTAGCACGCAGCTTGATGCGATCGCTCATTTCTGGGCGACGTAAGTCCAGGTAACGGTACTTTAGACGTTGCTCTTCAGAGTTCTTTTGGTTGAAATCTAATGGCAGCGCCTCAGAACGGTTAATGATTTCAAGACCGGTGGCAAGGATCTCAACTTCACCTGTTGCCATACCAGGGTTAACTTGGCTTTCTGGACGTACGCGAACTTCACCCGTTAATTTGATACAGAATTCATTACGTAGTTGTTCTGCTACTTTATAAGCATCAGCCATATCTGGATCTACAACTACCTGAACAACGCCTTCACGATCTCGCATATCGATAAAAATCAGACCGCCTAAATCACGACGACGGTTAACCCAGCCGCATAGTTCTACAGTTTGTCCTGCAAGGGACTTGTTCAGGTGACCACAGTAATGGGTACGCATAATGAAATTCCCAATCTCTCTAATAGTGTTAATACCGTCTGCTGAACGCAAATAACTGCCAGCAGAGCAAAGTTCCATTTATACGCGGAAAGCCACATAAAATCGACCATTCAACGTACAATTTATTGCTATTTACTGTCTATTGGTGCTTTTTACACCAGCAAGATGGCAAAACAGCATCAATAGTAAAAATTGGTGCTGATTATATACCCATTATTAGTGAATTCAGCAAAAATCTCGTTTAGAGTTGTGGTAACGGAAATTTTTGAGAATCGTTACCATGTCACTACCACTGCGCCTCGGTCTCACCATGTGGTCACATAATCAATGGCAGCAAAGCTTTTATGGCAGTGGCACAAAGCCCGCTGAGCGGCTAGAAAAGTACACTCAAGTTTTCCATACCGTCGAAGGCAACACTACCTTTTATGCGACACCCAATATGAACACCGTTCGCAATTGGCATACCGCCAGCCATGACGCATTCAAATTCACTTTTAAGCTCCCTAAAGCCATTACTCACCAGCAAATGCTCAAACACTGCCAAGGTCAATTAAAAGACTTTATGCAGATTATGGCGCCGCTGCATGAACGTATCGGTCAATGGACCATTCAATTACCAGCAGCATTTACCCCCCATGACTTGCCCACACTGAAAAAATTTTGTGCCATGTTTCCACCGAACTTTCCTTTAGGTGTTGAAGTGCGGCACCTCGGTTATTTCGCCAAAAATGACGATGAAAAACGATTCAATAACTGGTTGTTGGAAAGTGGGATTAACCGAATAATAATGGACAGCCGCCCCGTTTTTGCTGCAGAACCCATTAATGATGTCATTATTGATGCCCAGCAGAAAAAACCTCGAGTACCGGTACACGCCATTGCTACGGCGAATCAGCCAATGATTCGTTTTATTGGTCATCCGGATTTGCCAGCCAATTTAGAATTCTTTCAGCCGTGGATTAAGAAACTTCCTCAATGGATAGCTGAAGGCAAACAACCTTACTTGATGGTGCATACTCCGGACAATAATTTAGCGCCAAAATTGGCCGTCAAATTGTATCAAATGCTCAGTGAACAGGTTTTATTACCCGAATTGGCGAGCTTTCCTAGCAACAATGGACAATCTCAAATCGCTATGTTTTGAGCTAACCATGACTCAATACATGACATAAACAAAAATTTTGCATAAAATACGCGCCCTTTTCCATGCTGCCTGTAATAGCAAGAGATACATGTATGAACCACAAGAGCAATCCAGATACCATTTTTTCGGCACCAATCGACAAAATCGGTGACTTCACGTTTGATGAGCGTGTTGCGGAAGTATTCCCTGATATGATTCAGCGCTCTGTACCGGGCTATAGCAATATTATCTCTGCAATTGGCATGCTGGCTGAGCGCTTCGTAAAACCACACAGCAACATTTACGATTTGGGTTGTTCTTTGGGTGCTGCAACACTTTCTATGCGTCGCCATATACAACAAGAAGGTTGTAAAATCATTGCGGTAGATAACTCCTCCGCGATGGTTGAACGCTGCAAGTTACACATAAACGCATACCGCAGTGATACGCCTGTAGAAGTGGTCGAAGCTGATATTCGTGATATTGAGATTGTGGATGCGACAGTAGTGGTATTGAACTTCACATTACAATTTCTTTCTCCTGCAGATCGTTACATCTTACTAGAGAAAATTTACGCTGGTTTACGCCCTGGTGGGATTTTGATCTTATCAGAGAAGTACGTATTCGAAGATGCCGTTTCTAACGGATTGCTTATCGACCTGCACCACGACTTTAAGCGTGCCAATGGGTACAGCGAACTCGAGATCAGCCAAAAACGCAGTGCAATTGAGAATGTCATGCGTCCCGATTCCAAGAAATCTCATAAAGAGCGCTTTGCTCAAATTGGATTTACTAGTTTCGATGTTTGGTTCCAATGCTTTAACTTTGGCTCAATGTTCGCTATTAAGTAACTCGCGTTTTAACGCTCAATTTTTCCGCCGCCGTTTGATATGGCTGCGGTAGTATCAAACTAGAATTTAGGTCACCCATCGATGTTTAATTTCGCCAATTTTTACCAATTAATCGCCCAAGACACTCGTCTACAGCCTTGGTTGAATGTGTTGCCGCAGCAATTAACTGATTGGCAAAATGCTGAGCACGGTGATTTTGACCGCTGGTTAAGGGCATTAAACAAAATTCCAGCCGGTCAGCCTGACAGCATTGATATAAAAGAATCAGTCAGCATCGAAAACCATCAAACGATGCATACGGGTGAGTTAAAAAAACTCGAAAGCCTTCTTCGTACTTTCCACCCATGGCGCAAGGGTCCTTACCATGTACATGGTATTCATATAGATACAGAATGGCGCAGCGATTGGAAGTGGGATCGCGTACTTCCACATATTACCCCTTTGCAAAACCGCAACGTGTTAGATGTGGGCTGTGGCAACGGTTACCATATGTGGCGCATGCTAGGTGAAGGGGCACGCTTATGTGTGGGTATTGACCCTTCTCACCTATTCCTTATTCAGTTTGAAGCCATTCGCAAAATGATGGGCGACGACCAACGGGCGCACCTGCTTCCATTAGGCATTGAGCAACTGCCGAAACTTGAGGCTTTTGATACTGTCTTCAGTATGGGCGTGCTTTACCACCGCCGCTCTCCACTCGATCATTTGATTCAACTAAAAGATCAGTTAGTTTCCGGTGGCGAGTTAATTCTAGAAACACTGGTTATTGAAGGCGACGAAACATCGGTACTGGTGCCATTTGATCGTTACGCGCAAATGCGTAATGTTTACTTCTTCCCATCAGCCAGAGCCCTTAAGGCATGGCTAGAACAAGTCGGCTTTATTGATGTGAAAATCGTCGACGAGAACGTAACGTCAACGGATGAGCAACGCACAACTGACTGGATGACACATAACTCACTGCCAGATTACTTAGATCCAAACGACGCGAGCAAAACAGTAGAAGGCTACCCTGCTCCTCGTCGTGCCGTCTTGGTGGCGACTAAGCCGTAGATTTAAAGCCAAAAATCAGCGCTATCCCACAATTATTGACATGAATTTAACTCATTTTAAATACCATATCAGTAACCTAAGCGACATAATATAAGGATGCAAAAGCATCCTTATTTGTTAAAGGCTTAGGCTATTTCTTCTACACTCAAGGCAACTTTTTAAAGTTCTGCTATGAGGTTTTGCATACCTTAGTCTAAAATTAAAAACGTTAATTAACTCATACCATTATCAGTCGGTGTTTAGCCCAAACCATCCACTGAAATGAAACAAAAATAGACGTAGGCATTTTAATGTTCATCCGATTAACACCTGTGGTAGCTCTTGCTCTGTTGTCTGGCTGCACTCTTATCAATGGCAAAGAGAACCACCAGCAGACTTTAACGGCAATCCAAGCGGTTGAAACGAACTTGATCTCACAGATCACTACTCTTGGCAGCCAAGTGGAGCAGCAGTCTGAATATATTCAGAACTTGGAGCAACAAGTTGACGACCTGCAAGGCAAAACTCTTGAATTGCAATCTGAGACCCTAGCTAAAATCTCTGCCCATCAACACAAAAGCATCACGCCTGTGATTAGACCTGTTTCCGCCCCGCCAACTCATGGCGTGGTTCTCGGCGCAATTGAGCGTGTGACCATTGATTCAATCAAACAAACCTTTGACGCCCGTGTTGATACCGGTGCCGCGACCTCTTCACTCAATGCCGTCGATATTAAGCATTTTGAACGCAATGGCAAAAAATGGGTTCGCTTTCATTTATCTGACGATAAAACGCCAATGGACGATAGTAATTGGATTGAAGCCCCGGTTTTAAAATTTGTTAAAATCCGCCAATCAACCAATGACGAAGTTGAGCGCCGCGCCGTGATTGAACTTTGGGTAAAAGTTGGCAAAATCCATGAAAAATCACAATTTACCTTGGCAGACCGCTCTCAAATGAACCACCCTGTACTTCTGGGTCGAGAATTTATTAAAGATATCGCCGTCGTAGACGTGAGCAAAAAGTTCGTTCAGTCTGAAGCACAATAAAACTAATAAGGCTTTCTATGACTTCCAAGGTCCCTCTATACATTTTCGTTGCGTTGCTGATTGGGATTGGCGCGACATTAAGCATTTTTAGGCATCAGAGCTATGGTGTGCCATGGACACCAGGTGAGACAAGACAAGTTTGGGATATTGAGGCAAGAATTCAGTTCGATGCCAAAAACAAACCAGTAAAAGCATCACTTGCTGTGCCTGACACTCAAACTGGTTTTACAAAAATCAGCGAAACCTCTTCATCACCGGGCTATGGTGTTGCCTACGCTAGCAACGAAGCAGGTCGTCGTGCTGAGTGGTCGATTCGTCAAGCATCCGGTCCTGAAACTATCTATTACAAAGCGCAATTCCTAGTTGATCCACAAGCGAATGTTGCGCCAGTCGCACCAAGTGAAGAAATCACTTCTCCTACCTTTGACGGCCCAACAGAAGCCGCGGTAATTGCGCTCATTGAACGAGCCAACAAACGCTCTGCCGATGACATCACTTTTACTCGTGAGTTGATCAAACAGTTAAATGATAACGACAGCCAAAACGCTGCACTTATCTTGAATAACATGTCTCGTGTTCAAGCGGTTAATAAGATCCTCGCGTATAGCAAAATTCCAAGCAAACTCGCGGGTGTGATTGAGCTGGAAGATGGTCGACGTCGCCAAACTATCCAACAAATGAACCAAGTTTGGGATGGGAAACAGTGGCAATTATTTAATCCAGATACAGCCGACCAAGCCATCTTACCCAACATCCTTGTGTGGGATGAGTCAAACATCTCTCTACTCGATCTTGTCGGCGGGACAAATAGCCAAGTTCACTTCTCTATGATTGCTCAAGAGATTTCTCCTCAGCAAGCCACCGAAGACAAAGTCGAAGCTGACGCACTGTTAAATCTCTCTATCCATAGCTTGCCTCTCGAAGAGCAGGCGATGTTTAAGACGATAATGCTGATCCCAATTGGCGCACTGATCGTGGTGTTTTTGCGCGTCATCATAGGTCTTAAAACCTCAGGGACCTTTATGCCAGTGTTGATTGCGGTAGCGTTTGTACAAACTCAACTACTCACCGGTATCGTTGGTTTCCTGCTTATCGTGGGTACAGGCTTGGTAATTCGAAGTTACCTATCTCGTTTAAATCTACTACTGGTGGCCAGGATATCAGCGGTGATCATCACCGTTATTATGATCATATCCGTCTTTACGGTGGTCGCATTTAAGATTGGATTGACTGAAGGTTTGTCGATTACATTCTTCCCAATGATCATTTTGTCATGGACTATCGAACGTATGTCAATTCTTTGGGAAGAAGAAGGTCCGAAAGAAGTGGTTCTGCAAGGTGGCGGTTCATTAATGACAGCTGTATTGGTTTACCTTGCAATGACCAACCAATATGTACAGCACCTTACTTTCAACTTCATCGGCCTACAGATGATTGTACTCGCTTGTATCCTACTGCTTGGTACATATACAGGTTACCGTTTAACTGAGCTTCGTCGCTTTAAGCCCTTGGTTGAGGATTAAACTATGTTCCTCTCACGAATTAAAGAGCGTTACACATCGCCGTTTAAACTGCGCCACAAAGGTATTATGGGTATGAATCAGCGAAATCATAGCTACATTAGTCGCTATAATGATCGCTCAAAATACCCTTTGGTTGACGATAAACTGAAAACCAAAATTATTGCTGAAGCTGCTGGTGCAACAGTTCCAAAACTGATTGGTGTGATCAGAAGCCAAGCTGATGTTCCTAGAATTCACAAGATGGTAAAGGATTGGCCGGGCTTTGTAATCAAACCGGCGCAAGGAAGCGGTGGAAAGGGCATTCTGGTTGTGACGTCTCACCAAGATGGTGTTTATACCAAGCCATCAGGATCAACCATTAACAAAGATGACGTCGAACGACACATCAGTAATGCGCTAGCGGGTCTTTTTTCTCTAGGTGGGAAAAATGATGTAGCCGTGGTTGAAAACCTGATTAAGTTCGATAGCTGCTTTGATGGCTTTAGCTACGAAGGCGTACCTGATGTACGGATTATCGTATTTAAAGGCTACCCTGTTATGGCAATGATGCGTTGCTCAACTGCTGCTTCAGACGGTAAGGCTAATTTGCACCAAGGTGCTGTAGGTGTCGGTTTAGATGTCGCTACCGGTCGGGCTATCCGAGCCGTGCAGTTTGATCGTCCAATTAGCCATCACCCCGATACTGGTAAAGACTTAATGACTTTACAAGTGCCCCACTGGGAAAAGCTATTAGTGCTTGCTTCTAGCGCTTGGGAAATGACTGGGCTTGGCTATATGGGCACGGACATGGTTCTAGATCGAGAAGAAGGTCCTATGGTACTTGAGCTCAATGCTCGCCCAGGGTTGGCGATTCAAATTGCCAACGGTGCGGGTTTATTACCTCGTCTTCGCCATATTGAAAGCTTAGGGCTCCCCGCTCGCTACCCGACTCCGGAAGAACGCGTTGCCTATGCTGCTAGGCAATTTGCCACCCATTTCTAACCTATTCTAACTCTATAAAAAACGCCTTTATTGGCGTTTTTTTGTATCTACACCCATGGCACAGTGCATATGAATTTTTAATTAATTATCGCTTTACGATAATTAATTATTGATTTTCACTATTAAAATCCATATTATCCTCGCATCTAATCAATACGGGGAATAATAAATGGATAACCTATCTGGCATTCGAAAAATCAGTCAACGCTTACTTATCTGTCTTTGGGCGGTGCTGATCATCAATCCTATTTTTAATGCTGTTATGTGGTTTGGTGTAGCCTTTGATGTAAGCAACGAATTCTTCATGGCGGAATTTCCTTATTACGTTGAGTTTCCACTCGATACTGGTCCAGCTCTACTTGGCTTTTTAGTCTCCAATATCACTGTGGTCGTAGCCAGTATGATCGTTTGGCAATTGATCACTCTTTTCCGCTTGTACCGAGATGGAAAAATTTTCAACATGGATAACGTGAATTGTTACCAAAAAATCGCTAACTACATCATTTTGTACGTATTTGCTGGTTTTGCAGATGGATTATTAATGGGACCAGCGTTAACCTATAACCTTGAAGAAACGACCGTCAGCTTTGGGTTAACGGACAGCGATGTCACGCTGCTTATCATCGGCATAATAATCCGACTCATCGCTAAAGTAATGCGCGAAGCAAAAGGTTTATACGACGAACAAACTCTGACTATTTAAAGTGAATTTCTATGCCTATCATCATTAACTTAGACGTTATGCTCGCCAAACGTAAAATGCGATCTAATGAACTAGCCGCATTAATCGGCATTACAGAGCAAAACTTATCAGTATTAAAAAACGGGCGGGCAAAAGCAGTAAAATTGGCGACTTTAGAAAGTATTTGTAAACACTTAGATTGCCAACCCGGCGACATCTTAGAATACATCGCTGCAACGGAAAATGAATAAAGTAAAAGCGGAAGGGGTTATTGCTCCTTTCGCCATGAAAAGGAGTTAGCTGTGCTTTACCTCAATAGAATCCACTGGCTGCTGGCTTTAATCGTTCTAACAAGCCATAGCATTCACGCCAAACAATCGTTCGAAATGAAAAGAGACGATGACTCAACCATTCATTACTACTTAGAACAACGTGGGCAACCTAACTTACTGGTTTTATTACAGGGCTCAGATTGCAATAGCGTCGATCAAAACACCACGATTAACGAGAAATTCGCTTCATACTTTCAACAAACAGACATTCTTACCGTCGAAAAATACGGCATCACTAGTGAATTATCATGGGACCGAAACCCTGAGCGAGATGATTGCCCACCACATTACTTATCTCACGATTCCCCACAACAACGTGTCTCTGACTACAAACAAGTCATTACATTTATTGCCGAACAGAAGCATTATCAATCCATCATTCTATTAGGAGGAAGTGAAGGTGCTTTAGTTGCCAATATGCTCGCAACGCAAAGTCATTTAGTGGATGGTGTCGTTGCATTAAACGCAGGCGGTCAATTCTTTCTCAATGATATTTTGCACAGTATTGAAGCTGAAGTACCAGTAGAAGCTCGCACTCAAGCGCTAGGAGGGTTCAAAAAATTTGCTGAGCAGATCCAACAAAGTGATCAAATGGACATCGTGGTTAGTGGTCATGGATTCAAATGGTGGAAACAATCACTTTCGACAGATCAACTCAATATATTGCATCAAATTTACGCACCAGTGTTACTTATACAATCTGAGCTTGATACTAATGTCGACCCACACAGTGCAGCCGTTCTCGTCGATGAAGTTCTACAATCAAAGTCTAACATTGATTTCCGCCTATACCCCAGCGTAGACCATTACTTCATCGACAAGCAAGGCGTCAACCACACAATCGACATATTAAAACTGATCAACCAATGGCTAAGCGCCAAGAAACTGCTCGAAGATTGATCTTATGTTCACAACCGATTCTTAACTGTAAAAAGGGCGACCTCGTGGGTCGCCCTTGGCTTATCTTTTATGACATTTTGAAAAGATTACAACTCTTCAACCAATGCCTGCACTTCACTCTTCGCTTTCTCAGTCTGAGCAAAGCCACGTAAACCCACCACATGCACATGCTCGTGATCTTTAAACACTTTACGTACCAGTTTGTACGTTGTGCCTTTCTCTGGACTGATATTCTCAGGAGCGGCAATCAGTAATTGCATATCCAAACGATCACAGAGCTCAAATAGCGTTGAAATCGACTTACCATCAAGGCGCGCCGCTTCATCAAGGAACAAGAGGCGACATGGCACAATATCTTTACTACGTAGGCGACGAGACTCTTCTTCCCAGCTTTGAATTACCATCAATAGAATTGACTGACCTGTACCAATCGCTTCACCAGTTGATAGCGCACCAGACTCCGCTTGCAGCCAACCGTCTGAACCACGGTTCACTTCAACACTTAGCTCTAGGTAGTTGCGGTAATCCAGCAACTCTTCACCTAGAATTTGTGGCGAGCGTTGACCCATATCGATATGCGGGTTAACGCGCTGGAATAATTTCGCCATCGCTTCAGAGAAGGTGAAGCGCGTACTTTCAAATAAATCTTTGTGCTGACCTTGCTGCCCTGCTAATCCATTCAATAGCACTTCATGGCTTTCACGGATCTTCACATTCAGGCGTACACCTTTCACCTGACCAAAACCAATATTGGATAAACCTTGGTTTAGCATACGAATACGGTTTTGCTCACGCTGTATTGTCTTCTTAATAATGCTCGCTACTGAGTCCGAACTGATCGCAAGACGGTTCTCACGCTGAGTAAGCTCTTCCGTTAGACGTGCCAGCTCAACCTCCATCTCTTCGATCGCTTCTACTGGATCATCAGTGCGAATAATATCTTGGCGGATACGATCTCGTAGATGCTGATACACCGCGATATAGAACAACACTTTACGCTCTGGGTGCGCGGTATCTTCTGACAAGCGCAGTGAATCACGCAAATCATCGTTGTCAGCAACAGCTAAACGAAGTGCCCCGAGGGATTTATCTGACATTGAACGTAATTCAGATGCAGACATATAGGCAAGCTCGCGCTTGTGTAAGCGACGCTCTACGTCATTTTCTCGCGCTAAACGCAGTACAGAGCACCAACCCGCTTTCGCTGCAACCACGAAAGTACGCAGTTCGGTGTACTCTTTTTGAATCTTCTTCACGCGTTTAACCAAAGCTTTCATTTCTAGCTCAGTCGAGGTAATAGTGCGTTCATACCCACTCTTACGACCGCGAGAAATATGCAAGCGCTCTTGAAGTTCATCTCGACGACGTTGTGCACGCTCTGCTGCACCTTCATCTGCATTCACACCAAACTCTTGAAGCTCTTGCTTGAACTCTTGAACCGTCTCTAATTTCGCTTGATGCGAACTCTTCAATGATGCCAACACTTGATTGTATTGGTTCATTTGAACTTGCGACTGTTTAAGCTCATCACGGTTACGTGTGCGCAGTCGTTCAGCTTCAACCAATTTGGTTTTTAACTGCTCGCTTAACTCACTACTCTTATTCAATAGATCAACTGAATCTGAATACGCGAAATAGTGGCGACGTTCCACCAAATCGGATAACGCAAAAATCTGCGTTTTTAATCTCTGTAGCTGTTGGTCTGCCGCTTGGTATTCTGCGGACAATGCTTCGAATTGCTCAGGGTCAGTCTCTAATGCCCCGGCGATTTTTTCGAGTGCATCAACAGATTTTCCATGTTGCGACAAGAAAACTTTCGCTTGAGAAACCTGCGTCAATTTGCCTTCAATTTCTACAAAACGAGCTTCTAGTGTTTCATCCTCGATAAAGCGCATAGTGGGTGCAAGCTTATCAAGCAAGGTTATTGCCTGTTTACTCGTGATCAGCTGCGTACGCTGTTGCTGCTCTTTGCCCTCTAGGTCAGCCAACACACGCACCAATTGGTTACGCTTATCACGCACCTTGTATAGCGCTTGTTCTGGATCTGACTCAAATGCAACTTGAATATGCTTAGCAACAAAGCTATTAAATGCTTGGTACAAACGTTGAAGCTTTTGCGAATCAAACGCCGCTTTGGCGTGCTGCTCAACCACTTCTTCACGCTCATCACGCAATAGCTCTAAACGTTGTTCGCGTGCCGCGCGACCAAACAGTGGGATCTCTGGCAGACGAGAATAACGCATTTGGCGATCGTTAAGGCGAACACATACCGCGCCTTCAAGCTCTTCTGCATTAAAAGAGCTATCATCAAACGCATCAATATCACCTTCAATGATGTACAAATCTTCAGGACAGTCATCTAGTTCGATCAATTTTGCTTCGATGCCAGCGAGATCAGATACCACAATCGCGTGGCGAGCAGGACCATACATCGCACTGAAGTAAGGCGCATCCTCGATCGTCACATCGTCATAAATCTCTGACAGCAATACGCCTCCTAGCGTATCAGCCAGACCTTTCAAGCGTGGGTCATTTGAACCACCAGGTGATGCCAATCGTTCAATTTCGCTGTCAAGAAAACTACGGCGCTCTGCCAGCTTATCTTTGCTGATAGATTGCTGTTTCTCTTGCTCCAACACTTGCTGCATTTGTGACATCACCGCTTGGCTGTCAGACAAATCAGCACCGCTTTGCTCTTTTAAGTTTTCTAATGAATCATTGGCTGCAATCCAAGTCGGGGCAATCGATTCAAGCTTACTAATCTCGGCAACTGCATCTTGTTCTAAGCGACGTTGTTCACTGCGTTGTTCACGCAATTCTTCTTGAGCAAATTCAAGTGACTCAATTTGTGCACTGTGGCGTTCACGCTCTTGTTCAAAGCTGATCTCGTCGTTTAACTCTACGCTATGTTGCTTTTGATACTCTTGCGTCAGTTCGCGAGCTTGGCGTTGCTCGGCTAAACTACGCTCTAAATCACGATATTGTGCTCGCCACTGAGATTCGCTCTCATTAAGCTGCTTAGCTTCACGAGCTTGAACCATTGCAATTTTTGCTTGTTCAGCCGCTTGATTGCGATCAACTGGACCGACAATGCTAGTCACCAGATTAAGCGCCGTTTCAAATTGCTGCGCAGCGGCTGAGGACATGTCCAACTTGTGTTTGAGTGCTAGCAAAGTTGTGGTGTTGTCTGCTTCGCGAGTTTTCAACTCAGCAACCAACACTTGCGCTGATTCAGCTGTTAATGAATCTGTCTCGAGTAGCTGTTTCGCTTTATCTAGCGCTTGCACTGCTTGCTGGTATTGCAGAGCACGTGTTTGCTGCATATCTAATGCTTGTTGGTAGTCAGCCAGTTGGGTTTTGAGGCTATCAACTTCGTCTTCTGCAACTGTCGATTGTTCCTCAGCCATCAAAACACGCTCTTGCGCTTCTTCTACGACCATCAACTGTTCTTCTAAGCGTTCACTAAGCTGCTCTAGATCTTCTTGATAGCGTTCAATTTTTTCTTGCTGGCGAAGGGCATTTTGCACCAATTGTAAATGGTCCGATGCCGATTGATGATCTTGCTCAAGAGCAATCTCACTCTCAACGAGTATTTCGAGCTCTTCGTGAACACGATTAAGCAGTGAGTTCTGCTCTATCAAACTTTGACGAGACCCGAACAACTCACCACGCAGTTTCATTGTTTGCTCAAGCTTGTTACGGCGATCATTAGCGTGACGCATATAATCGGCAGCTACATAGTTGGTCGACTCGGTAATCAAATGCTTGAATAAATCGCGATCGGTTTGCGTGGTTTTGATAGCTTCCAGCGTCATGCGGTTTTCACGCAGCGCTGATTCCATGTCTTGGAACGCTTTTTTAACGCCACCATTTTGCGGCAATAAGTAATCACGTAGTGAACGAGTAATCGCACTTGAGATACCACCGTATAGCGATGCTTCGATCAAGCGGTAAAATTTAGAGCGATCTGATGAGTTACGTAGCTTCTTAGGGATCACGCCAAATTCAAACATTTGCGCGTGGTAATCCACGATTGAAGGAAATGCTTTAAATTGCACGCCTTCGTACTGAGCAACGCTCTCTTTTACTTCATTGATTTGACGAACACGCGCTTGTGACTCTGATACGCTCTCAATCAACACATCTGTTGGTTTGACATCACTTGGTAAACCTTGAATGACGAAAGGTTTAATATCCACTTTCTTATCACGCCCCGCGACTTGCTGAAGCTTCACAGCAAATAACAGGCGTTGATTACGTGAATTCACCACATCTAACGCTGCGTAACAGGCACCTGGCTGCAATTTACCGTAGAGACCTTTATCACGAGACGATTGGCTACTACCCGCCTCAGTCGTATTGCGGAAATGCAATAAGGTTTGGTCTGGAATAAGGGCGGTAATAAATGCCGCCATCGTGGTCGATTTACCTGCACCGTTACCACCAGAAAGCGTTGTGACTAGACCATCAATATCAAAAGTACGAGCAAAGAAGCCGTTCCAGTTAATCATGGTCAGCGATTGGTATTTACCACGTTCAATCATGCTTCGCCCTCAATTTCGTCGTGCTCTTGTTCTTGCTGTTCATCGTCATTTAGTAAGCTGCCTTGGCTCGGCTCTTTAGTGTGCACTACGGCTTCACCATCACGGATCAAGCGCAATTGCGCTTCACGGACATCATCACCGACGCGCACGTCAGCACCAAAGCGGAATACCGCTTCGCTAATGCGGAATTTACCCGTTTCACCAATATTGATGATCATCCCAAGACGACGCAAACGACGCAGTGAGGTACGTACTTTCTCAAACAATTTTTCTTTATCAAGATCTGAGCCGATAGCACGATTGGTCACCAATTTCATTAGCTTGGTTTCATCTGTTAACTGGATGAGTTCTTCATAAAGCTCTTGATTGGTAAAAATACCTTCATGCGCTAAGCGTTCTGGGCTTAGGTAAAGAAAACACAGCACTTTACCTACTAACATGTCCAATTCAGACAACACGCTACGACCAATTAAAGACGTCGAACGTGGACGAAGATAGAAAAAACCTTCCGGTGCTTTGACTAATTCTGTGTTGTAACGCTGGTAAAATAACGCCAGTTCTGTTTCAAAATCCGCCAGTAATGCGTGGTTATCCAAGTCTTCACTGGAGACATGACGCCCTGCTCGCAACATACTATCTAGCGCTGGAAACAAAGGGTTAGAGATTGCTTTTGCCAGATTTTCTGACATATATTCGTTAGTATCTGTCGATGACATTTGCTTGTACCTTTGCACCAAATTCATTAATCGCTTGCCAGTCTGGCTGCACTGCGTGGTAATCCAATTCGGAATAACCTAATTTCACTGCTTGATCGACTACGATTCGGGCTAAATCAAAATGATGAGTCCGTGGATGCTGCATTAGATAATCACGCAACACCATACCGAGATCGATTGGAGTACCTTGTTGCTTATGAACCTTAAGCATTTCTCCAATGCGCTCTGACAGCTCATCATTGACTTGTTGAAATTCTTCATACACCACTTCTGTTGGGACATGACCCGTTACCTCATCATCACGCAGCACAAGTGCTTCATCACGCAGGTCATTCAAACGCTCTGCATCAGCGTACGTGAGATGCCAAGGCATATCGAAGTAGTCTTTCATTGATTGACGCAGACGCGTGCTAAAGGCACGGTTCTTATCCATATCGATCGCGGTACGGATGAACTTGTGCACATGCCTGTCATAACCAATCCAAAGGTCAATCGCTTGTTGACCCCAACGAGTGATTCGGTCTAGCTTCATCTGGAGCCCAAACAAAGTTTCTTCAATGAACTCAAGTTCATCATCACCGTACACCAACTCTTGAATATCAAGAATTTGGGTTTGCAGCTCGTCACCTGCCGCTTGCAAAGTATCTTGCAGCTCGCGCAACGTCGTGGATGTTTCTGAAAGAAGTGCTTCACAGTTATTAATTGCTTCACGCCAATCTTTGTTTAACAGTTCTGCAATTTGGGTTTTTACCGTCTGTTGCTGTTCATCCATTACGCGCTGGTTGAGATCGATCTGATCGAAGATCTCACCAACTGAGTATTTTAGTACCCCATATACATTCTTTTTCCAGTGTCCTGGTGTGCCACCCTTTTGCGCCGCTTCAATAGCTTTCGCCATCTCATCTGCGACCATCGATAGTTGAATCGATAGTTTAAGCTTAGAAAATTCACGGTGACGGACGTAATAATCTGTAATGCCAATCGCTAAAGGTGACAAACGGTAAATACTTGCACCATCTGTCACTTCACTGGCAAAGCGGCTAATTAGACGCTGTTTCACCATCTCGTTTATCGCGTTGTTGGCACGAAATGCCGACGCTTCGCCGGTATCTTCAAATAATCGAGTGACGATGGTAAACGCATCATGGAGCTCACCTTCACCCAATTCTTCATCAAATCTTTCATTGCTTAATACCGCAATTGCGATAAGAAAAGCTAGTCTTTCGCTGGTTAGATTCAATGAGAAATCGTGCTGCTTTACCCAACCAACCAATTCGTCGATAGGTTGCTCAGCAACGTTGAGAGTCATCTCACTCATTGTTATTCCTATTTATCTTTCTTTTTTGCCCATACATGAATGTATCGACCTAATGAGAGGTAAGGCTCTTGACGACAAAATTTTTCTTCAAGTGCCAATACATCTTCAAACTGATAGTCGCCCATATACAATTGATTACCAATGTAATCACTGAAACAGCGAATGCCAGATTTACCGCAGATCTCATAGCCTGCGTTTTCAATCCACTTATACACGTCTTCGGGGACTAAACCTTTTTGCGGTTGTAGCTTAAAACGTTTGCGGTGAGGCATGCCCTTCAACACATGAGGAAGGTTGCCACATACGACATTTTTATAAACTAACCCATGCTGGTTATAAAACATCACCGAGGCAATACCACCCGGTTTTACTTGATCTAACACTGTTTCCAATGCCGCCTTAGGATCAACTAACCACTCCATCACTGCATGGAACATAACCAAATCCACAGCAGTTTCCATATGATTGGCAATCTCCTGCACGGGAGAGTGAATCAAGCGATAGTTGTCAAGCAGACCATTAGTTTCAATATCCTGTTTTGCCAACTGCAGCATTTCAGAAGATAGGTCACATAACGCAACTTGATGTCCGAGCTTGGCTATTTTTTGCGACACTTGTGCAAGACCACCGCCAGCATCAAGTACTTCTAGGCAACGTTGGTCACTCTGTAGCATGGCGAGAGCTTGTTCAAGATCTTGCCAAACAATTACTTGGCGAATCTCACCTTTGTCAGAACCATAAATGTTTTTTGCAAATTTGTGGGCAATATCGTCGAAATTACGGTCTTCAGTCACGGCGGCTTGAGTTATCATGTCTAATCGTGCTGCTATTCTGTCACAAGAAAGGCAGATATAAAGAGGGATTCTCTTAATTTATAATCAACTGGTGTTTTTTCGGACTATTTAAGTATGTTTGAGCTGAAAAAAGTCTTCTCTTCTTTGCTCATGCCTTTACCAGCGCTGCTGATCATAGGCTTTTTGGGCTTAATGTTAATTATGTTTACTAGGAAACAGAAGACCGGCTGTTTTGTGGTGCTCTTTTCCTTTATTGGCATCTTCCTTATCTCTTTCCAACCACTTTCCTCCCGTCTATTAATGCCACTAGAACGCCAATACACCGCTTTTTTGCCCGTCGATAAATCCATCGACTACGTTATGGTATTAGGCAGTGGGCATGTGGTGGATGATCAGATCCCACCGACTTCGGAGTTAAGTCGCACCGCATTGATGCGCTTGTCTGAGGGAATTCGTATTATGCGTATCTACCCAGGTTCAAAGCTCATTTTATCCGGCTATGCCGGCGGTACTGATGTAAGCAATGCGCGTATGATGGCAAAAGTAGCGTTAGCACTTGGCGTATCAAAATCGGACATCATCTTATTGGAAACCGCCAAAGACACATGGGAAGAAGCGCGCCAAGCGGCCGCGTTCGTAAAACGTAAAGAAGTCGTATTGGTGACTTCAGCTAGCCATATGAAACGTGCTCTGAACGAGTTTCACTCGGCAGGATTAGAGCCTTACCCGGCTCCAACTAACTATCTAGCACAGGACCAAATCAATCAGTTCTGGAGTAAATACACGCCAAAAGCGATTTATCTGGAACAAACTGAGCGCTACTGGCATGAGACGCTTGGACGAATTTGGCAAAGCTTACGCAACTGGGCTTCAGATTACGAAGAGAAGAGTATCGAAGCTTCACAAAGTAAAGTGTAGTCCTCGATTAGAGACATAAAAAAACCGAAGCTTAAGCTTCGGTTTTTTTATTAATACAGAGTGATGTATTAGTCACCAGCAAACATATACCCTTCACCGTGAACCGTCACAAAAATTTGCGGGTTCTTCGGATCAAACTCCATTTTAGCACGCATGCGACGAATCAAAACATCAATAGTACGGTCATTTGGCGCATCTACTCGATGGCTAATCATGTTCAAAATACGTTCGCGACTAAGAACTTGATTCGGGTACGAAGATAGTGCTACCAACAACTCATATTCTGCTTTGGTTAATTTAACTGGCTCGTTATTACGACTCAGTGCTCGACGTTGAATGTCAAACATCCACTCACCAAAACGGACAACATTGGTGTCATTTTTTTGGTCAGCGATAGTGCCTGCGTTGCGGGCTGCAGAAATACGCCACAGCAAGTTTTTCACGCGCACTAGTAGTTCGCGAAGTTCGAACGGTTTTGTCACATAATCGTCTGCGCCCATTTCTAGACCAACAATTTTATCAATGCTATCCGTGCGTCCTGTTACCAGGATAATTCCAATGTCCGATTGACTTCGTAGTTCTCGTGTTAACATCAAACCATCTTCACCAGGAAGATTGATGTCTAACATAACCAAGTCGATCGAATGATTTTGTAGCATGCTGCGCACTTGCTCTCCGCTTTCGGCTTCGCTGACGGTGTAACCTTCATTTTGAAAGTAGCCAACTAGCTTACTGCGAGTGACCGCATCATCTTCTACAACTAATACGTGATAGCTCATCTAAACCACTTAATTTACATTAGGAATTAATTTCAACTGTATTCTATTCATAAGTCGTAACATTTCTAGTCTTTGTTATATTAAACTCAAGAAAGATGATTTTTTATTGATTCAAAACAAACCTAGCTTAGTTGTTAACATTTTGCCATTTTTTGACCCATTTAGTCACAACATGCGTTATCGCTATTCATTTTTCTTCGCTAAAATACTAACAGTACGAAAACTTGGAGCATTATCAGATGCAAGAACTAAAAGCTTTTAATGAAAAGCGTGCAGAAATTTACTGGTGGTTTTCTAGTTTGTTTGCCAAAGAGCTTACAGAGGCAGAACTAGTTCAATATCAAAGCCCTGAAATTCGCAGCTTCCTAGCTGGTCTTGGTGAAAACCCAACACTAAAACCCGCAATTGATCGACTTGTTGACGCGCTAAATCGTCAGATCGATCGCGAGGATGGACAACTTGAACTTGCCGCTGATTTTTGTGACTTATTTTTAAAGTCAGACAAGGAATCAGCATTACCTTATGCCTCTATGTATGTGGGTAAGAGCGGTCTATTACATGATGAACCCGCGATAGAGATGGAAGCACTGCTCATTCAACACGGTGTTGCGATCAATAAAGAGATGAATGAACCTGCTGACCATATTGCCATCGAACTCGACCTCTTAGGTAATATGATTATTCGCTCAAATGAACTTGAGCAGGAGCGTCATTTAAATGATGCGCTCATCGAACAAGAATCCTTTATTCGTCAACATATTCTTAACTGGGTACCAAAATTCTCAGCAAAGAGCCAAAGTTTAGACTCGTTTGGCTTCTACTCTGCGGTTGTATCGCTTCTGGTTGCATTCCTAAACCTTGATTGCGACTATCTTGTTGGTGAAGCCGACTAAAATCCGACTTCCGTTTGATGGGAAAAGGTTTTCGTTTGCTACTGGCGACGATGCGGTCTAAAATCGTAACCGAAAACGATAAAAAATATGAATCAAGTGCAAACCGCTGTAAAAAAGCGGTTTTTGTATTTCTAATACTTCCTGCCAATTTATTCAAGAATGTGAATAGCTAGGTGGCAACTATAAATAGGATCACACCTTATGGCCACTATAAAAGATGTTGCGCGTCTCGCGGGCGTTTCAACAACAACAGTCTCGCACGTAATTAACAAAACTCGCTTTGTTGCAGAAACAACTCAAGAACGTGTAATGGAAGCAGTACAAGAGCTAAACTACGCTCCTAGTGCCGTAGCTCGTAGTTTGAAATGTAACAGCACGCGCACCATTGGTATGCTGGTTACTCAATCTACAAACTTATTCTTTTCTGAAGTGATTGATGGTGTAGAAAGCTACTGTTATCGCCAAGGTTATACCTTAATTCTGTGCAATACCGGTGGTATCTACGAGAAACAACGTGACTATGTCCGTATGTTGGCTGAAAAGCGTGTCGATGGTATTTTAGTTATGTGTTCAGATTTCACTGAAGAATTGAGTGAGATGCTTAATCGTCACAAAGATATTCCAAAAGTGGTCATGGATTGGGGTCCTGAAAGTTCGCAAGCCGACAAAATCATCGACAACTCAGAAGAAGGTGGTTACCTCGCAACGAAGTACCTAATTAAACATGGTCACACCGATATTGCCTGTTTAAGTGGTCACTTTGAGAAAGCTGCATGTCAGGAACGTATTCAAGGCTTCAAGCGTGCTATGGCAGAAGCTAACTTACCCGTGGACGAAGATTGGATTCTAGAAGGCAACTTCGAATGTGACACAGCTGTGCTAGCTGCGGACAAAATCGTTGCTATGGATAAGCGCCCTACCGCAATTTTCTGCTTCAATGATACGATGGCACTTGGTTTAATGAGCCGCCTACAGCAAAATGGCATCCGTGTTCCTGAAGATATGTCTGTCATTGGTTACGATAACATTGAACTGGCTGAGTACTTCTCTCCGCCATTAACTACAGTTCACCAACCAAAACGTCGTGTCGGTAAAAATGCGTTTGAAATCTTACTTGAGCGAATTAAAGATAAAGAACACGACAAACGAATATTTGAAATGCATCCAGAAATCGTTGAACGCTCTACAGTAGCTAAAATAAACTAAGCTAATGATTCCTATAACAATAGCTGATGGTCATCACATCAGCTATTGCTTTTCACATTCAACTTAATTCTTGCATTAGGATCACAAATATCTCATAGTGTTGTAATACTTCTATGTCGAAGTATCTTAATCTTTAGCAAAGCAAATTAAGTCACGCACAGGGCAAACCATTCTGAAAAGATGGGACGCAAAGCCACCGGCCTAAACATTATGTATGGCAGCGGGGTTACCGATGGTAGAAATGCACTCGTTAACGGATTACTCTCCTGATTTCTGCATTAGCTGCTATTCTCTCGGACCTGATTTGGTGGCGTATTATTATACACATACACCGAGAAAGTACTGAATGGATAAACCAATACTTAAAGACTCAATGAGGCTATTTCAGCCACTAGGTCGTATTAAATCTCGCTCTATGTTTGGTGGGTTTGGGATCTTCGCAGACGAAACAATGTTTGCGCTAGTTGTACACGACAAACTTCATATTCGTGCCGACAACACACTCACTAAGCAGTTTAAACAACAAGGTCTAGAGCCGTACGTGTATCACAAGCGTGGGTTCCCTGTTGTGACCAAATACTTTGCTTTAAGTGAAGAATGGCAGGACGATTGTGACCAAACACTGCAAGTTGCTCGTGAAGCGCTTGTTAAAGCACAAAGCGAAAAGTCTACTCAAGCTGAAGCCAAACCAACTCGCATCAAGGATTTACCCAATTTACGACTGGCGACAGAACGAATGCTTAAGAAAGTCGGTATCGACAACGTTAAGCAACTCGAACAAACTGGCTCTCTTGAAGCTTACAAGGCTATTCGAGAGTCACACGTTAGTGAAATAAGCCTTGAGCTATTGTGGTCGCTTGAAGGTGCAATAAAAGGAACACACTGGTCAGTGGTTCCGCAATCTCGTCGGGATGAATTACTTTCAAGGTTGCATAACTAAACTCTAAGCCAGCGATAATCGCTGGTTTTTTTTTGAAAGTTTTCGTTGGCTTTACGGTTCTTATTCAACAAGATAGTAAATGAACATCAAGTTCAGGAGAAAAAAATGAATAAGAAGCTTGTTATCGGAGTATTTCTCGTCGCGTTAATTGCCCTGCTGATCACGCAATTTGGTGATCAACTTACGCTGACTAATGCCAAAGCCCAACAAGCTGCACTGAGTGCATTTATCGAACAGAACTTCGTACTCGCAGCCCTGAGCTACTTTTTTGCCTATGTTGCAATCGCCGCATTTTCTATTCCTGGCGCGGCGGTTGTCACCTTACTTGGCGCTGCTCTATTTGGTTTTTGGAGCAGCCTACTGCTCGTTTCATTTGCTAGTACATTAGGTGCAACAATTGCTTTCCTAAGCAGCCGTTTCCTACTTCGTGATTGGGTACAAAGCAAATTTGGTGATAAGTTGAACTCGATAAACCAAGGCGTTGCAAAAGATGGCGCATTCTATCTATTTTCGTTACGCCTTATTCCTGTATTCCCATTCTTCTTAATCAATCTATTAATGGGGCTAACGCCAATATCAACAGCGCGGTTTTATCTTGTCAGCCAAATTGGCATGCTGCCTGGTACGGCGGTTTACCTCAATGCAGGTACACAATTGGCACAAATTGACAGCCTATCCGGTATCGTTTCACCTTCTGTACTCATTTCATTTGCACTACTTGGATTATTCCCAATTGTCGCTAAATGGTTGATGACAAAATTCAAGCGTTCACCGCAATCTCAAAATGATGCACAAAATGGAGAAGCGTCTTGAAGATATACAGCGCGAACAATCCTCCTCAAGCTCACATCGTCTGTGAGCTTTTACGTTCATACGACATCAAGTGTGAGGTGCGCGGTGAAGGCATTTTTGGCTTACAAGGAGAGGTGCCATTTGGTGAAGCGAGCGCACCACACGTATGGCTATTGGAGGAAGGCAAAAAACAACAAGCGATGCACTTGATTGAGCAGTTTGAACAACCACACACCGAGCAATCTTGGCGATGCCCAGTGTGCAATGAAATAAACGAAGGTCAGTTCGCTTTATGTTGGCAGTGTGGATCTAGCTTATCTGTTGCTGAATAAAACGAATAGAATGCTGGTTGAACTCATCTGGGCGCTCTATGTTACACACATGACCACAATTAGCGATTTCGAGTAATTGACTTTGTCTATGCACTTGCACCATTTCTTTAACTGGCTGGATAAACATATAGTCACGATCGCCCATTAAATACAGTGTTGGGATCGGTAACTCTTTATCTTTGAAGTAACGCATCAAGGGGTTCACTTCAGACGCAAGCCTGAACCAACGCTTAAACTCTTGTTGGCATAACTTCTTTGCTTCCCGAATAAATAGATGCCGGGACTGTTTTTGCGTGCTCTGCGGCATGACAATATAGGCAAACAAGCTGTATAACCACATGTAGGGCAATATATGCTTACAGGCGTTACCAACCGTTACCAACAACTGCGAACGGGTATTCAAACGCGTTACCGCGCCACCTAACACCATTGACTTAACACGCTCCGCAGCCAACTCAGCCACATTACGCACAATGATAGTCCCTAATGACATACCGACAAAGTGAGCAGATTGAATTTTAAGATGATCTAAAACTTGCAAAATATCGAGGGTAACGGCTTTAAAGGTATAGCGACTCGCCATAATCTCTTTAAGTAACTGGTTCGATTTGCCATGCCCACGTAAGTCAATCAACAATAAATTGAAGTGCGTTTTATAAGCTTTTATCTGCTTGAACCAGATCGATGAACTGCCACCAGCACCATGAACGAAAACAACCCATTCTGTACTAGTCGGATGAAGATAGGTTTTATGAAACAGCAAGGCATTACTCTTTTATGCTATTAAAATTAATACTACTTAAGAAAAAGAAGCCTACCACAAAGTTGCTTCACCTCAACTGAGATTACATCATTTATAAGTATTTGAGATGAGAAAAGTGTAAAAAAAAGACATCAGTTGATGCCTTTTTATGAACCTCTCTTTTAACTGAGTGCACTTCGATACAAAGCTAAGTACTCTTCCGCAGCTCGTTTCCAGCAAAATTGTTGCTGCATTGCGTACAGTTGTACTCGTGCCATCTCTTCTCTTTGCTGTACATAGAACAATAAAGATCGCTGCATCACGCTAAGAAGCTCGATTGGTTCTGGATTTAGAAAACTGAACCCAGTGGCGATTTCAGGGGCAACATCATAATCAACCACACTGTCTTTCAATCCACCGACCGCTCGCACAATAGGCAAGGTGCCATAAGCCATACTATATATTTGATTTAGACCACAAGGTTCAAATTCAGACGGCATTAAGAAGAAATCAGCCCCCGCCTCAACCAAGTGTGCAAGCTCATTGCTATACGCTTCAACAAATGCGAACTTGTCGCTATGGCAGGCCGCTATTTCCGCCAATTGAGTGGCTAAAATTGGGTCACCCGTGCCAACAATAACCAGTTGTGCATCCAATTTAAGAAAGCGCTCTAGAATTGGCAGCAAATAATGTACGCCCTTCTGGCTCGTTAGGCGACAAACCATGCCATACACCGCAAGATCGTTCGTCGGTAAGCCTACGCGCTGTTGAAGCGCTTGTTTGCACACGCCCTTGCCCGCCAACATACTTTGCATTTCTGCATAGTATGTTGTTGGAAGAAAATCATCGATAGCCGGATTCCAATCACCATAATCGCAACCATTCAGTATACCGACTAAGTCATGTTCCCGAGCGCGAAACTCCTTCGCCATACCGTGGCTACCCAGCTCAGTTTTGAGCTCTTCTGCATATGTAGGGCTAACAGCGTTAATTTTGTCTGCCGTCATTACACCCGCTTTAAGCATCGTTACATGGGTAGCACTGACTGCCGCATCAGGTGCATAGCGCCCTTGCATTTCAGGCAACGTTGGCAACTCATCGAAACTGAACACGCCCTTAAATACAGCATTGTGAATCGATATTACGCTTTTGGTATGGTCAAAAAATGGGTGTTCCGCATAGCGATGCTTAAGCAGGTATGGCACAAACCCAGTATGCCAATCATTGGCATGGATAATGTCTGGCTTAAATTCCAATTTAGGCAGCATGTCGAGGCATGCCGCGCTAAAGAACGAGAAGCGTTCGCCATTATCTGGATAGGCTTGATTGTACTCAGAATACATATCACCTCGTGCGAAATACTGATCGCATTCAATGGCATACACTGTAACGTCCCCTATCGAAAGCTGGCGCACTTTGTAAGGAGTGTGAGGCCAATGTTCTAACTGAGTTTGCAAAGCTATTGGTGCGTTCTGTAGCGCCTCTATTTTACGATAACCTGGTAAGGTTACCCTGACATCTTGTTCTAACGCATGTAGAGCTTGAGGCAATGCTTTAGCGACATCCGCTAAGCCGCCACTCTTTATCAGCCCTTCAACTTCGGAGGCTACAAACAAAATTGATAAAGGATTAGTAACCAACACGCGCTCCTTTCGAGATGACGACAATACCTTCGTCAGAGACATGGAAATGCTTACGGTCTTCTTTTAAATTAACGCCAATCTGAGTCCCCGGTGCAATATCAACATTTTTATCGACGATCACACGGCGCAATACACACCCCTCACCAATTTTCACATCACCAAGCAGGATACTTTCACTGATATCACATGCCGAACCTATGTTACTGCGAAAACCAAGTACTGATTTTTCAATTCGAGAGCCACAAACCAAGCTACCATTACACACCAAACTATCTATGATTTGTACGCGACCATTATCTGAATCCGTAAACGTCGCAGGTGGTAGTGGAGGATAGAATGTATGTAACGGCCACTTACGGTTATAAAGTGAGAACGGAGCATCTTTTTTGAGAAGATCCATATGCGCTTCCCAATAAGCACTAATCGTCCCTACATCACGCCAGTAAACCTCTTCTTTTTCGCCAGTGATCTTGTTACGGCTAAAGTCATAGACAAAGACATCTCCACGAGGAAACATTTTAGGAATGATATCTTTACCAAAGTCATGATCAGAACCTGGGTTATCGGCATCTTCGATCAATTCCGCAAACAATACCGGAGCTTCAAACACATAGTTCCCCATAGATACCAATGCGTGCTCAGGATCGCCCGGAATCGCTTTCGGATTAACTGGCTTCTCTTCAAAACCAATCATACGACCATCAATATCTACCTCAATAACTCCAAATTGGGATGCTTGAGATAGCGGCATACGCAAAGCAGAAACAGTCAAGGATGCTTCTTTCTCTTTATGGAAATCGAGCATCTGCTTGATATCCATTTTGTATATATGATCGGAACCGAAGATACAAACTTGATCAGGCTCAGAAAGTTCCATAAAACGTAGGTTTTGATAAATAGCGTCAGCAGTCCCCTCATACCAACGTTTACCTGTACGCATCTGAGCGGGGATAGGATCAATAAACCTATCCGTGATCCCATTAATATTCCAACCTTTTTTCAGGTGATGGAAAAGGGATTGTGATTTAAATTGAGTCAGCACATATATGCGCATCAGATCAGCATTAACGAAATTATTAAGCGCGAAATCAATAAGGCGATAGCTCCCCCCGAACGGAACCGAAGGTTTACTGCGAGACTCTGTGAGTGGAAGCAATCTCGAACCTTCTCCACCAGCAAGGATCATACCTAAAACACCAGCCATTGGTCATTCTCCATATTGTTTTTTATTAATCAGTGTCAATTGCTGACACTGTCATCCCTAGATAGGCATAGCCTGAACGGTTGGCGATATTATTTGGATCCATTCCATTATTATGTGCAAGCCGTTGGTTATAAATTATCGTATCTAATAAAGAATACAATTTTAAATATCCCATACTGTCGAATACTAACAGGTTGCTTAACAATCACCTGACCTAGCTCACATTACAACTCAGTAGTAGAACAAATTAATAACAGTCACAAAACAGAGCTTTGACTTCATCAACCAACAATGGCTCTTACCCTAACAACGTTAGGTTTCATTTTTGTTACTTGGTCGTATTAACCGAAACTAGACTGGAGCTATCGATTTGCAGATAAACGGCTGGCATAAAAAAAGCAGCGATAATCGCTGCTTTTTTCTATATGGTCGGAGTTACTTTTTTTTACGCTTGTCGGTAATTTCCCATTTACCTTCAACATAAAGAGCGGTGTAACCTGATGGTTTACCATCAATCTCAGAGCGAACATAATTCTCTTTCGATTTACGGCTAAAGCGCACTACCATAGGAAGACCATCTGGATCTTTCTCAGGCGCATCCGCTAGATAGTGGAACTTCGCTGAAATACGATCTTTAAAACGTTTTAGCTCTTCCACTAACGGAGCGCGTGTTTCGCGTGATTTAGGGAACGTGCTTGCCGCTAAGAACAAACCCGATGCACCATCTCTCAACACAAAATAAGCGTCTGAGTTTTCACACGGTAGCTCTGGAAGGTGTACAGGATCTTCTTTTGGCGGCGCTACTTCACCACTTTTTAAGATCTTGCGAGTGTTTTTACATGTCTCGCTAGTACAATCCATATATTTACCAAAGCGACCGTTCTTCAGCACCATGTCAGAACCACACTTGTCACATTCAACAAGCGGACCTTCATAGCCTTTCACTTTGTACTCACCGAACTCAACCACGTAACCTTCACAGTTCGGGTTGTTACCACACACGTGTAGCTTGCGCTTATCATCAATTAGGTAAGCATCCATCGCGGTTTCGCAGATAGGACAACGTTTCTTCGCACGTAACGCCGCCGTTTCTACGTCTTCCTCAAGAACATTGATTATGCCCTCTTCGTCACCAAGGTTGATCGTCGTCTTACAACGTTCTTTTGGTGGCAATGCATAACCAGAACAACCAAGGAATACACCAGTCGAAGCCGTGCGAACACCCATAGGGCGGGAACATGTCGGGCACTCGATATCAGTATATACGATATGGTTTGGCTTCATGCCGCCCTGCTCTTCTTCCTGCTCAGCTTGTACAAGATCACCTGAGAAATCTTTGAAGAAGTTGTCTAAGACTGACTTCCAATCCGCTTCGCCTTCGGCAACTTGGTCAAGCTTCTCTTCCATTCGAGAGGTGAACTCGTAGTTCATTAACTCAAGGAAGCTACCATCTAATCGGTCTGTAACGATCTCGCCCATTTTCTCTGCATAAAAACGGCGCTGTTCGACTTTTACGTAACCGCGATCTTGGATGGTTGAGATAATTGATGCGTAAGTCGATGGACGACCGATGCCGCGTTTCTCAAGTTCTTTAACCAATGCTGCTTCAGTATAACGAGCAGGTGGCTTAGTAAAATGTTGCTTAGGATCAAGTGCGATCATATCAAGCTTATCGCCAACCTGTACTGCAGGCAGGATTTGATCTTCATTCTTACCAAGAGGACGTTGAACGCGTGTCCAACCATCAAACTTAAGAATGCGACCTTTCGCTTTCAATGTGTATTCTGCAGCTTTCACGCTCACTGTGGTTGAGTCGTATTGCGCAGGCGTCATTTGACATGAAACAAATTGGTTCCAAATCAATGCGTACACTTTGTGCGCGTCAGCTTCCATACCTTGTAGGTCATCTGCTTTCACAGCAACATCAGAAGGACGAATCGCTTCGTGCGCTTCTTGTGCACCCTGCTTGCTGCCGTAAACCGTCGCTTTCGCTGGTAAGTATGCCTCACCGAACTCGCTACCGATATACTCACGTAACGTCTCTACTGCTTCTGAACTTAGGTTCGTCGAGTCAGTACGCATGTAAGTGATGTAACCCGCTTCATATAGTCGCTGAGCTAGCATCATGGTTTTTTTAACGCCGTAGCCCAAACGAGTACTTGCCGCTTGTTGCAGTGTCGATGTGATAAATGGTGCCGACGGTTTACTTGATGTCGGACGGTCTTCACGTTTACACACTTCGTAAGAGGCGGTTTCAAGTACCGATACTGCCGCTAAAGTTTGCGCTTCAGTGACAGGCTTAAATGCCGAACCATCTTTCTGAGACACTTGCAGACGGAAGTCTGTTTTGTCTTGAGTTTTGGTGTCAGCATGGATATCCCAGAACTCTTCTGGGATGAAAGCTTTGATAGCACGCTCACGCTCAACCAGCAGTTTCACCGCAACAGATTGAACTCGACCCGCTGACAATCCGCGCGCCACTTTTTTCCATAGCAGTGGCGAAACCATAAAGCCCACTACACGGTCCATGAAGCGGCGTGCTTGCTGTGCATTAACGCCATCCATACTCAACTCACCAGGAGTTTCGAATGCTTGCTGAATCGCGTTTTTAGTAATTTCGTTAAAGACTACACGTTTGTATCGCTGTTCATCGCCGCCGATGATCTCACGAAGGTGCCATGCGATAGCTTCTCCCTCGCGATCCAAATCGGTTGCGAGATAAACGCAATCTGCGTCTTTCGCTAGTTTTTGTAGTTCGGCAACTACTTTTTCTTTACCCGGAAGCACTTGGTAATTTGCTTCCCAGCCATTGTATGGGTCAATACCCATCTTTTTGATCAGCGAGTTGCGATCTTTTTCTTGTTTAACGATCGCTTTATCTTCGGCACTTAAGCCTTTTGTCGATATTGCTGCCGCTTTCTGACCGGTACTTTGACCTGCTGTCGGTAGATCACGTACGTGACCCACACTAGACTTTACGATGAAGTCTTTGCCGAGATATTTATTGATGGTCTTCGCCTTAGCTGGCGACTCCACAATAACGAGTGACTTGCCCATAACTGACTCTAGTGTCCTTTAATGACTGGTACGAATTTAACGCACAACATACGTAAACATTGCTTCTTTTTTTACTATTGAGCGAGATTGCTAGAAGATCAATCTCTTTTTTGAAATTCAACTTTGACTGCTCGACAAATCATCGATCTTACGGGCCAAACTAGTCAGATCGTTTCACTACAGTGCTTAGACTGTATCAGGCGATAGTGATATACCCAAAATAAAATGGGCGTTCACATGTTTGAAGTGCCACATACTAAACGGGGGAATCTTATCTCCGCCAATGGATTAAACAGATTTATGTAGCCCGTCACAAAACAATTTCTCTCTTTATTACAGAACAGTAGCCAAAATAGTCCAAGTTTTAGATCAAAATAACCATACAATTATTTGCTTTAGGTCATTGGTATTCTGGGTCCCTAAGCTATAAAATCGCAACCAATCTCGCCCAATAATTACAGCGTAAGGTACACATAATGAGCGGAAAAACAATAATTTCTCAATTTGACCTACTATTAATCGCCAACCAAGTCATTCAAGAACATGACGACTATCTCGATGGCATGCGCGCCGATAGCGTTGAAGAAAAAGAAGGTGTGTTAGTCTTCAAAGGTAACTATTTCTTAGATGACAGTGGTCTGCCAACCGCTAGCACTACAGCGGTATTTAACATGTTTAAATACCTCGCTCACCACCTATCTAAAGAGTTCACCCTAGAGAACTAATTGCTAAAAAAAAGAGCCAGATATTCTGGCTCTTTTTACAATCTATACCCAAGAAACTTGAAGATGCAGGTAGGCGGCAAGTAAGAAAGCCCCCTGAGCATAGGTGTACTATGTGATTGGGGCGCACGAACACAGCCAACACCGCTGCAACTTCAAGTATGACGGGTATAACGATTTGTTATTTATCGAATTGACTAACAGCTCAGATTTGCGAGCTTTTCGAAATAATCCGGGAATGTTTTTGAAGTGCATTTCGGATCATTTATCGTCACTGGCGTATCACTTAATGCAACCAAAGAAAAGCACATTGCCATACGGTGATCATCGTAGGTATCAATCGCGGCATGCTTCAATTGAGCAGGAGGCGTAACGACAATATAATCTTCTCCTTCTTCAACTTCAGCCCCCACTTTACGTAATTCAGTCGCCATTGCTGCTAAGCGATCAGTCTCTTTAACGCGCCAGTTGTAAACATTACGAATCACAGTAGTACCTTGCGCAAACAATGCTGTTGTCGCAATGGTCATGGCTGCATCTGGAATATGATTAAAATCCAAATCCACCGCTTTTAACTGACCAACGCGTGAAATCACGTAATCATCACCCCATTCAATCTCTGCACCCATTTTTTCAAGCGCATCTGCAAATTGAATGTCACCTTGGATACTGTTTTTACCAATACCCGTCACCTTGATTGAACCACCTTTTATCGCGGCGGCCGCAAGGAAGTAAGACGCGGATGATGCATCCCCCTCGACAAGGAAATCACCTGGCGCAATATAATTTTGACCAGACTTAATCACAAACTCTTGGTAGTTGCGGTTTTCCACCTCAACACCAAATTGAGCCATGATATGTAAGGTAATATCGATGTATGGCTTTGAAACTAAATCCCCAACGATTTTGATCGTCACATCATCTTTGGCTAACGGAGCAGACATCAAAAAGGCGGTCAAAAACTGACTAGAAATTGAGCCATCAATCTCTACCGAGCCACCATTAAGACCACTACCAGTAATCTTCAGTGGTGGGTAGTTCTCGTTTTCAAGATACTCAATTTGCGCACCCGCTTGACGAAGAGCATCAACAAGATGTCCGATTGGGCGCTCCTTCATTCGAGGCTCACCAGTCAGAACAAACTCACCTTCCCCAAGACACAGTGCCGCCGCAAGTGGACGCATTGCCGTTCCTGCATTACCTAAAAACAGCTCTAGTGCTTGCGATGATGAAAATGCACCACCAAGCCCTGTGACTTCACAAACGGTTTTATCATCAGAAAGGGTATAGCTCACGCCTAATTGGCTTAAAGCATTGAGCATGTGACGAATATCGTCACTATCAAGAAGGTTAGTTAGACGAGTTGTCCCTTTTGCCAATGCCGCAAGAAGCAAAGCACGGTTTGAGACACTTTTTGAACCCGGTAAGTTTACCTCACCATCGACTTTATTGATTGGTTGTAACGTAAGGCTTTCCATCAAAAACTACTATTCCTTGCTCACCCAGTATCCTTACTAGATGATGAAAAATTCTTCGTAGTTTCAGATTATCGAAAAACCTAGCTTAAAACCAGAGATAATCTGGTTTTAAGCTAAATGCAAATTTCATCCATTTATAATTGAGCCTTTTAGTATTCTCGATCAACTCTGACACCATCATTAAAATAGAGAATTCTCACCTGATCGCCGCGTTGAAAAATCATATTACTGTCAACATCTTGAATGACGTTTATCAAACGTTTATCTTCAGTCTGAATCAATAACTCAACTAATTTGTATTCAACACGATAGCTTTGATTTGCTCGATTTCGCGCAACGCCAGCCCCCGCAACGGCACCGACAGCAGTCGCGACTTCTTTACCAGTTCCACCACCAAATTGGTTACCAATAACGCCACCAACAACGGCGCCCAATAAGGTTTCCCATCCATTACTTTCTGCTTTAATAACATCTTGTTGCGTCATGTAACGCACTGAGTCTACCTGACCAAATACCACTTCATTTACAGCGCGAGCAACATTACGTTGATACGCTGCATTGGCAAATAGCGGAAAAATCAATAATATCCATACCCACTTCTTCATCATACTTTGACTCCTCTGATGGCTATATATCTGACAGAATTAGATTGTGAAACATTGAGCTTCCCTTCCCCTTTTGAAGCACTGGACGACCCTAATGGGTTACTTGCGTTCGGTGGAGACCTGTCAGTGGCCCGTCTAATGACAGCTTACCATAACGGCATCTTCCCTTGGTATGGACCAGAAGAGCCTATTTTATGGTGGAGCCCATCACCACGAGCCCTATTTGATCCTAAGACATTCAAACCGGCAAGAAGTGTCAAAAAGTTCCAGCGCAAGCATCAATATCAACTGACTATCAACCACGCTACTGAACAAGTGATAGACCAATGTGCTGCAATGAGAAGCGCTGAGGAAATGTGGTTAAGCCAAGAAATGCGCGACGCTTACAAGAAATTAGCAGCCCAAGGATATTGCCACTCTGTAGAAGTATGGCAAGCAAACCAGCTTATTGGTGGATTATATGGTATTTCCGTTGGTCAGTTGTTTTGTGGTGAATCGATGTTTAGCCTCAAAACCAATGCATCCAAAATTGCCTTGTGGTATTTCTGCCATCATTTTCGTCAATTTGGTGGGCAGCTTATTGATTGCCAAGTACTTAATGAGCACACCCAATCTTTAGGGGCGTTTGAGTTGCCACGTGCAGAGTTTATCAAAAGCCTGCTATCCTTAAGACAAGAAGCTGTTAGTAAACAGTGTTTTCAGCCCCAATGGCTATCGTCACCTGTAGAGAAGCACGAATGAGCTCTGATTTACAACATATTAGAATTGGACTGACCGATAATCACCCTTGCAGTTACCTACCCGATCGTCAAGAGCGTGTAGCGGTGGCTTTGGATCCGACTCTACACAGCTCATCAAATTACGAAGTACTCCTCGCTAATGGCTTTCGCCGTAGTGGTGATACCATCTACAAACCACTTTGCCAGCAATGTAACGCTTGCGAGCCTATTCGGATTTTTGCTCATCAATTCAAACCTTCACGCAGTCAAAAACGTCTCCTAAGCAAAGCATCGGGCATTACTTGGCACTTGAAAGAGAATATGGATGATAATTGGTACGATTTATATGCGCGCTATATCGAAGCTCGCCACCACTTAGGCACAATGTACCCTCCAAATCGGCAAAGTTTTGAACAATTTTCACACTGTAACTGGCTCAATACTCAATATCTCCACCTGTATGACAATGAAAAACTAATTGCGATTGCAGTGACTGACATGATGTCAAACAGTGCCAGTGCGTTCTATACTTTCTATGACCCCGATTACTCGTTATCTCTTGGTACGCTTGGGGTACTAATACAAATTGAATACTGCCGAGAGCAAGGAAAACAGTGGATATATCTCGGCTATCAGATAGATGAGTGCCCTGCTATGAACTACAAAGTCCGCTTTCATCCTCATCAAAGGCTAGTAAATCAAACGTGGCGAGGGTAGAATACGCCCCAACTTCGCTAAATTGATTTTTGTCAGCTGAGAACACCTGATAAAAGCGCCCATTTATAAAGAGGATTAGATGGCTAAAGAAGACGTTATTGAGTTACAAGGCACAGTCCTTGATACTCTTCCAAACACAATGTTCCGTGTTGAACTTGAAAACGGTCACGTAGTTACTGCTCACATCTCTGGTAAAATGCGTAAGAACTACATCCGTATTCTTACTGGTGACAAAGTAACTGTAGAGATGACTCCATACGACCTTTCTAAAGGCCGCATCGTCTTCCGTGCTCGTTAATCTCTGATTACCGAATACAACAAAAAACGGAGCCTAGCGGCTCCGTTTTTTGTTGTATTACTTCTAGCGACTTAAGGTGTTATTTACCTAGCGCTTCTTTGTAGTGCTGACGGCAAGCTGATACATAACTATCGTTACCACCAATCGCAACTTGATCACCCTCTTTGATTGCATTGCCATGCTCATCAGTACGGATAACCATATTCGCCTTGCGACCACAATGGCAGATAGTTTTCAGCTCTACGAGCTTGTCAGCCCAGGATAGTAGATATTTACTACCTTCAAACAGTTCACCTAAGAAATCCGTACGCAGACCATAACAAAGTACCGGAATATGCAGTTTGTCCACCACTTCAGTTAACTGGTAAACCTGCTGTTTCGATAAAAATTGGCACTCATCAATCAAAATGCAATGGCGCTTTTCTTGCGCATTCAATTCAGCGATGGTTTGATATAACTCTGTTTCTGGTTGGAACAAATGCGCGTCTGACTGCAACCCTATCCGTGAGCTCACCTTGCCTACACCGTAGCGGTTATCTAGCGCTGCAGTGAAGATTAGCGGATTCATGCCGCGTTCTTGATAATTAAAAGAAGATTGAAGAAGTGTCGTAGATTTACCCGCGTTCATTGCCGAGTAATAGAAGTACATCTGAGCCAAAGAAATAGTCCCGTAAAAAATTAATATTCGGTAGTAAAAAGGGCTGATAACTCAGCCCTTAAAAATTGCTTTATATGTTCACTTCTTGATGTTGCAGTTAACAACGCTACAACTTCAAGAAGGACGTCTATACTAATACCATTGACTGAGTGTTCATCAAATTTCTCAGGAAAAATCGCTTAGAACAAGGCACAGACCACAGCGAGTTAGTGGTGCTAACTTCAAAGTCTGTAACGCCGTTATCAGCGATTTTAACCAGAAAGAATGAATAATCAGTTGATTGTATTAGTATCCTTACTTACGACGCCAAGTGGTGCCTTCCGCGCCATCTTCCAGTTCGATACCTAACTCATTCAACTTGTCACGAGCCATATCAGCATTTGCCCAATCTTTTGCAGCGCGAGAATCATTACGTAGCTTAATAAGAGCTTCAATCTCTGCTACTTCCTCATCACTACCCGAATCTCCTTTCAAAAAGGCTTCAGGATCTTGATGAAGAATACCAATCACGTCAGCGAGTTCACGCATTAAAGCCCCTAGAGCATTTGCTTGCTCTAAATCCTCTGTTTTAAGGCGATTGATCTCACGAGCCATATCAAACAGCACTGAATATGCTTCAGGTGTATTAAAATCGTCGTTCATCGCTTCAGCAAAGCGAGCAGCATAAGCCTCACCAGCTGGTGCCACAGTTAAATCTAGACCACGTAACGACGTGTATAGGCGTTCAAGTGAAGCACGAGCTTGCTTCAGGTTCTCTTCGCTATAGTTTAACTGGCTGCGGTAGTGTCCAGACATTAGGAAGTAACGAACGGTTTCCGCATCGTAATGACCAAGTACATCGCGGATAGTAAAGAAGTTACCAAGAGACTTAGACATCTTCTCTCTGTCGACCATTACCATACCACTGTGCATCCAAGTATTTACATACTGTGTGTCATGAGCACAGCATGATTGCGCGATTTCATTCTCGTGATGAGGGAACTGAAGATCAGAGCCACCACCGTGAATATCGAAATGGTTACCTAAAATGGATGAGTTCATCGCTGAACACTCAATATGCCAGCCAGGACGACCAGCTCCCCATGGGGATTCCCACGTAGGCTCACCAGGTTTAGACATTTTCCAAAGAACGAAATCTAATGGGCTGCGTTTGGCGGTTTCGATATCGACACGCGCACCCGCTTGCAATTGATCTAAGTCTTGCTTAGAAAGCTTGCCGTATTCATCAAAGCTGCCCACTTCAAACATGACATCGCCGTTGTCAGCCACGTAAGCAAAACCACGCTCAATCAGTTTTTCAACCAATTCGATGATTTCTACAATAAATTCAGTGGCTCGCGGCTCAACATCTGGGGCCTTCATATTCAACGCTTCGAAGTCTGCGTGCATTTCGCCGATTAGACGCTCTGTCAGCGAATCACAACTTTCGCCATTTTCGTTCGCACGCTGAATGATCTTGTCGTCAATATCGGTGATGTTACGCACAAACGTTAAGTCATAACCCAAGTAGCGCAAGTAACGAGACACAACGTCAAATGAAACGAAGGTGCGACCGTGACCAATATGACAGAGATCATATATGGTTACCCCACAGACATACATGCCAACTTTACCGGCATTGATTGGTTTGAATTCCTCTTTCTGTCTTGTGAGTGTGTTATATATTTTTAACATGATCTCTATGCTTCATTTGAGTGAAATAAAATAGTGCTCCAGTATACCAACTCGTTGCTGTTTAAGTAATCCCTCAATCGCTCAAAAAGACATCATTAGCACCTATACTCAAGTCTGATTCCCTGCTTTTCGCGTATTAATGTCTGAAAAGTTAAGTTAGAATCTTACCCTCAAATCAGAAACATAGGTTAAGGACACAATCATGATCACCCTTCACACTAATTTTGGTGACATTAAAGTTCAGCTACATACAGAACAAGCGCCAGAGACATGTGCAAACTTCCTACAGTACTGCCGTGATGGTTTTTACGACAACACATTATTCCACCGTGTTATCGATGGTTTCATGGTTCAAGGCGGTGGCATGGAGTCAGGTCTGCGTGAAAAAGCGAGCCGTGCACCAATTAAAAATGAAGCAAGCAACGGTCTAAGCAACAAAGTAGGTACGCTTGCGATGGCGCGTACTATGGAACCGCATTCAGCTAGCTCTCAGTTCTTTATCAACGTAAACAACAACACATTCCTAGATTTTCGCTCAGAAAGCTTAGATGGTTGGGGTTACTGTGTATTTGCAGAAGTTGTAGAAGGCATGGACATTGTTGACCAAATCAAAGTGGTTAGCACTGGTTCTTACGGCATGCATCAAGACGTACCGCTAGACGATGTTATTATCACTAGCACTACTATCGAAGAATAATCTTCAATAAAGGGTGCTCTGCGCCCTTTTTTATTCAGCGAGTATTATGACCACACTATTTATTTCTGACCTGCATTTATCACCAAACACACCTGAGATTAACCGCTGCTTTGAACACTTCATGCGTAACGAGGCAATCAATGCCGATGCGCTGTATGTACTGGGTGACTTGTTTGATTTTTGGATAGGTGACGACGACAAGAGTGAATTCGCAACTCAGATTCGCACTGAATTTAAACGCCTAACTGACAGTGGGGTTCCTTGCTTCTTTACCAAGGGCAATCGAGACTTCTTAGTCGGTAAACGCTTCGCGAAACAAACCGGTATTGAACTGCTTGGTGACGAGACAGTAATAGACCTGTATGGACGAAAAGCCGTAGTTCTGCATGGCGACACTCTGTGTACTGAAGATACCCAGTACCTCGCATTTAGAGCCAAAGTCAATCAACCTTGGTTACAATGGGTATTCAACCGACTACCAATGTCGGTAAAAACGCCGATCGTACGCAAAGTTCAAACAGACGCTCGTGATACTAAAAAGTCCAAATCACTAATGATTATGGACGTGACACAAAGCGAAGTAGAAAAAGTGATGCGAGATCACCAGGTGGATTTAATGATTCATGGGCATACCCATCGCCCTGATATGCATACGTTTTCTGTTAATAGCGAACCAATGACTCGAATCGTACTTGGCGATTGGTATGAGCAAGGCTCAATTTTGTGCTTTGACGCAAAAAATTACAGTTTACAAGCCCGTCCGTTTAACTCGGAACCGTGTTAGTTTGAACTGACTCATAGCAAATACTTAATGTCGCTTTATCATTAACCCAACGTTAAAAGGAGTTGATGTAAAAATTTTGAAGTATTCCTATTTCGCACGGCAACCAATCATGGACGTGGATAAAAAAACCATCGGTTATGAATTATTATTTCGCGACGGTCCCAAGAACAGTTTTCCTGATATCGATGCCAACCTAGCGACGAGCCGCTTGTTATCTGATCACTTACTTGCAACTCGGCAAGACACCATAGGTGATCTGCTTGGGTTTATTAACTTCCCTTATCAAAGCTTAATAAACGACCTCCCTAGCCTTTTTCCGCCTCAAAACTTAGTCATTGAAATTCTTGAAGATTGCGCACCTACTCCAGAACTGCTGAATGCGGTAAAAAGCCTCGCCCAACGCGGCTACACACTAGCGCTTGACGACTTCGTTCCAAGCAAGGAATGGCTTGCTTTTCTACCTTACATTACGATTATAAAATTCGATATTCGCGCCATCTCTATTCTCGAAGCTCAAGAGTTCATCTTACGAACCCCAAACAGCAACATTCGCTATTTAGCCGAAAAAGTAGAGACCAACGAAGAATTTGAGCAAGCAAAACAGGCTGGGTTCGACTACTTTCAAGGTTACTTTTTTAGTAAACCAGAGTTGATACAAAAGAAATCTCTCGAACCTTCAATGCTCACCGTCATTCAACTGCTTACCGAAGTATCTAAGCACAGCATTGATTTCGACGTTTTGGAAGAGCTAATTTCAAGGGATGTCACTCTATCTTATAAACTACTGAGCTACGTGAACTCTTCGACTATTGTCACCAATAAAATTCTCTCTTTTAGGCAAGCTCTGGTTTATCTCGGTGAAGATCGCTTACGAAAGTTTATCTCTCTTGTTGCCCTCGCTTCCACGGACGAGCGCAAACCCAATTACCTTTATACATTGTCGATTCAAAGGGCCAAATTTTGTGAATTACTTGCGCAAAAACTGCAAGTTCAACCTCAACAAGGGCACGCCTTTTTGACTGGTATGTTTTCACTCTTAGACTGCTTACTTGATAGACCATTAGAGATGTTGGTAAAAGAGATGCCCATCGATAAAGCGATTCAACTCGCTTTACTTGAAAAACGAGGACAGCTAGGTGGCTTATTAGTGCTATCCAAAGCCATCGAACGAGCGCGTTGGGATAGCATTAATGCCATTGGTCAAAAATTAAACATAACCGAAATGGAAATCTTCGCTTGCTATGACTTATCCATACAATGGACAGCGGAACTAATGGATGTACACGACTAAAGGCTTTACTGATGACGTTAGGCTAAATACACTTAACCTTCCTTATTCAAGCCCAACGAACATAATTTCATGAGCCAATGTCCATGCGGGAACGCAACTCCATATGAAGCATGCTGCCAGCCGATTCATCAAACCCACTCAAAGGCAAACACTCCAGAGAAACTAATGCGAGCACGATACAGTGCGCACGTTCTGGGGCTAGTGGATTTTGTGGTTGAAACTTACCATTCAAGCTGCAATGCCTCAGATCAACGTGATGCTATAGCGGAATCTGTAGATAGTGAATGGACCGAACTTGAAGTACTTGAGAGCAGTGCTGACGAGAATGAAGGGTATGTGACTTTCAAAGCATTCTTTAATCAAGATGAAAAGCCTTACTGTTTAGAAGAGCGCTCGCGTTTTGTTAGAGAAGATGGGCTTTGGTACTACATTGATGGTGAGTTCCCGCTAGAAAAACAACAGGATGAGAGACTGTCACAACCGGTTAAAAGTCTCAAAATTGGACGGAACGACCCATGTATTTGTGGCAGTGGTAAAAAATTTAAGAAGTGTTGCGGATAATTAGATAAAAAAGGTAGATGTTAAGGCATCTACCTTTTTATTATCAGGGGGTATAGACGTTACTCGTTATGGTTGGGATTAACGCGCAAAATATCAGACTGCGCTGATTGAAATTGTTTCTTTAACTCCGCTTTGGATTTAAAGCTTACTTCACCACCTTGAGCAACTGTCATGTGCTGAGCTTCCGTATTGTACTTGGACTGATAAAGCATAACGGCTTGCATACAAGAATCACGTTGTTCTTGGCTTAAAATAGTGCCCTCAGGCCACTTACCCGTCTCTACTGCATACAGTAGGCGTTCGTAGGCTTCTGGGGTAATGGCATTAACAAGTTGCTCGGCATCCATGACTTATCCTTATAATCATTTATAACAGAGAAAATAACTGGCTTGCATTTTGAGTCAAGGAATGACCTCCGAATAAGTGTAATTGATCACAAGCATCGAGAATTATGAATAAACTCAAGTTGGTGGCCATCATTGGTCTTAGTTTTCCCCTGTTAGGGTGTTTCGAAAGTAGAAAAAACACAGATCAGCTTTGTGAAGCCAACCCGGTTTTACAATGCGAGTCACTAAATATAGATGATGGACAATGCCGTCTGCCTCGCACCGACCTAATTTGGCATAGATACGATATTGTTAAGAATCCATCAGACGAAAATAAAATCAAGGAATACCACATCCTCGCTGAGTATGAAAAATGCTTAACTCTGGCAGCTCAAATTCAGCCGCTAACTCAATCTGAGCGAAAGTCGAAACGTTTTACAACTGTGGTACATGTAAAAGAAGAACGAGAACGTATCGTTGCAGAATTAGAGCAATCAACTACGCCTAAGGCACTGTATTTTTTATGGAGCCAAGAGGGTGATGAGACTGCACGCCGTCATTTCTTGCAGCTTGAAGGCAGTGCCGCTCTTGAGACAGCTGAAATGCAATATGCCCTTGCCACGTTTTATACTAGCCGCGACGCCAGTAAAACACTTAAACTACTGAATCGATCATTGGAACTAAGCGATGGGAAAGTCACTAATATCGACGCGATCAAATCCCTCGCAAGTATCAACTTGCAGATCAATCGTAAAGAACTCGCTTACATCTGGACAAAAGTAGCTGAAGAATTTGGTGTTAAAACCGCATCAAAGAAAAATAATATCCTTCTTTACGGTTTCACTGAAGACAAATACCACCAGCTCGATGATGTTGCAGAGAATGTTCACGACGCAATTGAAGACGGTGAATACAAAACAACCATGATTCCTCGAATGTAATGACGCTTATTACCCAAGTAACCTCAAGGTGCTTGGGTATAGATGCCATAACACGGTAAAATTAGCATTATTTGCTTAATTCTGTCGGTAAGTACAAGAATAATTGAAAGGATAAAACAAATTGCGGTGATTCAATCACCGCTTTTTTGTAAATTGTTGAAAATTAACGACACCGAATTAACACAAAATCTTTCACCTGTTGTTGCTGGTCCATCGTTAAAAACGTGACCTAAATGGCTATCACAAACCGCACAACGGATCTCCGTACGTGTCATTCCGTGACTCAGATCCTCAATAAATCGGATCGCTTTGCTATTTAAAGGAGCATCAAAGCTTGGCCATCCACAACCAGAATCGTATTTGTTTTCTGATTGAAATAAGGGTGCTTCGCAACACGTACAGTGATAAACTCCGGACTCTCGATTATGTAACAACTTACCACTAAATGGCGCCTCTGTTCCTTGCGTCCGGCATACCCTAAACGCCTCTTCCGACAAGCACTCACGCCAGTAATCATCAGGTTTTACTAGTTTTTTTGGTTCAATTTCCATTCTCTTCCCCCTACGTATTTTTTTGTTATTATTTTCTTAAATTTCGTTAAATACTTGCGTTCGATAGACTTTGTAGCACATACTTTCTCACCATGATAGAGTGACAAAAACTGACTTGCTCAGTTTTGTCCTTCCCTTATTTTACGACATAGTTGGGAATAAGATTTCAAATTCAGTGCAAAAGATAGTCATTTGAGACTAATTGTGAAGAAAAGCGTCGCTTTTTTTTGACATTAAACAAGTTAAGTCCGATTATCACTTGCAGATTGTTACTGGATTATGTAATTTTACTACCAGTTATCTTTAATCAGAAATTAAGTTGTGGAGCAGCTATAATGACTATCAAAGTTGGTATTAACGGTTTTGGCCGTATCGGTCGATTCGTATTCCGTGCAGCGCAAGAGCGCAATGACATCGAAGTTGTAGGTATTAATGACCTTATCGACGTAGAATACATGGCTTACATGCTAAAGTACGATTCAACTCACGGCCGTTTCAACGGTACTGTTGAAGTTGAAGGCGGTAACCTAATCGTTAACGGTAAAACTGTACGTGTAACTGCAGAGCGCAACCCTGAAGATCTTAAGTGGGATGCAATCGGCGTTGACGTAGTAGCAGAAGCTACAGGCCTATTCCTAGACGACGCAACTGCACGTAAGCACATCACTGCTGGCGCGAAGAAAGTTGTTCTAACTGGTCCTTCGAAAGACGCAACTCCAATGTTCGTAATGGGCGTTAACGACGCAACTTACGCAGGTCAAGACATCGTTTCTAACGCTTCTTGTACTACTAACTGTCTAGCTCCTATCGCTAAAGTACTAAACGACAACTTCGGTATCGTTTCAGGCCTTATGACGACAGTTCACGCTACTACAGCAACTCAAAAAACTGTAGATGGTCCTTCAGCTAAAGACTGGCGCGGTGGTCGTGGTGCTTCTCAGAACATCATCCCATCATCAACTGGTGCAGCTAAAGCAGTAGGCGTTGTTCTTCCTGAGCTAAACGGCAAACTAACTGGTATGGCTTTCCGCGTACCAACTGCAAACGTTTCTGTAGTTGACCTAACGGTTAACCTAGAAAAAGGCGCTTCTTACGAAGTTATCTGTGCAGCAATGAAAGCAGCATCAGAAGGTCCTCTAAAAGGCGTTCTTGGTTACACTGAAGATGCAGTAGTATCTCAAGATTTCATCGGCGAAGTTCAAACTTCAGTATTCGATGCTAAAGCTGGTATCGCACTAACTGACAACTTTGTTAAAGTTGTATCTTGGTACGATAACGAAATCGGCTACTCAAACAAAGTTCTAGACCTAATCGCACACATCTCTAAGTAATCATTACTTAGATAGCGTTTAGCGAGACTTTTCTTTGAGAAAAATCGTGAAAAAAGGCGGCTCTTGAGTCGCCTTTTTAGTATCTGCAATTCCGTCGTTTTAACATCATTTATTACATAAGGACTTGATTAATGAATTTAGTCTCTCTTCCAGCGATAGCCGTTTTATCCGACAACGTTACTATCGTGCAAAAAGACCAAGTTAAAATTGTTCGCATTATCCATGACAAAGCAACTGCGGGTATAGCATTGCATGGCGGACACCTTGTTTCCTATCAACCAACCGGACAACAAGATCTGATTTGGATGAGTGAACAAGCCATTTTTGATGGTAAAAAAGCGCTACGTGGTGGCATTCCAGTCTGTTGGCCATGGTTCGGTCGTATTGCTGCTCCTGCACATGGTTTTGCCCGTACATCACAATGGGAACTGGTTGAACATCGTGAAAACGAACACGGTGTGATTGTCGAACTCGCCCTACTTCCAAGTAAAGATACTCACCAATTGTGGCCACACATGTTTGACGTAAGCTTATTAGTTGAAGTTGGTGATGAACTGAAAGTTACTCTGAAAGTTATCAACATTGATGATGAAGCATGGACTTTCTCTGGCGCACTACACACATACTTAAACGTGGCTGATATTCTGCAAACTGAAACCACGGGTATGGGGACACAATATCTCGATAGCCTTCAAGATGACAAAGTATGCCAAGGCGGCGATACACTGGTATTAACAGATACGATTGACCGCGTGTACACTCAACCTGAAGCGCTAATTAAAATCGAAGATAAAGTGCTTAATCGCACCTTAACTGTGGAAAACCAAGGTCACAATGCAGCTGTATTGTGGAACCCGTGGTCCGAAGGTGCGCAAAGTATGGGTGATATGCAAGACGATGGCTACCAAACTATGTTTTGCGTAGAGTCGACGATTCACGCGCCGACTATTGAACAAGGAATCACATTGCAACCCAGCGAGAACTATGAACTCGTCACCGTGATTGCAGCCCAATAGTAATACCAAAGAGCCAGCTAAATATGCTGGCTCTTTTGTAGCCTTCGGTTTCTTGTTAGACTCTGCCGCCTAAATTCATCTGCTGAGCTTGTTATGTCTTATCAATGCCCTCTTTGTCATTCATCGCTTTCTTTTACTGAACGCACTTATCGTTGTAGTAATAACCACAGTTTCGACCTTGCAAAAGAAGGTTACGTTAACTTGATGCCGGTGCAACACAAGCGATCTAAAGATCCAGGTGACAATAAAGAGATGATGCAGGCTCGTCGTCGCTTCCTTGAGAAAGATTACTATCTACCGATGAAACAAACCGTCGCGAAAATATGCACCGAATACCTGCTAGGTACGAGTCATCAATTGCTTGATATTGGCTGTGGCGAAGGTTATTACACCGATGAAGTCGCAACTCATCTATCTCAACAGTTACCTAGCGCGCAAGTGTTTGGGTTAGACATTTCCAAAATCGCAATTCGCTATGCAGCAAAACGCTACTTGAACTGTCAATTTAGTGTTGCCTCTAGCCACCGCTTACCATTTTCAGATCAAAGTTTAGATGCCATTTTACGTATCTACGCACCATGTAAAGCCGAAGAACTCGCACGTTGTTTAAAAACCGGCGGAATTGTCGTTACCGTAACGCCTGCTGGTCGTCACTTATATCAACTGCGTGAACACATCTATCAAGATGTACGACTCCACAGTGAAGATGCCGAAGAGTTAGAGGGTTTCACTTTAGAGCATGAGAAAAAGCTTAACTATATGATGGCATTGGCGCCGAATGATGGTTTTGATCTGCTACAAATGACACCTTTTGCATGGAAAGCAAGCGATGAGCTACGTGACACGCTTAAAACAGCAGACCATTTCGATTGCGAAGCAGACTTTATGATCCGTATCTATCGAAAGTTGTAATCAAAACCAATGAAAAATTGAAACTTACGGGAGCCTTATTTACTCTTTAGAAAAGAAATAGGGCTTTTTTATGTTCAAAAATCGACTACTGACTCTTGTTATCGGGCTGCCTTTATTGGGCTGCGCCTCCTCCGTATCAACTGATACAGAGAATACGCCTACCAGTTTTTACGATTACCAGCTTTATACTCCTAGAGCAAAGCCCATCTCACTGGCGCAATTTACCCAATTGACCGCCTCAGCCGATGTTATCCTTATTGGCGAGTGGCACACCCACACAGGTATCCACCGATTTCAAAGCGACTTCCTGCGGCAAACCTATATAAACAACCCTACTGTTGCGCTATCCATGGAGCAGTTTTCCCGCGATAAACAGGCTGTCGTTGATCAATACTTAGCTGCGGAAATTGGCGAACAACCACTAATAGATCAAGGAAATGCGTGGCAAAATTACCAAAGTGATTATCGACCTCTGATCGAGTATTCAAAAAGCAATCACATTGATGTTATCGCCGCCAATGCACCACGGAAAATCATACGCTGCATTGCACGCCAAGGTAGCTCCTATTTAGAGACATTACCGCCATTGCAACGCGCTTGGGTAGCGAAAGACATCTATACACAAAATTCTCCCTACAAAACACGTTTTATGGCTTCAATGCATCATGGAGAAGCTGAGCAAACTGAAAAGCAATTTGTCGCACAAGTGACTTGGGATGAGACCATGGCTGAAAGTATCGTTAGCTATCTCACAAGTCATCCTGAACATCAGGTAATACACATAGCCGGTAAGTTTCATGTACAAGATGGCTTGGGAATTAAAGCATCAATATTGCGCCGAGCATCGAACCTTAATGTCATCGTCGTGACACCAAAATCGGAATTAAACTCTAGCGGCAGTGATTATCAGTTACATGTTCTACCTCCGCCAATTCAATACGTTACCCAAGAGAATCGAATCAAAGCCTACCAATCTCTTATCCATCAAACCAGCGCTATTGAGTGTGAATGAAGTCCTTATTTGCGCCCGTTATTCCACGAACATAATATCAATTTGAACTAAATTTCATCTAAGCTCGAAGTTGGCTCAATTTTTGCTCTTAAAACATTCATTAATTGAGCGAATATTTCACACAAGTTTTTTACTCTCCGGTCGATACAATGACTGAGGAATATTAGAGGAGACTTTTATGACACCAGTAGGAATGGAGCCAGCGAAACTGACGCCAACCCAGCAGGTCAAACCTCAAGCCAAACCTGCAGAAGCGGCAACAAGCCCTGCTCCTCTTAAGGTAGAGCAAAATACAGTTACACTTTCTGAGGAAGGCAAAGCGCTCCTTGCCGCACTGCAAGAAATCGAAAAAGAAAGTGCACAAGGTAAAACAGTCAGTGACAAAGTGGAATCTTTTGCCCACGGTGCTCTTGGAATGGATCACCCTGATACGATTAAAGAAGAAGAAGACGACTCGTACTCTGCAGGGCAATTTGTTTCCGCAGCGGCAACGGTTGGCGGTCTATTATTAATGCTTGTCTGATCCTTGTGGTCAGGCAAATTATCATCTCGAAAAAACTTTAATCCTCACGGTAAAATCTGCTGTTTGTCACACTGATGCATCAGCACACATAATGACAATATAATGGTCTTTATGGATGAAATGCACCGTGAAAAAATCTTTCTCACTAATAGATAAACCCACCTTTTTTGGCGCTATCGCGCTACTCCTTTCTATCGTAATTCCTTTAATACTTTTCCCTGTTGAAGGGGCTGAGTGGATTGCCATAGCAAAAACCTTTATGACCGACAAACTCGGTTTCCTTTATCTCGCACTCGGCATTAGCGCTTTATTCTTTATGATTTACGTCATCTTCAGTGACATGGGGCAAATCAAGCTAGGTGAAGCAGATGAGAAGCCAGAGTTCTCGACAATGTCTTGGGCTGCCATGCTATTTTGTGGCGGTATCGGCGCAAGTATTCTTTACTGGGGCTGCATTGAATGGGCATATTACTACCAATCACCACCATTTCAGCTAGAACCAGGTAGTGAAGAGGCGGTCCGCTGGGCAGCAACTTACGGTCTTTTCCACTGGGGTCCGATAGCTTGGTCAATCTATCTTATTCCAGCGCTGCCGATTGCTTATTTCTTCTATGTTCGTAAACAACCAGTATTAAAGGTTTCCAGTGCGCTGATGCCGGTATTAGGTGAAGAGCGCAGTAAAGGAACCGTAGGTAAAATTATTGATGTGTTATTTATTTTTGGTCTACTTGGCGGCGCAGCAACCAGCTTAGGTTTGGCTGCACCACTGATTGGTGAAGGCTTACATTACTTGTTTGGTATGCCCAAAAATACCATGAGCCAAGTACTTGTACTGTTAGTCTGTACTGCCATATTTGCCTACTCCTCTTATGCTGGTCTTGAGAAAGGCATCAAGATCCTCAGTAACATTAACTTCTGGGGCGCAATGGGCCTACTGGCATTTGTATTGATCGCCGGCCCAACCATATTCATGCTTGAAACCGGTCTGGATTCCATCGGACGCATGCTATCGAACTTCTTTGTAATGGCGACTTGGGCGGAACCATTTGGCGGATACGGCTCATTTGAAAACACCCACTTCCCTCAAGATTGGACGATTTTTTACTGGGCTTGGTGGTTAGTATTTGCGCCTAGTATGGGTTTATTTGTTGCGCGTATTTCTCGTGGGCGTACTATCAAACAAATGGTGGCCGGTTCGATTTTCTTTGGATCATTGGGCTGTTTCCTATTCTTTATGATCCTTGGTAACTACGGTCTTTCCTTGCAGCTTTCTGGTGAGCTCGATGTGGTGGGAATTTTAAATAGTGACGGCGCAACCAAAGCCATTTTCTCAATGCTTGAAACATTACCAATGGGCACTTTGGTTATCGCTGTATTTACCATTCTTTGTATTATTTTTACGGCAACAACCTTCGACTCGATCTCATACATATTAGCTTCAGTAGTACAAAACAATGTAACTGAAGAGCCAATGCGTTGGAACCGTATGTTCTGGGCGTTCACACTGTCATTCTTGCCAACTGTGTTGATGTTTATGGGCGGTTTGAGCACTTTACAAACCGCAGCTATCGTTGGTGGTCTACCATTATTGGTTATTGCTGTGATGCTGATGATTTCAGCGGTACGCGCGACCTCACTCGACTTACGCCATCAAGATGCCTACGTGGAACCAACCATTAACATTGAAGAATTACCAGATGTCGATCCTTGGTCATCAGAAGGCATGGCACTTGCTCGCTTTGAAAAAGCTCGCGATACCGCACAAGAAGCAGCTGAAGCTGAGCGTCTTTCAATGAGCGAACTAATGCAAGTTCGTAAGCGTATTCGCGCATTCGCGCTTGAGCACAGTCTTGATGAAAACTATTCTGATCATCATTTACCACAAGAACTTCAAGATGCGCTGCAAAAAGCGTTGGATAATTTAACCAAGGCTCAAGAATACAAACAACAAGCCTCTGATCTTTCTCAACAAGCTAGGATTGATTTCAATAGCATTATTCCAAGCACATAAATAGATTGAAACCTTCTTCTCCATCCCTAAGTCAAAGCCCACTCTTGTGGGCTTTTTATCATTCACCGCATATAAATGATAATTAAAATCAATGAATTGTGAATTATTTGTTACTGTAACTTATCTGTCATGGTGAGCTGATGTACTAAGCCCGCTTTTCAAATAAAGGACAATACAATGAAGCGCTTACTTACCTCTGTTGCGGTTGCTGCCGCAGCTAGTTCTTTCACTTTCAGTGCCGCGTCTGCTGAAATAAAAAACGTGATCTTAATGATTGGCGATGGTATGGGACCTCAACAAGTCGGTCTATTAGAAACCTACGCAAACCAAGCTCCTAACTCTATTTACCAAGGACGCACCACCGCGCTATTTAAGCTTGCTGATGAAGGCGTGATCGGCTCATCGCTTACTCATCCTGAAGATGCGATTGTGGTTGATTCTGCCTGCTCAGCAACCATGCTAGCAACCGGTCAATACACCGCATCAGAAGTGATTGGTATTGATGCTCAAGGTAACCATGTAGAAACCGTACTTGAAAAAGCCAAGAAGCTTGGTAAAGCCACAGGTTTGGTTTCTGACACTCGTTTAACTCACGCCACCCCTGCAGCTTTTGCTGCCCACCAACCGCATCGCTCATTGGAAAACGACATCGCTTCCGACATGTTGGCGAATAATGTTGACGTGATGCTATCGGGCGGGCTTCGTCACTGGATCCCGAAATCGACCAATGACAAAGGCGATACCTATAACGCTTTACAGACTCTTACCCAAGGCGACGTGTACTTAAAGTCGAAACGTAAAGATGAGCGCAATTTAGTACTGGAAGCGAAGGATGCGGGCTATGGTCTTGCCTTCAACCGTCAAATGCTAGAAAGCGCCCAAGGTGACAAGCTACTTGGATTGTTTGCCTATTCGGGTATGGATGACGGAATCGCCTATAGCGCTAATAAAAAAAATCCAGAGCGCTCTCAACCTTCCCTTGAAGAGATGACAGTGAAAGCATTAGAGATCCTTTCCAAAGATAAAGATGGTTTCTTCTTAATGGTTGAAGGCGGTCAAATTGATTGGGCTGCGCATAGCAATGATGCGGGAACCATGTTGCACGAAATGATCAAATTCGACCAAACAGTCAACTCTGTTTATGAATGGGCAAAAGGTCGTGATGACACGCTGATCATCGTCACTGCGGACCATGAAACTGGATCATTTGGTTTTAGTTACTCTTCTTCTGAACTGCCAAAACCACAGAAGCGTTCAGGCGAAGCGTTTAAAGATCGCGCATATGCGCCGAACTTTAATTTTGGTCAGTTCGCGATTCTTGATGGACTCTACAATCAGAAAAAGAGCTACTACGGTATGATCAGTGAGTTCCAGAAACTGGATAAAGCTGAGCAAACGCCACAAAAACTTGCGGAAATCGTCAATGCAAACAGTGCATTTCCTATTACTGCCGAACAAGCTAGCAACGTGCTGAAAAGCAAACCAAACCCTTATCGTCTAGCTAAGCATAAATATTTGGACGAAAAAGAAGTTCCGGCTATCAACGACTTCGATGCATTCTTCCCATACAACGATCGCGGTAACCTTCTCGCTCGTGAACAAGCAACCCTACAAAATACCGTCTGGGGTACAGGTACTCACACCCATACGCCAGTTAACGTTTTTGCATGGGGACCAGCAGAAGAAATCTTACCCGTTTCAAAAATCATGCATCACTCCGAATTGGGTGATTATCTAATGACGCAAGTGAAGTAATTCACCACCATAGAAAGACCAAAGCGCCTCTGATACCTGAGCAGGGCGCTTTTTTTGTCACACGATTTGCAGACTTTATGCTTCCTTCTTATCCACCATATGCAAATGTACGTCTTGCTGTGGGAAAGGAATCGAAATACCCTCTCGATCAAAGCGCAGCTTTACTTCTTTGGTCACATCCCAATACACATCCCAATAGTCTTCAGTTTTTACCCAAGGACGAACAATAAAGTCGATAGAAGACGTATTCAATGTATGCACTTTGATCATCGGTTCAGGCGCCCGCAGTACCGCTGAATGTGACGTAATTATGTCTAATAATACCGACTCAGCATGTAATAGATCATCGTTATAGCCAATACCAAACACCATATCAACACGACGAATACGCTCATGAGTCACGTTCTTAATCACGTCTCCCCAAATCTTACTGTTTGGCACAATAATGATCTGGTTATCAAAGGTACGAATCGTGGTGTTAACTAAGCTCATATGACTCACCTTGCCATCAACTCCACCGGCATAAACAAAATCCCCCACATCAAACGGGCGATAAATCAGTAGCATCATACCTGCAGCAAAATTAGATAATGTATCTTGCAAGGCAAAACCGATGATGACACCAGCAATACCGAAACCGGTTAGGATTGGCGCAAGATTCAAACCTATCTGCGACAAACCCACCATGATACCGACAACCCAAACCGCTTTGCCCGACATTGAGACAAAGAAATCCTGCATCAACTGAGACATCTTAAGATTTTTCGACGAGACAGTTTTCGTCACTATCTTACGCGCAATACTCGCTAACCCTTTGGCTATGAGTAGAATAATCACAAAGATCATCAGCTCAAAAAGGTGCTGCGGCGCGTTATCCACCAGCCAGTCAAACGCGTTCGTCGACCAATTAGTGATAATGGCTAAGATAACCTGCGTATTGAGTAAGTCATGGGTGATGTTGCCTGTCACTTCAAATGCCAAGCGTTTATATTCAGAGGTTTCCAAACCAAGGTGATCACCAATGGTGATCAAATCCCGCATGCTCTGGGTGGCGCTATCTAAACGCTGTTTAATAATCAGTTGGTTGAGTTGTATGCTCGCTTTTTCCGATTCAGGGCTACTCGCAAGTTGAGTGGCGGCAAATTCACCCTGTTGGCTAAAGTACTCTACCGACGCTGAGAGCAATCGCAAACGGGTATTGGTGGCATCACGTAAAGATTCTTCAAGCTTCGGATCTGTCTTATCAAGCTCTTTTAACCAATTGAGGTTTTGCCAGCTCGCTTGATAAGTGGTATCGAGATAATGTTGCAGCTCTCTGTATTGATTGAGCAAGGATAACTTATCTTCGGTTTTTGCCTCATTAATTTGCTCATTAAGCTGCTTTATTTTGTCATCAAGATACTTCCTCGCACCTTGAGAGTACTTGATTTGCTGCTGTATCTGTTTAAGCAATACCGATTTACTTAAACTTTCATGATTAACAGCAACAGCCAACTGACTACGTAAATCTTCGTTTTTTTGAAAAAGTTGCAACTGAATCGCATCGCGATCATCGCCGGTTGCGGAAACCAAGCTCTGAGAAAGATCGACAATATCTTGATTGATTAATTCGATCGCCAATTCAGCTTTAGAGGATTGTGGAGCGACATTTTCCGCTTGAGCGGCTACGGCGAAACAAAATAAGCTAATGACAAGAGCAAGATAGAAATTCTTGCTGAATATGAACGACATACAAACCTCACTTACAAAGCTAACAATGCGAGCCTAGCAGCAAATATCGCTTGCTGCATCAGAAAACCGTTAAAGGTAAGTGTAGTGCTGATGTGGAATGTGAACAGTACGCCAATCGTGAAAACTGCGGATTAATATTTAAAATCGACCAGATAAAAAAGCTTACCGAAGTAAGCTTTTTTATCACGTGAGTATAATCAGGTCTTTACCAAACTGAATTAAGCCGTCGCAAGCTCTCTCAACAAGGTAAATGCCTGGCTAGCCATTTGATCGGTTGCGACAAAACCAATCGGTTTGTTTCCACTATCGTAGGCTTTTGCCACCATACCCTGTGGTTGTGTCTCTATCTGCCAATGCGCAATGGCGTGACCTGAGGTTACACCCGCCAATTGGATTGGGTAGCTAGGCGTTTTAACTTTCACCATCATGGTCGGTAATACCACCTTGGTTGTTGTACCTAATAGGGTTTTTGCCAACGCATTAGCGCTCAACAAGATGGGTTGAAGATAAGAGCGCACTTCGCCCATCAACTCAGCGCAATCGCCTAACGCATAAATATCCGCCACTGATGTTTGCAGGGTTTGGTCTACCACAATACCTTTGTTGACCAATACCCCCGCAGACTGAGCTAAGTCAGTATTGGCTCTCAAGCCAGCACACACGACAACTTCATCCACTTCAAGTAGTTGACCATTACTCAACTCAACATGATGTTTATTGTTGAGCTGGTTTATTTGCTCGACTATCACGCCTGTCTGAATATCAATACCCTTAATAAGTAAATGCTGCTGTAGCTTAAATCCAATCAAATCAGGCAATTGATTTGCCATCAAAGTCGAAGCGGGCTCAATCAATGCAACACTTTTACCCGCATTAGCCAAATCTAAAGCAATTTCAACCCCGATCAAGCCACCACCTAACACCATCACTCGCTGCGCATCATTAAGTGAATCATGATGATTCGCAAATTCTTCCAAGCTGTTAAGTGTACGCATACATTCAACACCGTTGCCCTTAATCGGTGGAATGAACGCGCTAGCACCAGTAGCCAATACTAGCTTGGCATAATGAATGGGCTCACCATTCACCACCACGCAGCGAGCCTGTGCATCGATGCTTTCTACCTTCGAACGACTCAGCAGTGTGAATTTCTGCTGTTGAGCAAACTCATCACCGGTTGCCACAATCAGATCATTTTTATTTTGAGCTTTGGAAAATACATGGCTTAAATCAGGCTTGTTATAGTCATGCCCATCATCTGCGGTAATCACACAGATATTTGTATCACTATCTAGGCGACGGATCGCTTTGACCAGTTGATAGGCAGCAAATCCACTGCCTACGATAACAATCGGATCAGACATTACGCCACATCCTGTTTATTGTGAGGAACAAAAACATCCTTACCTAAATTACACTCAGGGCATAAGAAGTAGTCCGGTACTTCGGACCAAGGCGTACCTACTTCTACGCCTTGATTTGGCTCGCCTACTTGAGGGTCGTAAACCCAGTTGCAAACAGTACAAATCATGCATTGGCAATCAGGTCCATGCTCCGACCCCACACTCTTTGTTACTTCAATATCTATAGCTTTGGGCTCTGATTTTGGCTGGGTAATTAACCCCTTCATAGGCTCTACATTTAGCTCGCCAAGCGCCCAAAGTTTAGCGACACGTTGACCATGTTCACGACAAACTCTTAGTGCTTTACCATCCGGTTTCCATTTCGCTTTCAGCCCTTCAACCATTTGAAAGCCCGCATCGGTTAAGCGTGAATGAATACGGTCCACCGCACCACCGTTCCAGCCATAACTACCAAATGCACCCGCTTTTTTCTCTTTAAAACGTAAACCAGTGATCTCTTCTAGCATGCCGGCCACTTTTGGCATCATGACGTTATTCATAGTTGATGAGCCAACTAATACACCTTTCGAACGAAAGACATTCGCCAAAATCTCATTTTTATCATGACGAGAAACATTAAAGACTTTCACCGCCACGCCAGGATCAACGTCATGAATACCCTGAGCAATCGCGTCAGCCATCATGCGAGTATTATTAGACATTGAATCATAGAAAATCGTAATGCGGTCTTCTTGGTAGCTATCCGCCCACTCTAAATATTTTTCAATAATTTGTGCTGGGTTATCTCGCCAAACAATACCGTGTGAAGTCGCGATCATATCAACAGGAAGATTAAAGCTCAGTACTTCATGAATTTTCGCCGTAACTAGACTACTAAATGGGGTTAGGATATTTGAGTAATAACGTAGACATTGGTCCATCAACTCAGTTTGGTCTACCTCATCATTGAACAAGCGTTCATCACAGTAGTGCTGACCAAACGCATCGTTACTAAACAGAACCGCATCCCCAGTTAGGTAGGTCATCATGCTGTCAGGCCAATGCAGCATAGGCGCTTCAACAAACACGAGTTGCTTGCCGTTACCAATATCTAACGAGTCCCCAGTTTTAACGGTTTTAAAGTTCCATTCAGGATGATGGTGGTGCCCAACAATAGAATCAATTGCCGCTTCCGTGCAATAAATTGGCGTATTGGGAATACGAGCCATTAAATCAGATAAAGCGCCTGAGTGATCTTCTTCGGCGTGATTAATAACAATGTAATCAATCGAATTGAGATCGATTTCCATCTCTAGATTTTGAATAAACTGATGGCTAAAACGATGATCTACCGTGTCGATCAACACAGTTTTCTCTTCGCGGATGAGATAGCTGTTGTAACTGGTACCTTTAGTAATTTTATATTCAGTGCCATGGAAGTCTTGAACTTCCCAGTCGCGTTGTCCTACCCAGTGAATGTTGTTTTTTACATGAATTGTCATCGTACTACCTACTATTCTTTGCAATTTGATGTCTGTGTGACTAAAGATTCTTTTTCCTATATTGCTAAGAACGTGCCAGAAATATAATTACTTAATATTCAAATAGATAAGAAAAATCACCCTTTATTAATTATCGTAACGATAATAAAACATTTGTGTTATTGAGATAATAAATTATCATTTTGATAATGAACGATGATTAGTGAAGGACAAAGGATGGAACACTACCGTAACGAGTGGCTACAAGTTGCGCTGGACATTACATCTGGCATTTCAGAGCAAGATAGGTTTGAGCGACTACTGGCAACAGTACGCAACATGCTTCAATGTGATGCTTCAGCATTACTGCTTTATAAAGAACAGAATTTCATTCCGCTCGCAATCAATGGCTTAAGCCAAGATGTGCTCGGAAGGCGTTTTGCCGTAGAGCAACACCCTAGATTTGAAGCCATCGCTCGCGCAGGCGATATTGTGCGATTCCCAACCGACAGTGATCTGCCCGATCCTTACGATGGTTTAATTCCTAATCATAGTGACAACTTAGAAGTGCACGCTTGTATTGGTCTTCCTCTGCTACACAATGAGCGCTTAATTGGTGCGGTGACCATTGATGCCTTTGACCCTAAGCAGTTTGAACAATTCGATGACAATAACCTAAGGCTGATCAGTGCGTTGGCTTCTAATAGCTTGCATACCGCTTTGCTGGTTGAGAAATTGGAAAAAGGATCTGAATTCAGCCCAACTTCAACTAAAAGCAAAAGATTTAGTTCAGACAAACATGGCATCATCGGCGAGTCGACAAGCATGCTTGAATTAAAGTCTCATATTGAAGCCGTCGCTCAAACTGACCTGTCGGTATTAGTGATGGGAGAAACTGGGGTCGGTAAAGAGTTAGTCGCCCACTCTATCTACAGCCAATCTAAACGCCATGACACCCCATTTGTTTATTTAAACTGTGCTGCGCTTCCTGAGTCGGTTGCAGAAAGTGAGTTATTTGGGCATATCAAGGGAGCATTTACTGGTGCGATAAGTAACCGAAAAGGCAAATTTGAACTGGCTGATAAAGGCACTCTATTTCTTGACGAGGTCGGAGAGTTGTCACTTGCTCTACAAGCAAAACTGTTGCGTGCTCTGCAGTATGGTGACATTCAACGCGTGGGGGATGATCGACAGATCAAGGTCGATGTAAGGATTATTGCCGCTACTAACCGAGAATTACACCAAGAAGTAAAAACCGGACAATTCCGCGCCGACCTTTATCATCGGCTCAGTGTCTTCCCGATTTTTGTCCCACCTTTAAGAGAGCGCGGTCGAGACGTTATTCTGTTGGCTGGATTCTTTGCTGAACTTTGCCAACACAAGCTCAACGTATCGAGCATACAGTTAGACAGTGGCATTCATACTCAACTGTTGCAATATGCGTGGGATGGTAATGTGCGTGAGTTAGAGCACGCTATTAATCGCGCCGCTGTGATTGCTAAAGCCGAAACGAACCAACCACACTTAGTACTACGCAAACATCATTTCCAATTTAACAATAGCCTAATCACGGATATGACCGCGCCGAAGTATAAAGATAGCCCTGAGCTGATTGGTTTTGATGATTTGACGCTAAAAGAAGCCACGGAGAAGTTCAAGTTAGAATTTGTTCAGCAAGCTTACTTTGAGAACGATCAAAAGCTTTCTGTTACCGCTAAAAAGCTTGGGGTTTACCCTGCCAATTTACATCGCTTACTCAAGCGACTCAGCTTGAAGTAGTGATTCATTATTGGCAGGGGTAACAGAAACACAAAAGGCTTACCTAGTAAGCCTTTCTAGCATCGAATTGAGTCATTGATGATTTATACCCAATAACTTTTTCTCCTGTACATTACGAGGAGAATTTTTAAGCCTTTTTCGCCCAGTCTGGTAAGTTTTGAATATGATTTTGCCAATCCACCACTTCAATTTCGTACACCACTTTATTGCGTACGCTTTCGCCGGCTTTGTGCATGGCTGATTTTGAGCCCGTGATCAATGGGTGCCATTCAGGTAACGGTTCATTTCTCGCTAGTAAACGATATGCACAGGTATGCGGCAGCCACTCGAAGTCTTCAATATCTTCGCGAGTTAGCTTGGTGCAATCCTCATCCGAGGTAAAACGATTTGCGTAATCTTTACATGAACATGTTTTGGTATTTAACCAACTACAGGCAACATTGGTGTAGTAGATTTCATCGCTATCTTCATCCATGAGTTTATGCAGGCAACACTTGCCACAACCATCACAAAGCGCTTCCCATTCTTGGTCGCTCATTTGTTCTAGGGATTTCGTTTGCCAAAATTGTTCGCTCATAGACTCATACTTCGATTCAAAACAGGGAGCGATTTATACCGCTCTCAACTAAGAAGTGCAAGTCTCATACTGAAATAAGCGCTTTTCTCTGAATGTTCTATTCTTAATACGTCATTGACACTTCAACTAAGGAGTATACATGGGCGTAATTTCGTGGATTATTCTTGGCTTGATAGCCGGAGCACTTGCGAAATGGTTAATGCCTGGTGAAGACGGCGGCGGATGGATCGCTACAATGGTACTGGGTATTGCTGGCGCATTTGTCGGTGGCTTTTTAGGTGGCTTGCTTGGCTTTGGCAATGCTGACGGTGTCAACATCGGAAGTATTGTAACTGCGACTTTGGGGGCATTTGTTCTCCTCTTCTTATACAATCGATTTATTCGCAGCTGACTCAAAAACAACCATAGAACAACTTAACTTCTGAGCCCCTTACATGGGGCTTTGTTTTTATACCCAAGTAACTTCAATACTAGTAACAAAAGAAACAATCCTCTAGAATCGCCCCTCTTAAATGTCATTGTCTAAATTTGTTGCCTGCGCACTCAACTACCTTTGAGGGAAAAATCATGACCGCGATTAGTATCGAAGTTTCCAATATCGAAACCTCCGATTGGTCCCCTTGCATCTCTAGCAAACTAAACAGAGGTTGTGGCGCGTGTTGTATTGCCCCATCGATTAGCTCCCCTATCCCTGGAATGCCAAACGGAAAGCCAGCAGGTATCCGCTGTATTCAGTTAAACGAATACAATCTGTGCAAGATATTTGGACAGCCAGACCGTCCTAACGTGTGCTCAGTCTTCAATAGCGATGAGACGATTTGTCACAATGGACCAGAGCGAGCGTTGGAAATACTGCACGATTTAGAACACGTAACGGATTAGATCTACTATCGCAATTCATTTCGATGGCAACGAGTACAGTTACGAGGCTTTGTCATTGGCTTTAGCACTTAGCCTATTCACCATAAAACGCTCGCCCCCCAGAAACACAAAAAGTCGCTCCTAAGAGCGACCTTTTGTGCTTATTTTACCAACTTCAAAAAAGTTGGTTTAATTTGATGCCATCAAATGATGCATCAATTGTTACCCAATTCTCGTAAATATAGGTATATCGTATCTCTCGAAATACCTAACTGATTTGCAACCATCAAAACCGCATCTTTTATCTTAAATATGCCCAATCCATATAGACGTGTAACCACTTCTCGATTACGTTTAGAAGGCGGAATCATCTCGTTTTGCCATACTTCGGTTTGCACCGTATCAATGGTACTTTCTATCGTCTCATCAATATTTCTAGCAAACGTTTCAGGTGACGCGACTTCTGGTTCGTTATCAGTGCGTGGCGGTAATAACGTTTTTAAGAATGACTGTATAGGTGCATCCATATCAACGTTAATACACAACAAACCGATTGGTTTATTTTTTGGGTTTCTTACGATGGTTGTAATAGAGTGTAAGGTCTTGCCGCATGAGGTTTTAGTCAAATACGAGTCAGAAACATCCTTACCCTCTTTTAGTTTCATCAAAGCTAAGTTGGTGATTGGAGCACCTTCACCTCGTTCAGTAACATGACCGTTCGCGATTTTAATAATTGCAGGAGACTCAGCATCAAGGCTGTGGAGCACGACTTCGGTATATTCGCCATACATGCGAGCAATACCATCAACCACATTCTTCATTGAGTAAAGGATATCAAGATCACTTTTAGTCAGTTTCTTTATTTCCAACCTACTTACCTTAGCTTGTTACGATGTTAGGTAGGGCCTGAAAAAAGTCATCAGCAAATTGCTGTATTGAACATACAATCAAGCCCAAGCTCACCATAGTTTTGTCTCTTTGCTTAATATACCTTGATTATTTAACCAAGGTAATTGATTCATCTAACTTTTTCACTAGAAGTTGCAACAAAGCTGGACACTCTCCTTCCTTGAAAACTTATCCAGCAATACATAGGCGTATCTATGTATAGGGGAATCATTCAATTGCTGCACAATTACCCTTCTAGTTGTTCAGTTACTTAATCTAAAAGCAAAAACTGACTTAACTACAGTTTGTGAGCAATTGCTTCAACTTCGATAAGAACACCAAGAGGTAGATCTTTTACTGCAAAACAGCTGCGCGCTGGGCAATCTGTTTTAAAGAAATCCGCGTAAACTTTGTTGAATTCAGCGAAGTCAGAAATGTTTGCTAGGTAGCAAGTAGTTTTTAGCACTGAGTCAATGCTACCGCCGCCAGCTTCAAGAACAAGCTTAAGGTTAGTTAGTGACTGAACGCTCTGCTCAGTGATACCACCTTCAACTACTTTGCCTGTTGCGCCATCTACCGGTAATTGACCAGAAGTGAAGATAAAGTCACCAAAAGATGCACCGTGAGAGTATGGACCGATTGCTACAGGAGCTTGTTCTGCACTGATCACTTTTTTCATGATATTCCTCATATATATTTTATATTTCAATTTAAATTGTTTGAGCAACAACTTATTACCGCGTAATACTCTCAACAAAATATGATTAATACAATCAGCACAGATCACATAATTGGTACAAATTGCGTATAAAAACCCATTTACTCAACTATTTCTTAGTGATTTAGCACTTATTTTGCAGAGAAAAACTAAAATTTAGTTGATGTTTTATCTACTCCTCCGCCATCAAAACTGTCCAGTTTTAATCCTCATTCATGTAAAAATAAGCAAAAACCAGGATTATTGACTATGTTCAGCAGGTACTCTTAAAGAGGATATCGTCGATATGAATAGGTTATTAGCAGAAACTTTTGGCACATTTTGGTTAGTATTAGGCGGATGTGGTAGTGCTGTACTCGCCGCTGGTTTTCCCAATGTAGGTATTGGATTACTCGGCGTCGCACTCGCGTTTGGTTTAACCGTTGTGACTATGGCTTATGCCATTGGGCATATTTCCGGTTGCCACTTAAACCCAGCGATCACCATTGGGCTTTGGGTTGGCGGACGTTTTGATATTAAAGATGTGCTCCCTTATATTGTTGCTCAGGTTATTGGGGGGATTATTGCTGGCGGTATTTTATACATTATCGCTACAGGACAAGCAGGCTTTGATGTTGTGGCTTCCGGATTTGCATCCAATGGTTACGGTGAGCACTCCCCAGGCCAATACTCACTGACTGCCGCCTTAGTGTGTGAAGTCGTCATGACAATGATGTTTCTAATGGTGATTATGGGAGCCACGGATTCACGGGCACCAAAAGGGTTCGCACCATTAGCCATTGGGCTTTGCTTAACGCTAATCCACCTTATTTCTATCCCGGTCACCAATACCTCGGTAAACCCAGCGCGGAGTACTGGCGTGGCTATTTATGTTGGCGATTGGGCCGTAAGTCAACTTTGGTTATTTTGGCTTGCCCCCATTGTAGGTGCCGTGATTGGTGCTTTGCTGTACAAAGTTGTAGCTGGTAGTGATAAGCAGGCATAACTAAAAATAAAGCCGCTAGAAAGCGGCTTTATTAACAATAAACTAGATTTTGTGACGCCCGAGTAAAGAGTGGGATAAAGTCGTACCATCGACCAACTCTAGCTCACCACCGACAGGTACACCATGAGCAATACGGCTCGCGTCAACCTGATGTGCACGGCAAAGTTCAGCGATGTAATGGGCAGTAGCCTCACCTTCTACTGTTGGATTAGTGGCAAGAATCACTTCTGTCACATCATCACGGCGCAGACGATAATCAAGCACATCTAAACCAATATCACTTGGACCGATCCCATCTAACGGAGAAAGATGCCCCATCAATACAAAGTAACGCCCGGAAAACTGACCAGTCGCTTCAACCGCAGCAATATCTGCTGGGCTTTCAACAACACATATTAAGCCGTTTTGCTGGCGCTTAGGGTTGGTACAAATGTGGCAAATATCTTCTTCCGTAAAAGTTCGACATTCACTACAATGACCGATTTCGGTCATTGCTTGGCTTAATGCATCGGCAAGTTGCAATCCGCCTTTTCTATCTCGCTGTAACAAGTGAAAGGCCATACGTTGCGCCGACTTGGGTCCAACCCCAGGTAGACAACGTAAAGCCTCCATCAATTGCTCCAGCATATGACTGGTGCGCATTAACTAACCTTGTTGATTAGAATGGCATTTTCATGCCTGGTGGTAACTGCATACCGCCAGTCACTTGGGCCATTTTTTCTTTTTGCGTTTCTTCTACGCGACGAGCCGCATCGTTAAATGCCGCTGCAATAAGATCTTCAAGCATCTCTTTGTCATCTTCCATCAGACTTTCGTCGATTTCTACACGACGCACGCTATGGCTGCCAGTGATCGTCACTTTAACGAGACCAGCACCAGACTCGCCGATAACTTCCATATTTGCGATTTCTTCTTGAAGCTTCTGCATACGTTCTTGCATTTGCTGGGCTTGCTTCATCATGTTGCCCATACCGCCTTTACCAAACATGTTTATCTCTCTGGTTGTGCTTAACAGAACCCCAATATAATAAGGTTCAGCTAATTGCTTGTGGTTGTAATGTTAGATTGGGGTCAAAAGCGATGCTTTCAACCCTAAACTGGTCTCACACTCTCTTTATCAAGCTCAGCTGCAAAGCGTCGCTCTATGAATTGTACGTGAGGATCTTGTTCTAAACTGTCAAATGCTTGTTGTAATTTACCTTGATAGAGTGCTTCGCGCAGCTCAAGAGGGGTTTGCCCCTTATCGCCAATCTCAACGGTTAAATGGCATTCTTCACCTAGGCAAGCATTTAACGCAGCCAACAGTTCAGCTTGCGCGCGATCTGTATTCAAATGCGCTTGTTGAGGTCTTAGTGTCAACGAAATCGTAGAAGCATTCTTCTCATAGAATGAATTTAGTGCTAATTGCTCTACCAGCTTAGCCGTATTCAACTGGTCTATCAAAGCTGCCCATGAGTTTTGAACTATCGACTCACCCGCGAGCTTCTCTACCATTTCAGGTGTCTTTTCGTGCTCTAACGCTTGTTTAATTAGAGTTGGCGTTAGTTCTTTTTTCTCTTGCTTGGTTTGCGGAAGGATTGGTTTCCAGCGATACGCTTCATCCTTCTCACGCTCAACCGGAACGGGAGGCAAACCATGCTTAAGTGGCGACACCTGCGCGGCTCCAACGTGTTTTTGAGCAACACGATCGAGCACAGATTCTTTCTTATTTGCAGATGTCGCATTAGCCTTTTTTGGCGAACCACTACCGACTGGTGCTTGCCCCGAGCGCTGAGAGCGCAGCTGATGGCGTAGTCCACCGATCGATGGTCGTGGTTCTGACGGCGATGCCGCCTGGCTTTGTGTCTGAGGCTGGCTTTCTTGACCAGAAGCAGGATGCTGCGCTGGCATCGGCGCTACATCGTAATCCTCATAATAATCTTCCGGTGGCGGTGCTAAGTCATATTCCGGAGCCATTGGGCGTGGCGCTAATTGCTGCACACTTGGCATGCTCGGTTGTGAATTAGAAGCACTGCTCGTTGGCGCTGCATGCGATGTCGCGCTCGGCTGCGGAGCAACTTGTTGTGGTTGATAAGACGATACCGGCTGGCTTTCTACTTTTGGCTGCGTATTCTGAACTGGATTCACAGCAGTAACTTGCGGTTGAGCCACAGTTGAAATCACATTGCTCGTTGCTGGCGCAGGGCGAAATGCCATCATACGCAATACAACCATTTCTAAGCCAACTCGCTCAGAGGGAGCAAACGGTAAGTCTTGGCGACCTTTAAGGGCAATTTGGTAGTATAACTGCACATCTTCCGGCGACAGCGAACGGCTTAGCAGTTCTACTTTCTCTGCATCCGGCTCCGCTTTATCCAGCGTTGATGGTAACGCTTGGTACATCGCTATCCGATGCAGTTGGGCGGCTAATTGATTTAGTAATCCATCCCACTCAACACCATTTTGTGCCAGGCGTAAAATAGCATCCATAGCCGTCTGCGGCTGCTTAGAAGCTATCGCCTCTAACAAATGCAGCGCTTGATCGGTATCAAGTGTACCCAGCATATGGCTAACTAGACCGGTTTGAACTTGCCCGTTACCAAGTGCTATCGCCTGATCAGTCAAACTCAGCGCATCACGCATACTGCCATCTGCAGCATGAGACATCATGCCAAGAGCACGCTGCTCATAACTCACTTGTTCGTGGTTGAGGACATACTCTAACTGTTGATGAATATCATCAACACTAATGGGTTTGAGATGGAACTGAAGACAACGCGACAAAATCGTCACTGGCAATTTTTGTGGATCAGTTGTCGCAAGTAAAAACTTCACATACTCAGGCGGCTCTTCCAAGGTTTTCAACAATGCGTTGAAACTATGGCGAGATAGCATATGAACTTCATCTATTAAGTAAACCTTAAAACGGCCGCGTGCAGGCTTGTACTGCACGTTATCCAGTAGTTCACGAGTATCTTCTACTTTAGTACGCGAAGCCGCGTCAATTTCGAGCAAATCTACAAATCGACCTTCGTCGATTTCACGGCAAGTATCACACTCACCACATGGTGTCGCAGTTATGCCGGTCTCACAGTTCAAACCTTTAGCAAACAAGCGCCCAATGGTGGTTTTACCTACCCCACGAGTGCCACTAAACAAGTAAGCATGGTGTAAGCGATTTTGCGCTAAAGCATTCTCTAGAGCAGTTAAAACATGGGCCTGACCAACCACTTCGTTAAATTTAGTTGGTCGCCATTTTCGCGCTAAGGCAAGATAACTCATGAACTCTTCCGATTAGTGACCATCAAACTCGCAGATGCTGTAAACATTCAGGCCTAATTTTTCTAGGCGCTTGTCACCACCAATTTCTGGTAGATTGATTACAAATGCTGCGTGCTCAACGTCACCACCAAGTTGGCGAATTAGTTTTGTTGTTGCTTCAATCGTGCCGCCAGTTGCTAATAGGTCATCAACAACTAATACTTTATCGCCTTCGTTGATAGCATCAACATGGATTTCTAGTATGTCAGTCCCGTACTCTAGATCGTAGCTTTGAGCGACAGTTTCACGTGGCAATTTGCCAGGCTTGCGAACTGGTACAAAGCCAACACCTAGCTCAAGTGCCAGTGGTGCACCAAATAGAAAACCACGAGCTTCGGTACCAACAACTTTAGTAAAACCCATTCCTTTATACTTATCCACTAATAGTTGGATAGTTGCTTGATATGCTGGTGCGTCTTCTAAAAGGCTAGTCACATCACGAAATAGGATTCCCGGCTTTGGGTAATCAGCGATAGTTTTGATGCTAGTTTTGATCAATGAGATTGTTTCAGTAGTCATAATTCATTCTTAATGATTGGCTACGCTGTCGTAATCATTTTAGCTCACGACTTGCGGATACTAATTGTTTCCATCTAACTAGGCTCAAAAAGCCAAGGATGAAAAAACAAACGCCCACTTTATATTGTGGGCACACTTCTCGCCAATATTAGTGATTTTCTTCTTGGTCAGCAAGGTGCTCTATCACAGGCAAACGAATAAACCAGCTTAGTAGCACTAGCAACATGACTAGTAGCATGATCTTTAGCCAATCATGCGGGACAATATAGATAGATAAGGTAAAACTCGCCACCATCACCATTGCGCCACGCCACTTAACTTTTTTCGATACTGCTCGATGTTGATGCCAGTTGAAAATGATCGGTCCAAATATACGATGCGCACTTAACCAATGATGGAAACGAGGACTGCTGCGCATAAAGCAAGCACTAGCAAGTAGGACAAATGGAGTGGTAGGAAGTACAGGAAGAAAGATGCCAATGACACCTAAACACAAACTCAAGCCACCTATCATGTTTAAGAAAAAACGTCGAATTGCGATGGCTTAGCTCCAAATCAATTAGAATCCAGCGTAGCCGTTAAATACACGGATCCAAGTCAACGTGGCTGGGAGTGTTGGGATTAATAGTACTGCGATAAACCCAATAAAGTAGAATACATTATAAGGTTCTTTAAAATCTTTGTCTGCCATTGCTCAATCTCAAATCTGTAAGGAAAAGAAAAACTTTCAAATCGACACGATAATGTTATCGATATGTTTTGTTTTTGTTGAGCTTGGCACTATACCTTAATGCTGGAGCGACAAACACGGAGAGGAAATAGGGTTATTAGCTGAAAAAGCAGCTTCTATGAGCTGCTTATCTTAGTCGAGCTAGGCTTACTTAAATTAATTGCGCGTAATATCAATGATATCCAACGAAAAGCTGCTTGTACCTAATCGGCTAGAGCTAACCGAACATCGATTGTGGATCATCAGATCGGCTATCTGATGATTGCTCGCACAGCTCTCCCCTAAACGTCGACTTGGGGTCACTTGTCTCGAGCCATCTTTACCCGAAAATCTCGCCTCTAATCCTGCAGGCAGTAAACTAACCGTACCTTCAGCCACATTTGCGATACCGAAAACAGCATCAATGGGAGCGGCGCACTCCGCACAATTAATCCCCTTTTCTAATATATCTGCGATGTCTTTTAAGTCCGCACTTTGTGACTTAAGCCCACGTAAGTAGTCATGAAATAGTGCGCGTACTAATAAAGTAGTCGCGGAACCATGGGCAGTGTCTGAATCAATCAAATAAAAAACAAATTGCCCACTCATCAACCACGCGTAATCAAAAACTAAAGGCATAACATCCGTTGACTGCAGCAACCGATAGCTACATTTCCAGTCTCCTTGCGTCGTATCTTTCGCTGGTAGTAAAGCCAATAGAAAATCTTTTGCTGCTATTGGATTTTGCTCTAAGTACTCTAAATGCCAGTGTAATTCTTGCTCTTCTGGCATTTCAGCACCATCAACTCGGAACCATTGACTAGAGAAATCTCTCTGATCACTCAAATGGTTATCTGAATCCTCGAGTGTACTTTCAATAGCGTCACGTAAATTATTCGGGTTTGAAATCGGCTTGGTGAGAAAATCTTTTATCCCGCATTTAACCACTTTGGCCACATCGGCAATACTCTCAGTCGCAGAGACCACGATCATCGGAATGGAAGGATAAGCAATGCTGACTTCTTCTACAAATTCCACACCATTTAAAACAGGCATAGATAAATCACACAGAACGAGATCGGGTTCGTACTCCCTTAAGAACTTCAGTCCTTCGAGCCCATTTTCAGCTTCAAAAACTTCATAGCCTTGCACTTCTAGGTAGGCGCCAGTAATTCGACGGAATATAGGGTCGTCATCGACCAACATGACACGTTTTCTGTGCGCGGCTGCATGGTCTAACGGTAAGACTTGCGGCTCGGATATCTTATGCATAGTACCGCCTTACATCCCCTCTTTGGTGATGAGATTTAACTATTGTTATATTTATTAACTAAACAAAATGCTCCTCTTACCTTAGACTCGAACCATAGTTTATACAAATCTGTCAATTTTTAACTTTGTTGCATACTAGATATATTCGAAATAACATATGATCTCATTACTTGTTGATGTGTCTCAATCTTTAGCAGAGATGATCAATATAAATTAACGTAAATCGTAAATAAATGTGTCTGAATGATGAAATTAGATGACCTTAACCTGTTTCGATTGGTTGTCGAAAATGGGAGCTACACAGCAACATCTCGAAAAACGATGATCCCAGTTGCAACTATTACGCGACGTATTCAAGCTTTAGAGGATTCATTGAACCTTCGTCTGCTCAACCGTCATGCGCGCAAGCTATCGCTAACCGAAGCTGGGGAACGCTTTTTCAGTGAATGCTCACCACTATTGCAACGCCTATCCAATGTCACTGAAGAGATCTCGGATGAATGCCGCGGAGCAGCAGGTAAGATTCGAATTTCGTCACCATCAAATCTGACCAAGCGGATGATGATGCCGATGTTCAATGAATTTATGTGTCAATTTCCTGACATTAGCATTGAACTCACAACCAGCAACCATGCAGATCAGCTTGATCCTACTGAGTGGGATGTTATTTTCCGCGTTGGCCCTCAACGCGACTCTAGTTTGATCGCCAGAAAAATAAGCTCAGTGAAAGATATTTTGGTCGCAAGCCCACAATATTTGAGCTTGAACGCAGCTCCAGTGCATGCTGAAGAACTGCATGACCACACCCTACTAAAAGGTCATCCTCTACTTAAGTGGCAACTAATCAATGAAAGCGGTGAAGTTGTCATCAATAACGAAAAAGCCCGCTTCCAAGCCAGCGCGCTCAATGTTATTCGTAGTGCATGCTCTGAAGGCTTAGGCATCACTCTTATGCCCGATGTGATGATTCGTGAATATATTGAAGATGGTAGTTTGGTTCAGGTATTACAAGATTGGAGCGCAAACCCACGTGATATCTATATGCTGTACAACCACAAAGATCACTTACCTGAAAAGGTACGGTTATTCATCGATTTCGTGATTGCATACAACATTCACTAATTGAATCGATATTAATAAAAAAAGAGCTTGGTAATACCAAGCTCTTTTTTTATCGAACTATACCCAATAAACTTCAAGTATGACGGGTATATCGCTTTATAAGAACTCGACAAACTTGCTCAATTCACGCTCAGGCACCTTCATTGGCGTACAGCCCGGCGTACCTAAATAGAGAAAGCCAACAATCTTGTCTTCACCCTTTAGTTTAAAAGCGTCTCGTACTTTCTCATGAAGCATCCACTTTCCCGAGCGCCAAAATCCTTGATAGCCTTGCGCCACCGCTGCCATTTGCATCGCGTGCGCCGCGCAACCAGCGGATAGATACTGCTCAAACGCTGGAACCTTGTCATGTTCAGTCACTTTTGCGATCACCGTGATCACCATCGGCGCACGAAACGGCGCGTGGCTCGCCTTCTCAATTACCGCATCATCACGGTTATCAGCCTTTGCTGCATCAACCAATATATTAGCCAGTTTCTGCAAGCCCTCTCCTTGAGAAATCACAAACCGCCATGGGGTTAAACCGGCATGGTCTGGCGCGCGCAAACCCGCACGAATAATGTTTTCAAGTACTTTTCCTTCAGGAGCTGGCGCAGACAAACGTGCAATCGAGCGACGATTAAGAAGTAGATCTAGAGCATCCATAAGCATTCCTATTTAATTAACCTGAACCTGAGATAAGACTAGAAGCTTAAACAAATTCACTCCCATCGACTGTCATCACCAAGATTATATGGTTTTACTCATTGTTTTTATTATTAATAATAACCGTTTTTTAACAATTTACGCAATTATAGGCATAAAAAAACTGGCTTATAAGCCAGTTTTTACTATAACCAAGAAACTTGAAGATGCAGGTAGGCGGCGAGTAAGAAAGTCCCATGAGCATAGGTGAACTATGTGATTGAGGCGCACGAACACAGCCAACACCGCTGCAACTTCAAGTATGACGGGTATAAACGAACAATCTCTGAGGAATCACTATATAAGTGACTCAATACCATAGTCTTTGCCATAATTCTCTACAACAAAGTCGATATCTTTATCACCGCGACCAGATAAATTAATCAACACCGAACCTTTCAAACCTTGTTTTGCCAGTTTTATCGTATAAGCGACTGCATGAGATGATTCTACCGCTGGAATAATACCTTCTATACGCGAGAGCTCGAAAAACGCAGCTATTGATTCGTTATCATCTGCTGTGCCGTATTGAACACGACCTAGATCTTTTAAGTAACTGTGTTGAGGTCCTACCGATGGATAGTCCAACCCACTCGCAACGGAGTACACCTCTTGTGGCTCATCAGCGTCATCTTTTAGCATGTAAGACTTGAATCCATGCATGACACCGGGCTGCCCAAGTGTCAGAGTCGCCGCGTGCTCACCCACTTCATCCAGCGAACGCCCCGCAGGCTCAACACCGTGCATGGCAACCGTTTCATCTTCCAAAAACGCAGTGAATAACCCCATAGCGTTAGAACCACCACCAACACAAGCAACTAAATTGTCTGGTAGTTTGCCCGTCATCTCTTGAAATTGCTCACGAGCTTCATTACCGATAATCGATTGGAAATCTCTGACCATCATAGGGAAAGGATGAGGACCAACAACCGAACCGATGGCATACAGTTGATTAATCGGATCTTTTAAGTAGGCTTCAAATGCTGAATCTACCGCCTCTTTAAGGGTTTTCCGCCCATGGGTTGCAGGGATAACATTCGCCCCAAGAATGCGCATACGCACAACATTTGGATGCTCTTTCGCAATATCCACTTCACCCATGTAAATATCACATTCTAGCCCAACCAATGCTGCGGCTGTCGCCAGCGCAACACCATGTTGTCCTGCTCCGGTTTCGGCAATTAGCTTCTTTTTACCCATTTTTTTAGCTAATAATGCTTCACCCAGACAGTGATTGATTTTGTGCGCTCCGGTGTGGTTGAGATCTTCACGTTTTAAATAGATTTCAACACCGTATTTTTGAGATAGGTTCTCAGCATGAAAAATAGGGCTAGGACGACCAACAAAATGTTTATAAAGTCGCGCTAATTCAGTTTGAAACGCAGGATCTTGGCGACACTCGTCATACTGAGCCGTAATTTCGTTCATTACCTTTTGCAGTTCTTGTGGAATAAAACTACCGCCATATTCACCAAAATAGCCTTCCGCATTAGGTAGAGCATGATTGAATGTGTTTTTCATTGGACTCCTTGTCCTATCTAACTAGTACACCTGAACATCATATGGTTAAAGTGTATTGCCCACAAATGCAACAAATGACATTAGCTAACTAAGTCACACTTTTATAACAGAAAATATACGCAAGGATGTAAAAAAGGTGGGCATTACACCCACCTTGAATTTATACGTAATAACCAATTTGTAGAACACCGCTGCAACTTCAAGTATGACGGGTATAGAACGAATCACCTACGCTTGCTCTGGTTAGTAAACCATCACATGGCGCAAACCGTGCACCGAACTTCGATGCATGTTCGTTCATTATTTCTACTAATTTTACGATTCCAATTTGATCCATATAACGGAAAGGTCCACCTAAGAATGGCGGAAAACCGATACCAAAAATTGCGCCTATATCACCATCTCTTGGTGAACGAATGATGCCTTCATCTAAGCAACGGGTGGCTTCATTTAACATTGGTAACAAACAGCGTAGCGCTATTTCTTCTTCATTTAATTTAGCTTCAGGTTTTAGATTAAGCAGCTGATAGACCGTTTTATCTACTTGCTTATCCTTGCCTTTATAAGTGTAAAAGCCTTTGCCACTCTTACGCCCTTTTCTGCCATCATTAAGTAAGGTTTCAAACACGTCAGGTCCTTGGAAACGCTCTCCTAGCTCCTTAACAAGGATTGGCATAATTTTCGCGCCTATATCGATGCCGACTTCATCAAGTAAGGTAATTGGACCAACTGGGAACCCTGCATTGAGCAGTGCGGTATCGAGCTGCTCAATCGGCTCACCGGTTAACAAAATTTGCGCGGCTTCATTCATGTAAGGGGCAAGAATTCGGTTAACGTAAAAACCTGCTTGGTCTTTTACTACGATTGCCGTTTTGCCCTGTTTACGCGCCAATTCAACCACGGTTGAAATCGCCTCACCAGACGTGCCTTCATGTGGGATCACTTCCACCAGCGGCATTTTCTCTACCGGGCTAAAGTAATGCAGCCCAACCACATTCTCTGGGCGCTCTGCTTTCTCCGCTATTTGAGAAATGGGCAATGATGAAGTGTTGGTGGCAAATATGGTTGTCGGCTTCGCATTTTGTTCCACCTCGCTCACCATTTGTTGTTTAAGCGCTAAGTCTTCAAATACCGCCTCAATCACCACATCTATCTGGTTAAAACTGGTAAAGTCTGTACCGCCTGAAAGTTGGACCATTTTTGCTTGCAGTTGAGGCTTGGTTAAAATTCGGCGTTTACGTTGTTTATCAAACAGTTTGTAGTTGTAGCTAAGGGCGTTGAGTACGCCATCATTACTGACATCTTTAATCCTCACGGGCAACTTAGCTTTTGCGACAGAGACGTGGGCAATACCCGCGCCCATCAATCCTCCACCTAGCACGCCCACACACTTAACGGGAAGTGGTTTTGCATCACCACCATGCTCTTTTTTCATTTCAGTAGTAGCAAAAAAGATTGAACGTAACGCTTTTGACTCCGGTGTCATTACTAACTCACCAAAACGCTTCGCTTCGTATTCTAGCCCTTTGCTCATGCCCTTCTCTAAGCCATAACGAATGACCTCTAAAATGGCTTCAGTAGCTGGGTAGTTACCACGAGTTTTCTGTTGAGTTTTTTTTGCTGCTTGTTCAAAAATAACCTTGCGACCTAAACCCGTTTTCGAGATTAACTTCTCTTTGGTTGACTCTTTGCGTTTGGCTTTTTTCTTCTTCTCAATATATTGCTTGGCAGCATCCAACAAGATTGAATGAGGAACACACGCATCAACCACGCCGAGTTTTTTCGCTTTCTTCGCCCTTAGCTGCTTACCCGTTAAGATCAAATCCAGTGAAGGCAATAAACCAATGAGTCGCGGTAAACGTTGCGTACCACCAGAACCTGGCAATAAGCCTAGCTGCACTTCCGGCAAACCAATACGGGTTTTATCATCATCACTGCATACTCGATAATCACAAGCCAGCGCGAGCTCTAAGCCACCACCTAAACACGGACCGTGAATTGCCGCTACAACCGAAAAAGGGAGCGCGGACAATTTTTGGAACATCTCTTGCCCATTAGTGGCTAAAGCTTGTGCTTCTTCACTTGTTTGACAAGCATCCAGCATGCGAACATCAGCACCTGCGACAAAGTTATCCGGCTTACCCGAATGAACAATCAGTCCTTTAAGTGTTGCTTTCTGCTGTTCGATTTCAGCGAACACTTGTTCCATGTTCGCAACAAATTCCGCTTGTAAGGTGTTCATTTTTTCGTTGGGTACATCAATACACAGCCAAGCTATATTTTGCTCATCTATAATCAGATTGAATGCTTTCAAATCAGTCATTACTCAACCTCCAAAATCATTGCTGCGCCCAAACCGCCTGCAGCACATGCGGTATTCAATGCTAAACCACCGCCACGACGTTTTAATTCACGTAGTGTTTGCGTCATCATACGCGCGCCCGTTGCGGCAAATGGGTGGCCATAAGCAAGTGAACCACCGAGCACATTGAACTTATCCATATCAATTTCACCAATCGCTTTGCTTCGCCCAAGTTTCTGTTGAGCGAACTGATCACTAGCGAACATCTTCACGTTTGACAGTGCTTGCGCCGCAAAAGCTTCATGCATATCGATTAAGGTTAAGTCATTTAACGTGATACCTGCGCGATCAAGTGCCAGTGGCGTGGCATACGATGGACCCATCAACATATCTTGTTCTACACCAATGGCGGAGAAGGCGTAAGAACGGATATAACCGAGGATATCAAGCCCTAGTTCTTTCGCTTTCCCTTCACGCATCAGCATAATAGCCGCAGCACCATCGGTTAGCGGGGTACTGTTCGCCGCAGTGACAGTGCCGTATTGGCGATCAAATGCAGGCCTTAGCTTGGCATAGCTTTCTAGCTGAGAGTCGTGGCGAACATTATTGTCTTCTGCCAGCCACTTTTTATAAGGTTCAGGGAAAGCCGTCATCACTTCACCAGCAATTTTTCCCTCTTTCCATGCAAGAGAAGCCAGCGAATGGGAGCGGTGTGCTAAAGAGTCTTGCTCTGCTCGGGTAATGCCATGACTTTTCGCCATCTGTTCGGCAGTTTGCCCCATTGATAAACCCGTTGAGTATTCAGCAACCGCAGGGGGGACAGGCATCAAATCTTTTAAGGATAAGTTCTTTAAAATAGCCAACTTCTGCGCCATTGTTTTGGTTTTACTCAGCGCCAGTAGATTTGCAGCCAACGTCTTCGATACACCGATAGGCAATACAGATGATGAATCAGCACCACCAGCAATACCAACATCAATCGTCCCTGACATTATGCTCTCTGCCACGTTAACCGCCGCCTGAAAGCTGGTAGCACATGCACGTGTCACACTATAAGCATCAGTGTGAACATTCATTCCGGTTCCCAGTACGATTTCACGCGCTATATTCGGTGCTTCGGGCATTTGCACCACTTGACCAAAAACAACCTGCTCGATCAATTTTGGATCGATATCGGTACGAGTGAGCATTTCACTGATCACCATTTTTCCCAAATCAACTGCGGGTACTTGGCTAAACTCAGTACTCTGCCGCGCAAAGGGGGTGCGCAGCCCAGCAACGATAGCGACTCGTTCTCCTGAGCGAGTGGTTACTTCCTGCTTACTCATTGTTTCTCCTTAATCAATAAGAGGTCTGACCACGGTTATTGTAATCAGTTTGTTAAATCAATCAAACATCTGTTTAAATAAACGTGATTTACCGTTAGTAATTTTCGCTAACACGATGAATAATATGGTTGTGACGGAAGTAGAATTAACTATAGTTAAGGCAAGTTAGTTCGCCAAAGATTGTGAAAGGAAAAACGACAGGCAAAAAAAAACCACACAAAGCTGTGTGGTCGGAATGTATAAAGCAATTAACTCACGCCAATTGAAAATAATCAGTTTCCTGATTAGGAGAAAGTAAAGTCAGCCTTCAAAAGGAAGTGTCATCTTGCTCAACTGTTAGTGCGAACACTAACTAGATGACAAGGTGTACTATAACCGCTGAGTTATGATGTTTTTTGAATTAGATCAATTTTTGATTCGATTTCTACCGTTATTGCACGGGTAATCGTTTTCTTTAACTCAAAAACGCCATTTAGTGACGGTTTTATTACATCTTTCTGTATATTTACTCCAATCACGAGCTCAGTTTGGGAGGCTTTGTGGCCATCTTAGATTTTTTTGGAAAGAAAAAGTCACAACGTCCGGTCGAATTAGATATGGACAGACACAGAAAATACGAAGCGCTAGTGAGAGCGTATCATCGGGACTTGTATCGCTATGGATACTGGTTATGTAAAGATCCGACGATTGCCGAAGACTTGGTTCAAGAAACCTGTTTGCGAGCATGGAAATCACTAGACAGCTTACAAGATGAAAAGGCCGCGAAATCTTGGCTTATCACGATTTTGCGCCGCGAAAACGCACGTCGCTTCGAGCGAAAGCAATTTGATTTGGTTGATATTGACGACCATACCAATGAAGCCAAAGTCAGCGATGACGCCCACCATCAAACTGAGTGGATTCATGCACAAATCATGAAACTCGAAGTGGAATACCGCGAACCGCTTTTTCTACAAGTAGTTGGTGGCTTCAGTGGTGATGAGATCGGTCAAATTTTAGAATTGAACAAGAATACCGTGATGACACGTCTATTCCGAGCAAGGAACCAACTAAAAGATATGTTGGAATCCGAAGGCAATCACAAAGGAGCGCACAATGGATGAACTAGAATTCCGTCGTCGAATTATGTCCGATCCCAAACAACGGGATAACGACATTATCGATGCGATGCGTACCAATGACAGCAACAACAAGTTTGCCGATGATATTTTGGATCTCGACAGCCGCATCGCTAAGGCGATGAATGTTGAAGTACCGGAAGACCTTGCTGACCGTATTTTGTTTAATCAAAGTTCGCGTAATCAAGCTAATGTGATCAAACCAAACTTCATTAAACGCAGCATGGCGATGGCAGCATCGGTTGCCTTTATCGTCGGTTTATTAGTCGGACAGATCAACTGGGGCAATGTAATAGTCACTCCCGCTCAAGCCAGTTTGGCTGATACGGCTATCGAACACGTGATTGCTGAAAAGCCGTTTGTCGACCACCTTGATGAACAAGTCAATACACGGCAGATTAACGCCAAGATGGCACCGTTTACTCACCAGTTGAACGAACCATTCCCGTTCCATGTGTATTATTTAAACCATTGTGGATTTGGTGATGCGAACGCACTGCACATGGTATTCCAAGGTGAGCGCGGCAAGGTCACTCTATTTATGACCAATATCCCTTCTAGCCATGTTGAAGATTTCCACAAAGCGGGCATGGAAGGTATCGTTGAACCTGTTGGCAATGCGAGCTTAGTGATTGTTGGTGAGAAAGGCGAAAATGTAACCAACATCGCCGATTCTATCAAAAAACTTATCAAACCAGTTGCTATCTAACTGAATGAGCTCTAGTTAATAACTAGGGCTCTTTTTACCCTCAAAAATTAGAGTTAATACTCTATAAAGTCGATTTTAACCGCATTTTCCTGCTTGATAGCCTTCATTTCCGCAATTTTATCATCAAATTAGCCAATGGTCGGATTTCATTCTTCTATACTTCGGAATACTATCAGCCCCAAATGAGCAAATGCTCAAAAACAGCGCCCATTAGAGGTGACTAAAAAAGGAAAAAGCAATGAACAAAACGCGTCTGTATAAAAAGACACTGCTTGCAGTAACGATCTCACTCGCATCGTCACTGACAGCACAACAAGCTCTCGCCGCAGGTTTTCAGTTAAACGCACAATCCGCGACTGGTATTGGTCGTGCATTTGCTGGTGACGCTGTCATCGCCGATAACGCATCGGTCATGGCTCGTAACCCAGCTGCTATGGCTCTATTTGACAAAATGGAACTGTCGCTCGGTTTTGAAAGCATTACTTCTTTGATTGAAGTGAGCGATGCTAAATATAATGGTACCAGTATTCCAGATACTGATGATGTCGGTGCCACCTCAATCGCACCAAACATCCACCTTATCGTACCAGTCAATGACAAGTTTGCATGGGGTGTTAACGCCTACTCTAACTTTGGTACTAAGACTGAATTTGAAGATAGCTATCCTGCAAGTGAATTCGCCGGGTTAACTGACGTTAAAAGCTTTAACTTTGGTTTAGCGGGCTCTTACCGCCTCGATGAACAATGGAGCTTTGGTGCGGGTATTGACCTGATTTATGCACAAGGCACCTTTAAACGAATCTTTAGTAACGGCACACCTGTACTTGATATTGATAAAGCTGACGGCTGGGCGGTTGGGTTTAATGTGGGTACCGTGTATGAGTTAGACGAAAACAACCGTTTTGGTCTGGCTTATCACTACAGTCCAGAATTTGAAGCCGAAGATGATTACGGTCAAAAAGTAACGCTGCAATTACCAGATATTGGTGAGTTTTCTGGTTACCACAAAATTGAAGACACCAAGTTCGCGGTGCACTACTCTATCCAATACATAGCTTGGGGAGATTTTGATAAAATAGATTTCTCCAACTTAGATGGAACACAGTCAACAATAGCGGCGGGCGCAGCTGCTCTAAATGGCGGTGTATATTCAAGCGAATACATGTGGCAAGACGGTTGGCACTACGCAATTGGTGGTACTTACTACCTAAACAGCGATTGGACGCTACGTGCGGGTTATATGTATGACACCAGCGCACAAGATGAAAAAACATCAATTTCTGTACCAGATTCAGACCGCCAATGGTTTTCAGCTGGTTTCACTTACCATATTGATACAGCGTCTAACGTAGATTTTGGCTTCACTTACTTGCTGGGTGATGACGTAAAAGTCGAAGAATCAACCGATTTAGGAACTTCAATCACAGCAACAACCCACGCAGATGCAATCTTGATGGGCGTACAATACAGCCGCAGCTTCTAATTGCTAACGCTTTAAGTACTATATAAAAGGGCTGGTTTTCCAGCCCTTTTTTGTGCCTATCAATTGACCATCAGATCCTGCCAATCTTTTCAGCGTACACGTATACATGTTTACTAACGAAGCAAATGTTAAATTTCACGCAAATTAAACAACACAAGTGTTCGCCGAGCCAATGAGTGGTCTTACCACTTTACTGGTTGTTTATATCGCAACAATGATTATTTAAAGAATTTAATCTCGAAAACGTCATTTGTTGTGTTTTTTATTTTTAAAGTTTTTACTCTAAATTTAACATCCCTGCATCGAGTCAAATCATATTCAGCGAACATTACAATGAAAACAAATAAGTCTCTCCTATCACTTGCAGTGGCATGTGGTTTAATGTCAGCTTCAGCAACTGTTAACGCCGCTGGCTTCCAACTAGCAGAATACTCAGCGACGGGCTTAGGTCGTGCATACGCGGGTGAAGCAGCAATGGCTGACAACGCAAGCTCACAATGGCGTAACCCTGCGTTGCTAACCTACCTAGAAGGGACTCAAATTTCTGTAGGCGCTATTTATGTAGATCCTAATATTGATATCGACGGCACCAGCGGTGGTACAACTCCAGCGAGTTCATCTGATTTCGCTCATGATGCTGTGATCCCCAACTTCTATGTTTCGCATAAGTACAATGACAAATTTGCACTAGGCTTTGCGCTGGGTACCAACTACGGTATGGAAACCGACTTAGGCAAAGACTTTCGTGGTGCAAACCACGGCAACGAAGCCAGTGTCATTTCAATGGAAGCTAACCTGAATGCTGCCTACCAGTTAACAGAAGCGGTAAGTATTGGTGGCGGTCTGCGTATTGTACAGGCGGAAGGTAGTTTCGGAGCTACAGCAACAGATACACTGCCTACTGGCACAACACTTAAATACATGGAAGGTGACGATACTGCTTTTGCATGGCAAGTAGGTACAGTTTGGCAGGTTAACGAAACTAACCGTATCGGTTTTACTTATAAATCAGAAGTTGATCTGACGTTAGAAGGGCATGCAAAAGGACTTGGTTTCCTCTCGGATGCCCCAGTGCCTAAGGCTCAATATGCAGGCTCAATGAACCTCGCTTTGCCAGCAACGGCTGAGCTAGCAACTTATCATCAGCTAAATGACAAAGTCGCCATCCATACCAGCATCAATTGGACAGATTGGAGCAGCTTTAAAGAGTTGGTTGCTAATATCCCAGAGTTCGGGTCTGCTAGTTCACAAGATATCAAAGAAGAAAACTGGGAAGATAACTACCGCTTTGCGATTGGTTCAACGTACCAATACAGCAATAAGCTACAACTTCGTACAGGCGTGGCGTATGACACCTCAGCTGTAAGTGAAGAGCACCGCACTGCAACCATTCCAGAAACCGACCGCCTATGGCTAAGTATTGGTGCTGGTTACCAATGGTCTGAGCAACTTACACTGGATGCGGGCTTTACTTACATTATCGCTAAAGATGCCAAAATGCATGAAAGCGATCCAAAAGCAGACGCTTTCGGTGGCACATTTGAAGGCGAAGTATCTGGCAGCATTTGGCTAGTGGGTGTACAAGCGAACTACAAGTTCTAAGCTTGAGCTAACAAATTATTAGATTAATATACCCGTTATACTTGAAGCTGCAGCGGTGTTGGCTGTATTTGTGCACCCCAATCACATAGTTCACCTATGCTCAGGGGACTTTCTTACTTGCCGCCTACCTGCATCTTCAAGTTTTTTGGGTATAGATAACAAAGGCTTGGATTTATCCAAGCCTTTTTCGTTTGTTGCGTTTGCTTCACCTGAGGATCAAAAGTATCAGATTTCGATTAAAGATCTTCTAAATACTCATCTAGATAAGCTTCTTCGTCGTGATCAATTTCTTGCTGCTTACTCTCAATTTCAGCTTTGAAATCTTGATGCTGAATATACACTTCACGAGTAAGTGCATATGGATCGGGCGAGTTTTCAAGCATTGCTTCTTGTGTTACCAAAGAAGCACGAGTTTCCATGCCTTCAAATGCCCACTTTCCTAACCCTGCCCAGAAGTTCAGCAGTGACAGTGGTACGTACATGCCATCAGCGAAATCCGCAGTTTCACGCACAGTCCAAGGGCCATAACCCGGCACCATCACATAAGGTCCGTTACCCACTCCGTAATGACCCAGCGCATCGCCTAGCGCTTTCTCATTGTGATCAGTAATACCTGCGTCTGAAGCAATATCAATCAAACCAAGCAGACCGAACGTACTGTTGATCAAAAAACGATTGAAATGGTCAAACGCTTTACCACCATTGCCCATCACTAGATTGTTAACCATGCTAGCTGGCTCATCAAGGTTACTTAAAAAGTTTGAGATACCAAGACGAACAGGACGTGGCGTGTAACCAACATAGGCAAGAGAAACAGGGCGAACGACGTAGGGGTCGAGGTAGTCATAGTTAATCGCCCACATTGAACGGTTAAAACCTTCAAATGGGTCACTAACGTGTGATGCGTTAAGATCGCTGTCTAAGTCACTGTCTGGTGCACTGGCACAACCAGCAAGCAACAATGCAGATAGAAGCGATGTCCATACCTTTGGCTTAAGGCTCTTCATTATTCTTATTCCATGAAAAAGGCCGGTGAGTTTCCGGCCTTAGTTTACTGATATTTAGTGCTTATTAACACCAAATATTAATACTGTGTATCTACGATAACCTCTACCGCTTGCCCCATTTTAGCGGGGTGGCTCTCACCATACCAGTCGCCTTCTTTGGTCGCAACATTACCATCGTTATCTATACGAACACGCACTAAAAACTGTTCTAACTGTGATAATTTCTGCCCTTGTATCATGCTGTTACCATCATCAAGTACAATGGTACGTGGGAAAGATCCCAACGGATAACGCGCTGCAGCTACTGGCATTGGTGAGCCATCAGCACGATGAACAGAGACGATTAATGCAGCATTAGGGTTTGCCGATACCTGTGGCGCTAAATTGATCGCTACAGAAACCGATTTATTGCCTTCAGCGTTTGACCCCATTTGTTTCTGAGCATTTTCAATACTGCGCGACAGCATTTCATAACGCTCATCTTGTGGACCAATCATCTGTTGCATAATGCTCCAGTAACGCACAGCTGCTGCGAAGTCTTTACGCTCATAAGCATCAAAAGCTAACAAAGAGAATACACGCACATCCATATAGTTGCGTTGAACTAGCTTGCCCAGTGTTGCACGAGCCGTATCTTGGTCAACTTCGTCTTGAGACATCATCAACGATTGAGCATAGCCCAACATAATGTCTGGGTCGTCAGACTTAAGTCGATACGCTTTGTTCATTGCACCAATGGCGGTCTCAACATCGCGGTTTGCTAACGCTATTCGACCAAGTAACAACCAACCTGTTGCATCACTTGGTTCGTAATGAAGGCGAGTACGCAAAGCCAATGTTAGATCTTGCATCTCATCATCGCTTAAAGACGCACCTTCCGGAGACATCAGCTTCTTTGATAAAGCAGGTAAATTTGAGGTAACTTGTTGCCATTGCTGTACATCTTCCGCCGCACCAAATTTCGCATAAAGACCATAACTCAACCCAATGGTGAGTAACATTGAAGGGATAATCACTACCCACGGGTTAAGCTGTGTATTTTCAGAGGCTTGTTTTTCCGTAGGGATGTCATCCAACAGTGATTGTTTAAGATCATCAATCAACTCTTGCTGATCTGCCACTAAACCTTCTTCCGTTTCTTCTTCAAGTTCAGAAATGCGATCTTTATAGAGTGCTTTGTTTAACTCGTCACGCAGTGCTTCATCTATGTTATCTTTTTTCTGAATAAAAGGCAGAGCAACCAGTACACAACTGAGAGCAATAAGAACGATAGAAGAAATCCAAAATAGAGTCATTACTGCTTATCTCCGTTGTTTTCTTCATCCAACAGCGCTTTTAGACGCTGTTCTTTGTTTTGATCCCATTTTTCATCTGTTGCCACTTTTTTGGTTTTACGACTGCGCATAATAATGATGCCAAAGCCAAATAAAACCACTGCTAACGGACCCAACCATAAGATTGAAGTTGCGACAGTAAAAGGTGGATTGTAAGTAACGAAATTTCCGTAACGGGCAATCATGTAATCGACGATCTCGTCTTTCGATTTGCCTTGTTTAGTCATCTCATACACTTTGTGGCGTAAATCTTGAGCCAATTCAGCATTGGAGTCTGCGATAGTATTGTTTTGACATTTGGGACAGCGCAATGTATTACCAAGCTCTTTAAACTGCTGCTCTTGCTGCAGGTTTTCAAACTCATACACTTCAATTGTTGCTTGTGCCGCCATTGAAAATGTTGCGGCTACGAAGAACGCAATAAACCATTTCTTCATTATTTTGCCTCCGCTACCAATTGCTGATACATAGGCTCGAGTTTTTCTTTCCAGTTACGCGGATTGACATCACCAACATGACGGTAACGAATGATACCATTGGCATCAATGAGGAAAGTTTCAGGAGCACCGTAAACACCAAGATCGAGACCTAACATACCATTACCGTCAAACAAACTGATCAAGTAAGGGTTGCCTAGATCGTTTAACCACCCAACCGCTTTGTCACGCTCATCCTTATAGTTAAGACCAATAATCTTTACCCCTTCACCAGCCAAGGTATTTAAATATTGGTGTTCTGCATAACAAGTAGGGCACCAAGTTGCCCACACGTTTAGCAGCAAAGGCTCGCCTTTAAAAATAGCTTGGTCGTACAACTTACCCGGTTCCGCCAAATCTTCTAGACGGAACTCTGGCACTGTTTTACCAATCAATACTGACTCTAACTTGGTTGGGTCGTCACCTTCTGCGTTGCGTACCAATTGAGTCGTAAATACTGCCGCCAATGCTAAAAATACAACCAGCGGGATAAATAAAAGTTTCTTGTTCATTTATGCCTCCTGCTTGTTGGCATTTTTTCTAAAGCGGTAACGTCTATCGCTGATCGCGATGGCACCGCCCAATGACATAATAATAGAACCTGCCCAAATCCAGTTTACAAATGGTTTGTAGTAAATACGTATCGCCCATGACTTATTATCATCAAGGCGATCACCCATCGCAATGTAAAGATCACGCGTTAAGCTACGATCAATGGCCGCTTCGGTCATCATAGAGCGAGCTGTGCGGTAGAAGCGTTTCTCTGCATGTAGCGTATTTATGTACTTACCATCTAAAGTAATCTCGAAATCAGCGATGTAACCATCGTAGTTCGGACCATCTTTGTCACGCAAAGCTGAAAAGTAGAAATTGTACTCATCAAGTTGGAAGTTCTCACCCGGCGCTAAACGAACGTCACGTTCAACACTGTGTGTTTGCACCATCGCAATACCAATAATTGATACAGCAAGACCGATGTGACCAAGCATCATTGCCCAATGGCTGCGCTGCAACTTACCAACACCAGTAAGGAAACTATGGCGGTGAGTGGCGCGCTGATAAAGCTCGAAACAGTGCATAACCACAATCCACATCGCCATCAGCCAACCTAGATAGGTCATAAAGACGAAATAGTCCGAGTATATCCAGTTAAATAAGCCAGCGAGAACAGCTGAAACAACCGCTGAGACTGCCATTGGTTTAGCAAGGCTTGATAGGTTGTCACGTTTCCAACGAATTAGAGGACCAATACCCAAAACAAATGCGAATGGGATCATCAACCATGCAAACAACATATCAAAGAATGGCGCACCGATAGAAACCGAGCCCAACCCAAGCTGTTTATGTACAAGGGGTAGCAATGTACCCACTAACACCACAACTAAAGCTGCCATAAGCAATATGTTATTAGTCAGTAATGCGTTCTCACGCGAGATTAAGTCAAAATTACCGCGAACACGAACTGCTGCGCCTTTTATTGCAAATAACAGGAGCGAGCCACCAATCACAAACACAAGGAAACCTAGAATAAACATGCCACGTGACGGATCAGACGCGAACGCGTGCACTGAAACTAGAATACCTGAGCGAACTAGGAAGGTGCCTAATAAGCTTAGTGAGAATGCAGAGATCGCCAGCAAAACCGTCCAAGCTTTGAACGTGCCACGTTTTTCGGTGACAGCCAATGAGTGCATTAGAGCGGTACCCGCTAGCCAAGGCATGAATGACGCGTTTTCTACTGGATCCCAGAACCACCAGCCACCCCAGCCGAGTTCGTAATATGCCCACCAAGAGCCAAGTGCGATACCTAACGTAAGAAACAGCCATGCTGCAGTTGTCCAAGGACGAGACCAACGCGCCCAAGCGGTATCTAAACGACCAGTCATTAGCGATGCAATCGCAAATGAGAAAGCCACCGAAAAGCCCACGTAGCCCATATACAGCATTGGTGGGTGAATAATCAAACCCGGATCTTGCAGCAATGGGTTAAGGTCGCGTCCGTCAACAGGGAAGAATGGTAACGTACGTAAAAATGGGTTCGAAGTCAGAATAACGAACAGCAGGAAACCGACACTGATCATACCCATCACGGCGAGTACACGAGCAACCGATTCTTGCGGCATTCCACGGCTAAATGACGCTACAGCAACCGTCCAACCTGCTTGGATGAGAACCCAAAGTAACAATGAACCTTCGTGAGCACCCCAAACTGCGGTGAGTCGGTAGTACCAAGGTAACTGAGTGTTGGAGTTATTCGCTACGTAGCTGACCGTAAAGTCATTGGTATAAAACGCCCACAACAAAATACAAAATGAGAACGCCAGTAAAAGGAACATTGCCCATGAAAGAGGACGAGCAGTATTCATTAATACAGTATTATTTTTGGAAGCTCCTACCAAGGGCAAAACGCTGAGTAGCGCTGCCATCGCTAGCGATACGATCAGCGCAAAGTGGCCAATTTCAGCTATCATTGACTGCTTCCTTGTTTTTGTTGTTCAGAATAATCAAGTGGCGTATGGTTTTTTTCCATCGCTTCTGCAATCTCTGGTGGCATGTATTCTTCATCATGCTTTGCTAGCACTTCAAAAGCTTCCACTGTTGTTGCATCCACCAATACGCCTTGTGCCACAATGCCCTGCCCCTCACGGAAAAGATCGGGCAAAATGCCATCGTACAAAATGGTCACTTTCGGTCCTACATCATGCAGCTTAAATGTCACTCTCAGTGATTCAGAATCACGTTTTACCGAGTCTTCCACAACCATTCCGCCAATACGTAAGCGTTGCCCAACGTACGGTTTAGAACCATCAGGTTTTCCTAATACTAGCTCGGTAGGGGTGTAGAACAAGTCCATATTCTGTCCTAATGCATAAATCATTAGACCGATGGTAGAGCCAATACCAAGAACTATGGCTAGAACAATAGCGAGCCTCTTTTTACGTCTTGGGTTCATAGAATGTTCTCCAAATTCTTAGCGGCATCAATACGAGCTTGACGAGCCACTTTATCCTGAACTTCATTAAGTAGAGATGAATGACGGCGGACACTAGTAATTAGCAACGCAATCATCGCGAAAAAAGTGATACCAAATGCTCCCCATACGTAAGCGGCGTAGCCACCCATAGCAAAGAAATCGCTCAAAGAATCAAAATGCATGGTTAGTTACCTCTCTGAGTAAGACGAGTTGACATTTCAATCACCCAAGGTCGATGGCTTTCCTTGCTAATGATTTCATTACGTAAGCGGATCAACGTTAGTGCACCAAAGAAGAATGCAAAACCAAAAATGTTTAATAGCAGTGGCCATAGCATGTCGTTTGAAATTGAAGGCTGGTCAAACTTGGTAATCGTTGCACCTTGGTGCAGGGTATTCCACCATTCGACCGAGAAATGAATAATCGGTAAGTTAATCACACCCACCATCGCCAAAATACCTGCAGCTTTCGCCGCTGTTTTTTGATCATCAAATGCGTGATAAAGGGCGATAACACCTAAGTACAAAAATAGCAGGATCAGCTCTGATGTTAAGCGAGCATCCCATACCCACCAAGCACCCCACATAGGTTTACCCCAAACCGCACCAGTCAAAAGGGCAATAAAGGTAAATACCGCACCAATCGGCGCCATAGCTAGAGCCGCCATATTCGATATACGAATTTGCCATACCAAACCGATAAAGGCGGCAATAGCCATCGACATGTATACACCCATTGACCAAATAGCAGAAGGTACATGGATGTATATAATCCTGAAACTATCACCTTGTTGATAATCTGAAGGCGCAAATGCTAACCCCCAAACGGTACCTACCGATAGGCAGGCAAAGGCTAGAATAGAAAACCAGGGTAACAACTTGCCACATAGGCGATAAGCTGAATCAGGTTTTGCATATGGATGGAGCCATTTCCACATTGTCGGTCTCACTCTTCACTTCATTTTATTATGTTATCGAGTAGTCAAACTCTCGATTTTAATAGCGTGTAATTTATAATCTGGGAAATTTTCGTGCTTGATCGAAAACAACTAATTAACACTTACTCGCAATGCGGCACTAATCGCGAATGGCGTTAAAGTTAGTGCCCCCATAAACATTGCGCCTAATATGGCTAGTTGTCCGTTGTACGCCATACCAAGTGATGCAGCATCAATCGCAGACGTAGCAAATATCAAAATCGGGATATAAAGCGGCAAGATAAGCAAACTAAGCAAAACGCCACCTTTTTGCAATCCTACCGTCAGCGCAACGCCAATTGCGCCGATAAAACTCAATGTAGGTGTACCCACTAATAAGGTTAAAACAACCGCCAGCCATGTATCAAAATCAAGCGATAGCAACACCGCGAGCAGTGGACTAATGACAATCAACGGCAAACCAGTTAATAACCAATGAGCAATCACCTTTGACATCACTACCAAAGGCAAAGGAATAGGCAACAGCATCATCTGTTCTAATGCGCCGTCTTGGTAGTCATCACGAAAAAGTCTCTCTAAAGAGAGTAGCGCAGATAACAATGCTGCAACCCAAACAATCCCCGCAGCAATACGTGCAAGTAGATTTGGCTCAGGTCCAATACTAAGAGGGAAAAGGGTAATGACTATGATAAAAAACCAAAGTGGATTAAAAATATCTGCTTGTCGACGATAAGCAATCAACAATTCTCGGTGGATGATGTTATTCATTAGGGCAAGCACTGTTAACCACCTAGTTTTATTTTTCGTAATTTAGGATTATCAGCAAACATGTCTTGGTGCGTCGTTAACACGACAATACCACCCTGCTCTGCGTGATTTAGAAACAGAGCTTCTAAGACTTTTACACCCTGTTTATCAATTGCGGTCAAAGGCTCGTCAAGTATCCATAATTTGTGGTTACTTAACCAAAGACGAGCTAAAGCAACACGACGTTGCTGCCCCGCAGATAACTGAGCGACAGGTACATCTTCTCTACCTGCCAAACCAACTTTGACTAACGCTTGATAAATGGTTGCCCTATCGGCAGGTTGGTTTGTATGAACCGAAATATAAAAGCGCAGATTTTCATACGCGGTTAACTCTCGCTTGACCCCTGTTTGGTGACCTAAAAACAACAGATCTTGATGATAGCTATCACGATTCGATTCAATACTCTCATCGTTCCAGAAAATCTCACCATCATCACGGTCACCTAAGCCTGCTACAATACGCAACAGAGTTGTTTTACCGGTACCATTGCGACCTTCAATTTGCACCAAATCTCCACTGCCTATGCTAAAAGACAGGGATTCGAACAAAATTCTTTCATCACGAATTGCGGTTAATTGTTTTACTTCTAGCATTGGCGACCACTATAAAAACGTAGACGTTTATATTACCACAGCCGTTTTTCTACAACATAGTGAATGCGCTTTACGAGTCACGAAACTACGTAAGAAGTTGTTAATAATTCATCACAGTGTGCATTAATTAACACCAAACATTCACAACTGGAAATAATTACTTATAAATTAGGCTTCCAACAATAAAAAAGGATGCATATAGCATCCTTTTTTAATTATTTATGAATATTGCGCCGAGGCTTAAATGACTGGTCAGGCATACCTTCTAGAGGTGGGATCTTTTCGCGACCCGCCAACTTATTTTGTAATGAAAGCATAAGTTCAGCTTCTGCTTTTGGCAGTTCACACTCTTCGATTAGCTCATTTAAATCTGCGCCTAACTGGACCATCTTCGTCGCTCTAGAATAAAGCCGCCCATCACCATCCGCTTGTTCCAGATCTTTAATCCTTCCAACAAGATGTTGAATGATGTCTTCTTGCTCACTCACCTTTTGACCGAGACCCACAACCACTGAACGTACTTCTAGAAGTTGTTTATTGGCTTTTTGAAGTTCTCGTTCCAAATGGCGATGCTGCTGCCGAGAATTCTCAGCGGCCTGACGTTGTGTTCGCTTGGAGCGTAACACGACCAATAAGAACACAAGTGATATAAACGCAACTGCCCCTGCGACTGCAGGAGCATCAGTGATCCAGCTAATATCCATTATAGATGAGCCATCTCATCCCATTCGTCATCTGAAAGAAGTTTATTAAGATCAACCAAGATCAGAAGCTTACCTTCGCGGTTACTTACACCTTGGATAAACTTAGCACTTTCATCTGTCCCAACACTTGGTGTGGTATCAATTTCAGATGAACGTAGGTAAACCACTTCAGCTACGCTATCCACTAAGATACCAATAACTTGATGCTCTGACTCAATGACAATAATACGCGTGTTATCTGTGATCTCGCCTTCCATCAAACCAAAGCGTGAACGAGTATCAATCACTGTCACTACGTTACCACGAAGGTTAATGATGCCTAGAACGTAGTCAGGAGCACCTGGAACAGGCGCTATTTCCGTATAGCGAAGTACTTCGCGAACTTGCATTACATTAATGCCGTACGTTTCTTCTTCTAACTGGAACGTCACCCACTGAAGGACTTCGTCATTTGACTGTTCTTTTCTCATTTCTACTTCGCTAGTATGAGACATACCTTATCCTCTCTAAGCCTTTTAGGGCACATTACTATTTATCTAATGCTTTTACATCAAGTCCAGCATTTAGCATAGCGATCAATGCTTCAACATGGATCAAAGCGCACATTTTTTCTTTAACCATACCAGCTAGCCATGGTCTTTTGCCCGCCATTTCACGCCAGCGAACTTTTTCTGTGTTAAGTAGCTCTGTTCCCATTAATTGAGTAGAGGCTAGTCCCCACAGACTTCCACCAAGCATCACAACATGCTGATATTGTTCTCGATAACTATCATCTGTTAGCTTCTCTGCCATGACCCACTTTGCGGTATCAACAACATCAAGCTGTAACTCTCTGCTTGTTTGCAGACCTAAATACCATTCTGGTCGACCGATTAAATGATTAAGCTCTGCCAACCTATGAATTCCTCCCAGTTCATCAAGAGGAACTGCGAACGTGACACCATTAACATCAAAATAGAGAACCTGAAAATCCTGCTCACGTTTAGTGCTAGTCCAATCTTTGACAAAACTTGCCCCAGACTGAGTTTCAAGCTCTACTTGAGGCGCTAGCTCAGCAGCTTGTTCAACTGCTGCCTCTTCCACTGTTTCAGTCTCGACAATAGTCTCGACCTCAACGACTGGCTCTACCGCGCTTTCAATACTCTCTGGTGTTACATAAGGATCTAAATCCCACTCTTGAATCTCTTCTTCTTGTTGAAGAGTCGATACAGCTTGGGCTATTTCTAGCGTGTTTTGATCCATCACGCTAGCAAGTTGCAAATCTTCTACTGAGTTTGACGCTTCAAGTTGCTTAAGCAACCTTTCGACATCTTCCAAATTCGGAACTTCAATTTCAGCAGTTGTGGCGTGGAAAAAGCTCTTCGGCTCTAACGACTGCACCTTAGGCTCAAATTGATAGTAATCTAAAACTTCTGGCTCTGGCTCTGGCTCTGGCTCTGGCTCTGGCTCTGGCTCTGGCTCTGGCTCTGGCTCTGGCTCTGCAAAGATTGTTTCATCTACATCTTGGGTAACAAGCGCCTGCAACTCTTCATCCTCACTTAATAGTGAGGTAAAGTAGTTGTCTAAAGCTTGTTCGCTAGAGAGTAGCGTGTCTTCACTCATTAATCGCTAACCTCTCTAGATGAAGTAGCAACTGTTTATAAGCAAATACACCTCGGCTACCTGAGGCAAAATGCGACACTGGTAAATGTTTTAAGCTCGCGTCTCTAAATTTGGTATCGATCGGTACCGCTGACGACCAAACTTGGCTTGGATAATCTTTCTTAAGTTGCTGTAATGTCTGCAACGATGCACGAGTTCGTTTGTCATACATCGTTGGCACAATAGTGACTTTAAATGGCTTACTACGTGACTTTTGCATGATCGCTAGCGTGCGAACCATCCGTTCCAAGCCTTTCATCGCCAGAAATTCAGTTTGGACAGGAATAAGAATTCGGTGACTTGCAGCCAATGCATTAACCATCATCACACCCAAAATAGGCGGACAATCAATCAACACATAGTCATAACGGTCTTTAATTGCCATCAAAGCTCGCTTCAATATCAGCCCCATCCCGCTTCGATTACCCATAACACGATCTAGCGTCGCCAAAGACATATGCGCCGGAATAATGTCGATTCCCGGGATATCACTGTCCATCACTAGCGGCATAACTGTTTTTTCTGTGAACTCTTGGACCTGAAACAGATCAAACAAGCTTGATGGCACGTGGTCTGAGTCAAAGCCCAAATACGTTGTAAGAGAGCCATGAGGATCGGTATCGACCAACAAAACTTTCTTTCCTTGCTTGCTAAGCAAACCCGCTAAAGTGATGGTGGTTGTCGTTTTACCAACACCGCCTTTTTGGTTTGCAATACTCCAAACGATCATAGCCTCACCTCTACGCTAGGCCTACTTCGACCAACATACGTTCAGCAATACGTTCTAGAGGTAGATCTTCTGTTGAAATACCCTCTTTTGCCACTGCTTGAGGCATGCCGTATACAACACAGCTTTCTTCGTCTTGTGCCCAAATCGTTGCACCCGCATTTTTTAGCATGCGCGCACCTTCACGACCGTCAGCTCCCATTCCGGTTAACACCATAGATAGGACTTTGTCAGCATAGACTTTCGCCGCACTACCGAAAGATACATCCACACAAGGTTTGTAATTCATTCGGTCACCACCGTCGATGATGCGCAATTTCGCATTCCCGGCACGCCCTTCAACCATCATTTGCTTACCACCTGGGGCTAAGTATGCAACACCCGGTTTTAAAACATCACCGTCAGCCGCTTCTTTCACTTGGATCTTACACAGCGAGTTCAGACGACTTGCGAATGCTGCGGTAAATGTTGCCGGCATATGTTGAATAAGCAAAATCGGGTGAGGATAGTGAGCTGGTAATTTGGTCAATATTTTTTGTAGTGCGACCGGTCCACCGGTTGAGGTGCCAATAGCAGTTAATTGATACTTTTTACCACTTGCTTTAAAGCGTGTCGTTGCCGCTGGCGCTCGCGCAACAGGAACTGCTGCGGGGCGTGACAATGCTGAAACTGTAGAACGTGCCGCCGTGCGATCTAACGGCGCCGCAGTCGGAGCCACTCTAGGCGCAACAGGACGACGTAAAAAACTACGACGTGACGCGATTTGTATTACTCGTTGTTGCAATAGACTTACGGCTTCATCGCGATTACGGGCGATATCTTCAAATTTTTTCGGTAAAAAATCTAACGCGCCTGCATCTAGCGCGTCTAAAGTCGCTTTAGCACCATCGTGAGTCAACGAAGAAAACATTAAAATCGGAATTGGATTCGATGCCATAATTTCACGAACGGCAGTAATACCATCCATAACTGGCATTTCAATATCCATAGTGATCACGTCAGGCTTAATTTTCAGCGCTTTTTCTACGGCTTCTTTGCCGTTGGTCGCGATATCAATCACCTCTAGTCGAGTGTCCGAATTAATAATCTCGCTAACTCGACGACGGAAAAAGCTTGAATCGTCAACTACTAAAACTCGTATTGCCATGATATCCCTTTTTAATACTTAACGATCTAGATTCGTGATGCAGCTGCGTAGCGTTTTAACAGGTTTTGTACATCCAAGATCAAGGCGATGTGCCCATCACTTGTAATGGTCGCACCTGCCATACCCGGTGTACCTTGCAATAAGTTATCTAGTGGTTTGATCACTACTTCTTCTTGCCCGATTAAGGTATCAACAACAAAACCTACGCGTTGGCTTCCCAACTGTACTATCACGACGTGACCATGCCCTTTACGTTGCTCCACCGTTGAAGAGCGTGGCGACAACCAGTTCTGTAGGTAGAACAATGGGATAGACTTTTCACGTACAATAATCGTTAACTGACCATCAACCACATTAGTGCGGCTTAGGTCTAAGTGGAATATCTCGTTCACACTCGCTAAAGGTAATGCAAATGGGTTGCCACCAACACCAACCATTAAGGTTGGCAAGATTGCGAGAGTCAATGGCACTTTGATTGAGATTTGCGTACCCTTGCCCATCTCTGAATCAATATCAATCGAGCCGTTTAGGGTATTTATCGCCGTTTTAACAACGTCCATACCAACACCGCGACCAGAAATGTCTGAGATTTTCTCTTTGCTTGAGAAACCAGGCATAAAGATTAGATTGAAGCACTCTTTGTTAGTTAAACGAGAAGCTGCATCTTCATCCATCATGCCGCGTTTCACAGCGATACCGCGCAGAACGTCAGGATCCATACCGCCGCCATCATCAACAATGGCTAGTTGGATATGGTCACCTTCTTGCGCCGCCGATAAGATTACTTTACCAGTACGAGATTTACCTGCTTTCACACGATCTTCCGGCATTTCGATACCATGATCAACCGAGTTACGAACCAAGTGAATTAGTGGGTCAGCCAACGCTTCTACCAAGTTCTTATCTAAATCCGTATCTTCACCACGCATTTCAAGCGTGATGTCTTTATTCAGGGTTCTCGCAAGATCACGTACCACACGAGGAAAACGACCAAATACCTTTTTGATTGGCTGCATGCGCGTTTTCATTACTGCGCCTTGCAGATCAGCAGTAACAACATCAAGATTCGAAACCGCTTTCGACATTTCTTCGTCGCTGCTATTTAATCCAAGGCTTAACAAACGGTTGCGAACCAATACCAACTCACCCACCATGTTCATGATGATATCAAGAGTTGATGTGTCAACACGTACCGTTGCTTCTACTTGTGGTTTCTTAGCTGGTGGCGCAGCGTCTTTCTTGGCTGGAACATTGGCTTCTGTTTTTACTACTGGCGCAGAAACAGGTGCTGGCGCAGGCGTTGCAACAGCAACTGGAGCAACAACAGGATCCAACTGAGGAGCCACATTCGACACCGCTGGCTTAGTTGCAGCTTCTAGCTCTTCAAGCGTTGGACCTTTGCCTTGACCATGTAGTTGATCGAGTAATTTTTCGAACTCATCATCTGACATTAAATCTTCATCAATGGAAGCGGCTGGTGTTGGTGCCGCTGGCGCTACCGGCACTGCCTCTTCTTTGTTTGCTGGACCTTGTCCGACACCGTGAAGTTCATCAAGAAGCTTCTCAAACTCATCATCAGTAATATCGCCAGTCTCGCTAACAGACTGTGGCGCTGGTGCTGTCGGAGTTACTACTGGTGCAACTGGTGTTGTATGAGCATTTGGAGCCGTACCTACACCATGCAATTCATCGAGTAATTTTTCGAATTCATCTTGGGTAATTTCATCAATAGAACCCACATCCACTTGAGCGCTCGGTGCTGCAACCGCTGGCGTTTCAACAATAACTGCTGGCTCTTCAATAATAACTGCTGGCTCTTCAATAATAATTTCAGGTTCAACTGGAGCTACGGCTACTTCGTCTTCTGAAGCAGGTTTGCTTAGACGATGAAGTTCATCTAGAAGTGACTGATCCGCGGCTTCCATCTGCTCAAGATCTTGTACTGCTTTGAACTGCGCATTCACGGTATCAAGTGCTTTAAGCATTGTATCCATAAGACTTGCAGTTACTTCACGCTGTCCGTTTCGAAGAATATCAAACACATTCTCCGCACCATGACAAGTATCAACAAGTTCGGTAAGGCTTAAGAAGCCGCCTCCGCCCTTAACCGTGTGAAAACCACGGAAGATAGCGTTGAGCAAATCCTTGTCATTCGGGTTATTTTCCAGTTCTACTAACTGTTCAGAAAGTAGCTCTAAGATTTCCCCCGCCTCAACTAAAAAGTCCTGAAGAATATCTTCGTCTAAATCGTAGCTCATAAGTTAACCTCTAAAACCCAAGACTGGAGAGTAAGTCGTCTACTTCGTCTTGCGATGAAACCGCATCATCCCTTTGAAGGGGATTGATAATCGGTCCTTCCGCTTCGGTTGATGCTTTATTCTTGTTATTGGATAAGTCTTCTTCCAACTGATTTTGACCAAAAACTGTAAGTATATCAACGAGTCGCATTTCAACTTCGTTAACTAGCTCAATCACTCGACCAATTATTTGCCCAGTTAGGTCTTGGAAGCCTTGCGCCATTAAGATATCTGTCAGTAAGCTACGTAACTCGCTACTGTTACCTTCAACACTGCCTAATAGGTCGTCGATACGGTGACAAAGCGCTTTAAACTCACTCAGGTCTATCTTGCCATGCATCAACTGATTCCATTGTGGTCTGACTTGAAGTAAACCATCATGTAAGTTATCTGCTATTGGCATGCAGCGGTCAACTGCATCCATTGTTTGATTCGCTGCGACTTCAGTCTTTTCAATAACGTATTGAAGGCGATCCCGTGCATCCGGGATTTCGTCATTGGCAAGCTGTGAAATTCGCTCATCAAGATGAAACTGTTTAATCGATTCATGCAAATCGCGAGTCAGCGCACCTATCTCTTGCAGCATAGGTTCGCTTGGTATGTCGTAAATGCCTTTAACGAGGTCATCCGCGTCTTGTTGCTTACCACATTCCAAAAGCTCAACGAGTTGTTTTGCCTGTTCTAATGAAATCATTCCTATATGGCCTTTTTCGCCCAAAACAACATAGTCGACTACTTGACTATAAACGCTCGAAGATTTTATCTAACTTCTCTTTTAGCGTTGCCGCAGTAAATGGTTTTACGATATAGCCATTTACGCCAGCTTGAGCTGCCTCAATGATTTGTTCACGCTTTGCTTCAGCCGTGATCATAAGTACAGGTAGATGCTTCAGCTCTTGGTCGGCACGGATATGCTTAAGCAAGTCGATACCTTGCATACCGGGCATGTTCCAGTCTGTAACAACGAAATCAAAATCGCCCTTCTTGAGCATAGGCAATGCAGTTAAACCATCATCCGCTTCTTGGGTGTTATTAAAACCCAAATCACGAAGTAGGTTTTTAACGATACGGCGCATTGTTGAAAAGTCATCAACAATCAAGATTTTCATGTTTTTATTCAAAATTGCCTCCACTGATTATGATGTCAGTGATTTTTAGTCATTGTTTGTCCACGCACTTAATTTTGTGCGCAGGCGTTGCATTGATTGGCTTAGTATTTGGCTAACGCGTGATTCGCTAACTCCAATGACTTCACCGATTTCTTTCAAATTCAACTCTTCATCGTAATAAAGAGATAGAACTAAAGCTTCTCGCTCAGGTAATGATTTTATCGATTCTACCAGAGCATTCCTAAAGTATTCATCAGCAACACCTTGAAAAGGTGCATTTTCTTCATCAGTGCCACCAGAAGTTATTACATCTTCCGATACACCTAAGTCTTCAATCCCTACCAAACGAGAGCAGTTGATATCAGTCAGAACCGTATGGTACTGAGACAAGGACATACCCACATAATTCGCCACTTCAGCATCTGTAGGGTCTCGTTTAAATTGCCCTTCCAAAATCGCGATAGCCTGATTAATTTCACGGCTGTGTTTATGTACCGAACGCGGTACCCAGTCTCCACGACGAATGTCATCAAGCATAGCTCCACGGATACGTATTCCAGCATAGGTCTCAAAACTCGCCCCTTTGCTGCCATCGTAATTTTTCTGCGCTTCAAGAAGACCAATCATTCCCGCTTGGATAAGATCTTCAACCTGAACACTCGGAGGCAAACGGCCAAGCAAGTGATGAGCAATACGCTTCACAAGTACAGAGTACTTCTCTAGGAATACTCTTTGACTGTTATGATTTCCGTGTTGGTCATAGGTCAACGCCTTATTCACCAAATGGTTCCTCTAATGGTGTTGGTCGATTTAGTAAACGTTCGACGAAAAATTCCAGATGCCCACTTGGCGCTTTCGGTATTGGCCAAGTAATGGCTTTATTTGCTAACGATCCTATCGCTAATGCGGCAGGTGAGCGTGGAAATGCATCCACCACAATTTTTTGTCGTTTCACAGCTTGGCGAACTTTATCATCTAGTGGGATACATGCGACTAGTTCAAGGCTCACATTCAAGAATCTCTCTGTGACTAAGGTCAACTTTGCAAACAATTCTCGTCCTTCACGGTAACTTCTGACCATATTTGCAACGATTTTGAAGCGCTGAACTTGATGTTCTTTACTCAGCAGTTTGATGAGAGCGTAAGCATCAGTGATAGAAGTTGGTTCATCACAGACGACCACAACCACATCTTGTGCCGCTCGTGAAAAACTTATCACCATGTCTGAGATACCAGCTGCCGTATCAATAAGTAGCACGTCCATCTCGTCTTCTAGGCTACCAAACGCACGAATCAGTCCCACATGTTGTGCGTGGGATAACTCAGTCATCGACTGGGTGCCTGAAGTCGCTGGAATAATCCTAATACCGTGTGGACCTTCAACAATCGCATCGACTAGATCACATTCACCTGCCAACACATGTCCCAGGTTACGTTTTGGTCGAATGCCAAGCATGATATCGACATTAGCCAAACCCAAATCGGCATCCAAAACCATGACTTTCTTGCCTTGCCGAGCCATGCATATTGCAAGCCCGAGTGTGACATTAGATTTACCCACACCACCTTTACCGCCAGTTACAGAAATAACTTTAGTTAGTGATGGCTGGGTTAAACGCCTTAATCCGCTAGCTTGGTCTTGTATCATATTCTCTGTCATCATCGCCGCCTAGAACCTCTCTGCTTCACTATTCCAATAGTGCGGTTCATCGTCCGCCGATTTCTCAAGTAAATCATTCGCTTTAGCCACCATATATTTAGGCTGAGCAATGACGATATCTTCGGGTACGCGCTGTCCATTCGCGATATAAGCCACTGGCAGTGCATTTTGCACTACAACGCTAACAAACTCTCCTAAGCTAAGTGACTCATCAAGTTTTGTCATGATACAGCCCGAAAGAGGAATGCGTTTAAAATGGTCAATGGTTTCTTGTAACACTTTACGCTGTGCTGTTGCTGGTAATACAAGGTAACTGTGAATCATTTCTCCACTCTCTTGCATTAACGTATCAAGCTGTTCTGAAAGGCGAACATCTCGCTGCCCCATGCCCGCAGTATCAACTAAAACAAGGCGGCGATGGCGTAATTGATATATTACATCGGCTAACTCGTTGGAATCTTTAGCAACTTTTACAGGACAACCCATAATTCTGCCATAAATAGCCAATTGTTCGTGTGCGCCGATGCGGTAAGTGTCTGTTGTTACTAAGGCGACGTTATCAGAACCAAACTCCATTGCAGCTCGCGCAGCCAACTTCGCTACCGTCGTTGTTTTACCTACACCAGTCGGTCCTAAGAGGGCGACAATACCGCCACGTTTTAAAATATCTTGTTTGGAGATAGGGATCTGATCTGCCACCAAGCCAAGCAATGCTTTCCATGCTTTCTTCGGCGGCGTATCTTCTGGAATATAGCAAGCCAGTTGATCAGCCAACTCTAACGATAGTCCCATTCTCTCAAGTCGCTTTATCAACATGGCTCGTAGCGGCTCGCGTCGCTCAACTTCTTGCCACATAAGACCGGAAACTTGATGTTCTAACAATCGACGAATAGAAGTCATCTCTTCGCGCATATCTGTTAATTCTTCCGGTGAGACAGCCTGATCTCGAGAGGTATTTGAATTTCCACGCTCATAGCGCGATGGGTCCAGTTGAGGCTTCGGTCTCTCTATACGTCTATCTTCTGCAATAAGACGCGCTAGAGGTGAATCTTCCTTCAGTTTGACATCATGCCCTTGCGTACGATGCGATGACTGACGTTTTAACAAAGCCGTTAGTGAGTCTTCACCTGGTGTTTCTTCAGACTCATCGTAACCAGGACGATTATTGCTGTACTGTTTCAACATGCTAGCAAATCGCTTGGTCATGGTATGACCGGTCTCCGCACTAGAGTTAAGGCTGACGCGGTCGTTATCCAAACTGCGGGATGCTGTATGTGCCGCCAAACTAGGAGACACTTGTGATGGTGTCGTACGAGGTTGAGTATTGTAACTTCCATTAGCTTGCGCTGCGGATGAATCACCATCCACTGCCGCTACAATTTCTACACCACCAGCGACTTTTTTATTCGACATGATCACAGCGTCAGAACCTAGCTCTTCCTTCACTTGAAGCAGAGCTGTTCGCATGTCTTTAGCAAAAAATCGTTTAATTTTCAAAATCGATATCCGTTATTGGTTAGTAACAGGATTTAGTTACCCACCGCTTGCACAATTCGGATTTGTTTTTCATCCGGGATCTCTTGGTACGAGAGCACACGCAACGATGGGATCGTATTCTTTACAAATTTAGCGAGAGTTGAACGAAGCACGCCCGATGTCAGCAATACTGCTGCTTCACCTCTAAGCTCTTGCTCTTGAGTTGCTTGACTCAATGAAACCTGCAGACGCTCTGCTAGTCCTGGTTCAATTCCGGCTGACTCTCCCCCCGAAGCTTGCATAGTTTGATGCAAGATTTGTTCCAGCTCAGGAATGAGAGTAATAACTGGTAGCTCCGGCTCTATACCATTGATTTCTTGTACAATAAGTCGCTTAAGGGCTATTCGCACTGCCGCGGTCAAAATGTCAGGTTCTTGACTCTTTGATGAATATTCAGACAGGGTTTGAACAATTGTCCGTATATCTCGTATCGGTACACCTTCATTGAGTAGATTTTGCAACACTTTTACGACGATACCCAGCTGAAGCTGATCCGGAACAAAGCTCTCAACTAATTTTGGAGTACTACGCCCGAGCATTTCAAGCAAGTTCTGTACTTCTTCGTGGCCAATCAACTGCGAAGCGTTGTTAGTCAGTTGCTGGCTCAAGTGTGTCGCCAAAACTGTTGATGAATCAACCACGGTATAGCCTAATGCCTGAGCGTGTTCTCTTTGCTCTTCACGAATCCAGACCGCTTCAAGCCCAAAAGCTGGATCAATCGTCGGTTCACCTTCAATCACACCATATACCTGACCTGGATTAATAGCCAACTCTTGATCAGGGCGAATTTCAGCTTCGCCAACGGCAACGCCCATTAGTGTAATTCGGTAGCTATTGGGCGTAAGCTCGAGGTTGTCTCGAATATGAACAGCAGGGATCAAGAAGCCAAAATCTTGCGATAATTTCTTGCGTACCCCTTTCACACGCTCCAATAATTCACCACCTTGATCACGGTCAACCAGTGGGATCAAGCGGTAACCCACTTCTAAGCCAATGATATCGACCGGTTGAACATCTTCCCAAGAAAGCTCTTTCGGTGTCGAAGGCTCGGCAGATTGAGTGGCTGGAAGGTTGGTTTTTTGTTCTGTTTTCTTTTTCTGTTTGCGTTGAATCCAATAGGCGCCAGCACCAGCCATTGCAGCAAGAAACAAGAAGGAGAAATGAGGCATGCCCGGCACGATACCCATGATAAATAGGATACCGGCAGTGATCATCAATGCTTTTGGATTGTCGAATAGCTGAAAGACAAGTTGTTGCCCCATGTCTTCATCAGTATTCTGACGCGTTACCATCATAGCAGCGCCGATAGAGAGCAATAGCGATGGTATTTGTGCCACTAGACCATCACCAATTGTTAGTAGCGTGTAGATTTGCATCGCTTCGGAGAAGCCCAGACCGTACTGAGCCATGCCGATTGAAAGACCACCAATAATATTGATAAATAAAATCAATATACCGGCGATAGCATCACCTTTTACGAATTTGGATGCACCGTCCATTGAACCATAGAAGTCAGCTTCTTTGGTCACTTCTTGGCGACGAGTCCGAGCCTGATCTTGATCAATCAAACCGGCATTTAAATCCGCATCGATTGCCATCTGCTTACCAGGTAACGCATCTAACGTAAAGCGGGCACTTACTTCCGATATTCGCCCTGCACCTTTAGTTACAACCATGAAGTTAATGATCATAAGGATAAGGAACACAACTAAACCAACCGCGTAGTTACCACCAATTACAACATTACCAAACGCCTCAATCACGTTACCAGCTGCGCCTGGACCTTCATGACCATACAGTAACACCACTCGCGTAGAGGCAACGTTCAGTGCCAAACGAAGTAATGTAGCTATAAGCAGTACTGTGGGGAAAGCGGCGAAATCAAGCGGACGTCGAGTATAGACAGTCACCAACAACACCACCATGGATATAGCGATGTTAAAAGTAAAAAACAGATCGAGCAGAAAGGCTGGCATAGGCAGCACTATCATACCCAGCGTTGACAGCACCATTATAGGGGCGCCAATCGCAGGCATTGCTCGTTGAGGTAACGGAGGTAACTTATCCGTAAATGGTAGAGTAAACTTCATAAATCAGGGACTGATACAACTAAATTATTTTGTTAGCACAGGTAGTTAGCCATTTATGCAAGTTTTAGTCCACCCAAAAAGTCAAATATATGTCGCTTTTTCATTTAAATTGTTACGGTTTGAGGTTCCACAGTATTTCACCACAGCGTTTATCTACATCGTAATCAATACAGACCATACCTGAAGGTGGGAACATCGGAGGCGAAATATCAGCCACCAAATCAGCTGTCAGGTAACCAACTAGTGGTAAATGCGAAACAAGTAAAACTGAATCTAAACTTTCGACTTCAATCAATGCCTGTAAAAAATCAGCGACGGTTACAGAATCTCCGTAAGGAGTAATGTCTTCGCACAACACTACACCTTTCGCATCAAAGATATCTTCAAGCTCTTGCCAGGTTTGCTTCGCTCTTTTGTAAGGGCTAACTAACACCTTATCAAACTGCGTTACGCCGTGCTGAGTACAGCGCTGAGCAACATCTTTTGAAGCGGTCCGACCAAAGCTAGTTAACGCTCGCTCGGCATCAGTTTGAGCGAATGTTTCTGCTTCACCATGACGCATAATCACGATTTTCATAATTTTTCCTGTAACGTGAGTACTCCACTGGTCTCACCGATTATTCTGGGCATCAATAATAAAATTAATTATATCAAGTAACTTGCCAAAGACTCAGACTTTCTTAACAATCTTAAAGATAAACAACGCGTTTTTGTTTCAATATGTGCCAAGTAAGCCCTGACGAGCCTAACAAATCAATGCTCGATAGCAAAATAACAACGGCTGGCAAGCCATTTGATAATTGAAGTTTGCAGCACCTATAAACGCGTTCATACTTAGACATACTCTCAAGGTTTGGAGAAATACTGTGCATGTAAGCCCTAATGATACTAATCAATATCGCTACTTAACCCTTTCAAACAATTTGAGAGTGCTATTGATTCATGATCCTGATGCACAAAAATCCGCTGCTGCTCTTGCCGTCAATGTCGGTCATTTTGATGACCCAATCGAGCGCCAAGGTATGGCACACTATTTAGAACATATGTTGTTTTTAGGTACCGAAAAATACCCAAGCATTGGTGAGTTTCAAAGCTACATTAACCAACATGGCGGTATGAATAACGCATGGACGGGAACCGAACACACTTGCTTTTTCTTTGATGTAGATAACAATGCTTTTGCCAACAGCCTTGACCGATTCAGTCAATTTTTTACCGCACCACTTTTTAATGCGGATGCCTTAGACAAAGAGCGTCAAGCGGTAGATTCGGAATACAAACTCAAACTGAACGATGATTCACGTCGTCTCTACCAAGTGCATAAAGAAGTCATCAATCCAAAGCACCCTTTTGCTAAGTTTTCTGTCGGTAACATCGAAACTCTTGGTGACCATGATGGTCAATCAATCCGCGACGAAATCATTGCTTTTCACAGCCAAGAATATTCCTCTGACCTCATGACGTTAGCCATGATTGGCTCACACCAACTCGATGAATTAGAAGCGTGGACGCACGAGAAATTTGCCCATATTGTTAATCATGGTTTAAGTGACAAAACCGTGGCTGAACCATATATTGACCAAAGTTCAACCAGCATATGGGTTAATGTGGAGCCGGTAAAAGAGATCCGTAAGCTCATTCTTACATTTCCGATGTCGAGTAGCGAAGACTATTACCACACAAAACCACTATCTTACTTTGCTCACCTACTTGGCTACGAAGGTGAGAATAGTTTGATGCTGGAATTGAAAGAAGCTGGATGGATAACTTCACTTTCGGCAGGTGGCGGTGCTAGTGGAAGTAACTACCGAGAGTTCACCATTAGCTGCACCTTAACTCAAGAAGGGCTTGAGCGAACCGATGAAATCATACAAGCCGTTTTCAACTATTTAGCATTGATCAAAGCACGCGGTTTTGATGAGTGGCGTTACCTTGAAAAAAAAGCCGTACTCGAGTCAGCATTTCGCTTCCAAGAGCCTACCCGTCCGCTGGATTTAGCCAGCCACCTAGTTGTGAACATGCAACACTACCAAGAGCAAGACACTATATACGGTGATTTTAAAATGGCTGAATATCAGCCAGAACAACTAAAACAGTTCACTCGTTTTTTTACTGTCGACAATTTGCGTGTGACATTAATCGCCAAAGATCTGGATTACGACCAAACAGCTAGTTGGTATTTCACCCCTTACTCGGTCAAATTGCTCAGTCAATATCAAAGAGAGTTTTATCAACAACCTTCGAAAATAAAGGCAGAGCTGCCTGAAAGAAACCCTTTCATCTGTTATGACCTAACACCAAAGCCGCTTGATGAGCAGTCTAATGAACCAACTATCATCAGCGAACTACCCGGTTTTAAACTTTGGCACTTACAAGACAGTGAATTCCTAGTACCCAAAGGTGTCGTTTACGTTGCAATCGATAGCCCTCATGCAGTAGCCAATCCGATAAATATCGTTAAGACTCGTCTTTGTGTTGAAATGTTCTTAGATGCGCTGGCAAAAGAGACCTATCAAGCAGAAATTGCCGGTATGGGATATAACCTATACGCCCATCAAGGTGGTGTGACACTTGCCGTATCGGGCTTTACCGAAAAACAACCCGAGCTGATTAAAATGATACTGCAGCGCTTCGCCAAACGCGAGTTTAGTGAAAAGCGCTTTAACGCAATAAAGACTCAACTTCTACGAAATTGGAATAATTCGGTACAAGATCGCCCTATATCGCAGCTTTTTAATGCAATGACAGGAATATTACAGCCGAACAACCCTCCTTACGCAGTGCTAGTAGAAGCACTAGAGAGCATCGAAGTCGACTCGCTGGCAAGTTTTGTGCAAGCAATACTTGCCGAACTGCATGTGGAAATGTTTGTGTATGGTGATTGGACACGTACCGATGCAGAAACACTAGGAGAAACACTCAAAGAAGCACTGAGAGTTCACGGGCAACAATACGAAGAAGCTCTGCGTCCATTGGTCATGCTTGGCGCAAATGGAACCTTTCAGCGTGAAGTACAATGCAATCAAGAAGATTCCGCGATTGTTGTTTACTATCAATGTGATGATACTGAGGCGAAGAATATCGCGCTGTACTCATTGGCCAACCATTTAATGTCGGCAACGTTTTTCCATGAAATACGCACAAAACAACAGCTTGGTTATATGGTGGGCACCGGCAATATGCCACTGAACAAACACCCAGGTATTGTGCTTTATGTCCAATCACCTAACGCCGCGCCAATTGATCTCATTAGCTCGATCGACGAGTTTCTCAATGCATTTTATATGGTGTTGTTAGAATTGAATGAGTATCAATGGCACAGTAGTAAACGTGGACTGTGGAACCAAATATCAACACCTGACACAACTTTGCGCGGTCGAGCGCAAAGGTTATGGGTCGCGATTGGTAACAAAGATGCCAATTTTGACCAGCGTCAACGCGTGCTTGCCGAGCTAAAAAAACTGACTCGTAGCGATATGATCCGGTTTGTGGTTAATGAACTCAAACCAAGAACCGCTAATCGCCTGATTATGCATACCCAAGGCAATGCTCACCATGAAGCGGAAGCACTAAGCCTTGGATTAGAAATTGGCTCAATTGAAGAATTCCAATTGAGACCTAAAGATATCGAACTAGGCTGATTGTTCTGATTCAACAATCGCTTTTAATGAATGGGGGTGTAGCTTGATGCACACTCCCTGATACTTAAATGCCACTGTAGGATTATTTAAACGCTCCCCTTCCCCTTGAGGGCTAGATAGCTTCACTTTGATCCCTTGCTCATGCAACGTATCCCATTGTTTCGCGAGCAGAGGAAAACGCTGTTTTAGCTCATCAGCAAACTTCTCTGCTGTTTGAGCCACTGAAGGAACGACAAACTCTATATGCTCCCAGCTTTGTTCTGGATAGGTTTTTCCGGGCGCTGGGTACGGCAACTCTAAGCATTCAATTTGCCAGTTGAGTGCGGTTAACGGCTGATTAAACGCCAATACTATGATCGGTCGACCATTAATTTGAGCATTTGAGATTTGTTCGCCGTGCTCTAACCACGACTTATGTGCTAGTTCTGCCAACTCTAAGTCATTAATGCGCAAGGCAATATGATCCGCCCGAAAGGCTGTTAAATCAAGATTCAACACTTCGCTTAACTCTTGAATTTTCGACATAAAGTCAGGCAGTTTTTGTTTCAACTGCTCTGGTAATAGCTGAGCATTTTCTAGCGACATACGCATTTCCCTTCAAGTAAAAAGTTACTTTTTCCCCAATACTAACAAGATCATCAAGAAAAGTAGAAAAATACTCAAATTACTCCCTATATGCCCTTTAATAAAATTGATATCATGTGCGCAAATTTGTGAACTCGATTAGGTTTGCATCGATTCAACTAACTGGCCGATGTTAAGTGTGTAACAACCATTTTCCGGCAAAATGCAAACCACAATAATTCCTAGAATTGAAGGAAGCTCGTGTGAATATCCAAGCACTTATTAATGAAAAAATTTCTCAGGCTCTTGAAGCCGCTGGCGCACCGGCAGGCAGCCCTGCAGCCGTTCGTCAATCAGCAAAAGTACAATTTGGTGATTACCAAGCTAACGGCGTCATGGGCGTGGCTAAAAAGCTAGGTACTAACCCTCGAGAGTTCGCGCAAAAAGTATTGGATGTTCTCGATCTTGATGGCATTGCAAGCAAAACTGAAATCGCAGGTCCTGGCTTCATCAATATATTTCTAGATGAATCTTTTCTAGCAAAACATGCCGACGCAGCACTTTCAGATGCTCGTCTTGGTGTAAGCGCTGAAGAAACCCAAACTATTGTTGCAGACTACTCAGCTCCAAACGTAGCGAAAGAAATGCACGTGGGTCACCTGCGTTCAACCATCATTGGTGACGCTGTCGTTCGTACTCTGGAATTCTTAGGTCACAACGTTGTGCGTGCAAACCACATTGGTGACTGGGGCACTCAGTTCGGTATGCTTATCGCTAACTTAGAACGTGTGCAGCAAGAGTCTGGTCAAATCTCTATGGAGCTGGCTGACTTAGAAACCTTCTATCGTGAATCGAAAAAGTTATATGACGAAGACGAAGAGTTTGCAGTAAAAGCTCGCGGCTATGTCGTGAAACTGCAAAGCGGTGATCAATTCTGCGCAGACATGTGGAAGAAGTTGGTTGACGTTACTATGATTCAGAACCAGCACAACTATGACCGTCTAAACGTTTCTTTGACTCGCGATGACGTGATGGGTGAAAGCATGTATAACAGCATGCTTGCAACGATTGTAGCCGACCTAAAAGAGCAAGGTCTCGCTGTAGAAAGTGACGGCGCACAAGTTGTATATCTGAACGAATACAAGAATAAAGACGGTGAACCTATGGGTGTTATCGTTCAAAAACGTGATGGTGGCTTCTTATACACGACAACGGACATCGCTTGTGCGAAATACCGTTATGAACAGCTTGGTGCTGATCGTGTGCTTTACTTCATTGACTCTCGTCAACACCAACATCTGATGCAAGCATGGACTATCGTGCGTAAAGCAGGCTATGTACCTGAATCGGTATCTCTTGAACACCATGCTTTTGGCATGATGTTGGGTAAAGATGGTCGTCCATTTAAAACCCGTGCTGGCGGAACCGTACGTTTAGCTGATCTTCTTGATGAAGCTGAAGAACGCGCAGCTAAACTGATCGAGTCAAAAAATCCAGATCTTGCAGCCGATGAGAAAGCAAAAATCTCTAGCACTGTTGCAATGGCTGCCGTTAAATACGCTGACCTATCTAAGCACCGTACGACTGACTATGTGTTTGATTGGGACAATATGCTCGCATTCGAAGGCAACACGGCGCCGTACATGCAATACGCATACACTCGCGTAGCATCTATCTTTGCTAAAGCGGGCGTATCAATGGATGAGCTTCAAGGTGACATTATAATCACCGACGAAAAAGAGAAAGCTCTTATTGCGAAACTGTTACAGTTTGAAGAAGCCGTTCAGTCAGTAGCTCGTGAAGGTCAACCGCATATCATGTGTAGTTACCTATTCGAACTAGCGGGTTTATTCTCTAGCTTCTATGAAGCTTGCCCAATCTTGATTGCTGAAGATCAAGCGGTTAAGCAAAGCCGTCTTAAATTGGCAGCTTTGACAGCGAAGACAATTAAGCAAGGTCTGTCTCTACTTGGCATTGACACACTAGATCGCATGTAACCTCATTGGTTCATAGCTAAAAGAAAAAGGTTGCCGTGAGTACGTCAACCTTTTGTTTTATCTGGGATATACTTAAACTACCCCTCTCAACATCGGACAGTTACAATGAGCTTTGAATTGCACCCACAATTGTCCAAGGACACCACTGTTCTTGGGCACTTCCCACTTTGTGTTGCATTGTTGCATAAAGACAATGCTGTACCTTGGGTTATCCTCGTGCCTAAGCGAGAAAACCTCAAAGAGTTGCACCACCTACCGATGCAAGAGCAACAGCTGTTTCTTATTGAATCTCAGGCAGTAAGCCAAGCATTGGAAGCCACATTCCAGCCCGACAAACTGAATTTAGGCGCACTCGGTAATATGGTACCTCAGCTACATATTCACCATATCGCACGCTTTAAAGATGACATTGCTTGGCCTGGTCCAATTTGGGGCAATACCAAAAGCGAATTGCGGAGTGAACAAGCACAGCATGATTTAGCTGTTCGAGTGGCAAATGTATTGAGTTTAAGCAGTTTGTTTCGCAAAGCTTAGTCAAGTTATCTAATCATAAAAAAACGCCACGTTAATCGTGGCGTTTTTTTATTTACATCGTCACGGTTAGTGACAGCCCATCTTGTTTATTTGATGAGTATCTTATTCGCGTAATTTTCTCTGCACGATTGGTATCAATCATACGAGAGATTACACCTTTCTTTACCCACACCGATAGCATTGCGTCTACACCATCTTCACTTAAGGCAAATTTTTTCGCCAAGTCACTACGCGATGTACTTCCCTGCGTATCGATGTGTTGTTTCAATTCAGCCAATATCATGCAATCTGTACCTCTAGGGTTTGCTGTCTTTTGCCGACTGCTTTCATTCGTTGGTAGACGATGAAGCTACCGAGCAAAATTATGCTTATCCATACTGAACTGCTCACCGGATGGTCTGAAAAATGTGCTGTTTGATAATACAATGCTGCACTACCGTAGGCTAATCCCATCGTCCATACCGCAATAAAACAGGCATACTTTTGACCAAACTCACGAACATAAGCACCCATAGCGGCAACACAAGGTGTGTAAAGCAAGATAAAGATCAAATAAGCGAACGCTGCATGACCTGAAGCAAAGTAACCTTTTAGATTACCAAAGATCGATGCGTCCACTTCTTGGTCTTCAGCAACTGCTGAACTATCAGTAAGATCACCCACCTCAACACCTAAAGGATCGGAATAATTTAGCCCAGCTAAATTAGCTGGAATACTCATTACCGCCTCTTCAAGACTCGCCATTAAGTCAAACTCAGCTTCTTCGTCTTCTGCTGGTGCATAAAGGCTGTTCAATGTACCGACCACCGCCTCTTTAGCAAAAATACCTGTGATGATGCCAACCGTTGCTGGCCAATTGTCATCTTGCACGCCTATTGGCCCAAAGACTGGCGTAACAACTTGAGACGCACGAGAAAGTACTGAGTTCTCCGTGTCTTCATTACCAAACGAACCATCCATACCCAACGAATTGAAGAAACTCAAAATAGTCACAACAATAACGATTGTTTTACCTGCACCAAGAACAAAACGCTTTAATTTCTGCCATGTTTTGATCAGTACATTTTGCATAGTAGGCAGTTCATAATCGGGCATTTCCATCACCAAGCTATCACTAGAACCTGGGTACAAGGTCTTTTTCAGAACCATGCCAGTGAATACTGCCGCTACAATACCCAAAATATAGAGGGAAAATACGACGTTTTGTCCACTTTCTGGGAAAAATGCAGCTGCAAATAATGCGTATACTGGTAGACGCGCACCACATGACATAAATGGTGCCATTGAAGCAGCCAATTTACGTTCACGCTCTTGATCCAAAGTACGGGTAGCCATAATCGATGGGACATTACAGCCAAAGCCCAGAACGAGTGGGACAAATGCTTTGCCAGGCAAACCAATTTTTTGCATAACTTTATCAAGAACAAACGCCGCACGAGACATGTATCCAGAGCTTTCTAATAGCGCTAGGAACAAATACAAACATGCGATAACGGGAACAAAAGTCGCCACCGTTTGAATACCACCGCCAAGACCATCAGCAATCAATGTCGCTAACCACACGGGTAAATGGTCATCAAGCAAGTAATGTCCACCATCAACCAATAATGCTCCAACACCGATATCAAAGAAATCGATGAAAGCACCACCAACATTGATAGAGAACATAAACATTAAGTACATCACAACAAAGAAAAATGGTACGCCAACCCATTTATTCAGGATAATACCATCCACTTTTTCGGTGAAACTATGGCTGAGCTTTCCTTCACTTCGACGTACTTTTTTACACTGCTCATGTAGGAATGTGTATTTGGTGTCAGCAACATGCAAATCAACGTCTATATCAAGTAACAAACGCTGCTGTGTGACTAAATCACGTTGCTCTGATTTGAGCGAATTCAAGACGAGAACATCATTTTCCAGCGCTCGAATAGCTAATGCGCGAGACGCCGATTCTTGACCTAAAAAGTTTGGAGCGAGTGTTCGTAAAGCATTTTCAAATTCAATGCCATAATTCAACGTGATCTCGTCAAGATTGACTCCTTGCACGACCACTTTATGCAACCATTGCTTAAACTCATGAATCTGGCCTTTGTTATTCGCCGAAATTGCAATAACAGGACAGCCAAGTGTTTTCTCTAACGCTTTGATATCAATAACCTGACGTTCACGTTGTAACGCATCCATCTTGTTAAGTACGACCACCATCGGGCGCCCAAGTTCTCGAAGTTGTAGCGTCATATAGAGGCTACGTTCTAAACAAGTCGCATCCACAACGTTGATAATTATATCGGCTGGGTGAGTAAGCACAGCACGAGAAGCAATTGATTCGTCGATACTGTTGCCATCATTACCACTATCAAGAGCGTAAATACCCGGTAGATCGGTAAGTAAAAATTCGTCGCCAGAATGGTTGAATCTACCGGTTTTCTTTTCAACAGTAACACCAGCCCAGTTGCCAACTTGCTGCTTTGCTCCAGTCAAGCCGTTAAAAAGGGTTGTCTTACCACTATTAGGGTTACCTACCGTTAATATTTGATATTTCATTGGCTGACCTCCACCAAAATCGAGTCAGCAATGTTCAAACGAACCGCCAAAGCGACACCGCGCACTTCAACCTGCAACGGATCCCCCATTGGAGCAAAACGGATAAGTTTTATCGGTGTGTTAGGCAGCAGCCCCATTACCATTAGCTTTTTTCGTACATCGTTAGATAGTTCAGAAAAGCCAGTAATGGTTGCCTCTTGCCCTTGTTGTAATTTTGATAATTGCATTAAGCATTCCAGTTTTGTAGTGCTCTTGGTAATAAGAGTAATTATTATTTATATTTCTAATATTAACTAAACACCGCTCTGCAATTCTTGTCTGAAATCAAATTTTGCGTTTTTGATACGGCATTATATGCCACTACTTTCAACGTGAATCTCGTCAAAAACCTCCACGTCAAAAACGTCAATTACAACTTAGCCATGCATTTACACTAATCCTAAAAATTATTCATATTAAAGATTAATACGAATAATTACATATTAATCAGCAACTTAAAAACATGTCGTGATTCTTATGTCATGTTGGCGTTAATTTTATAAGTAAAAAAAGTTAAGTTGCTTATAGTGATTTCCGTCGGGCACACAGTGCCTTTTGACAAATTATTCCAGAGGTGGTGCATACGTACCACTCCGGCAGCAAGCGAAGGTGTCCTTGACACCCGTGGTATAGTCCCCCCGGCTATACCACGATATTTTTTTTATCCCTTCTATATCAACACCTAACAGAATCTCACAACGCTTTACCCACATGATGCTTGATTCAATTTCAAGCGACAGCTTAAACATTACCCGTTACTCATTAATTCTTTTCTAAAATTTTCATACTAGTATGCGGATGCAAGTTAATCGCAGACCAAAGCGGTTTGATATGGGGGATAAACTTTATATACCTTAGTAACTCAATATGCTTAGTTCAGTGGGAGTCTGTCACTGGAACCATTTTTGCTTCAAACAACTAAGAAATAGATGCGCTGTATACAAGCAATGCATACAACGGAGCGTGGGAAGTAAGAGAACGAGGGTAGTCACACTAAACACTATCGGAAAAACTAAAAGCTCTCTTCGCGATTATAGCTTTGTTCGACAAATTGAGTAGGAGAAACACCAAATCGATGCTTGAATCGTTGGCTAAAGTACGAAGGATCGTTAAATCCGCAGTCATAGGCAACATCAGCAACTTTGATGCCCGCCAATAGATGTCGACAAGCATTATCTAGTCTAACTTCACTTAAGTAATCAGAGAAAGTTCGTTGCGTTGCACCTTTAAATCGTCTCTGTAGGCTGCGTTCAGAAACAAATAACATTTTGGCTGCTGTTGAGGTGCTAAATTCTGGTTCTGTATAATGCTTTAACACCAATTCCTCTAGTCGCTCGATAAATGGGTCGGATGTCGTTTCATCTACGCCCTTCAAGTTGAAATTATCTAAACCTACAACGGAGTTTTCATCAAATGCTTTACTGCGCGGCCATGATAGATACACCACATTTTGACCGTCTCTTTCATCAATAGATAATGAGCCGCCACTGATATCAACTAACTTAGTGATCTCTCCCCAGTATCCTTCCACTTCGAGATCGATTGGAATGCCATAGTCAGTAATCTGTAGAAGAACCTCATTCTTTGTACAGGTGATCTCAACATGTACCACCTGATGCCTGAAGCAACGCTTAACCAACCCATCAAATAGTAGGTTCAACAATATATCGAGATTAAAATATTTAAGCAGTACGTAGGCATCACACTCACCAGACGAATCCATCTCTACAGATACACCTGATTTAGATAACTCTTCACACCAACCATTTAATGTGGAAGCAAATATCATCGATAGATTGTAAGCGGGAGACTCCTGCCCTTGTGACTCTCTCACATTAAGAAGCAATTCGAGCTCCGAGGATATTTGTTCAACCATTTGACGCTTAATAGAATGATTTACATTTTCGTCAACTTGATTGGGAGTTCGTAGCCTTTCTCTAAACGATTGAATAGCCTGACTAAATATTAAACGACGAACCTGTAACTGCTTACGCAATTGGTGATTATTACTAAGAAGAATTCGGCTTTGATGACGTAATTGATTCGTTTTTAATGCAACCTGCGCTTTTAATCTTCGGTTTGCATTGGTCATCATTCTTGAACGCCAATATACCGAGCCAAACAATATAGTTAGCCCTGTTGCAACGTACGCAATAAATGCGAGAGAACTTAAAAACCAAGGCTCTGTCACCAGAAATGTTATACTTCTCTCACCACCTTTTTCTATACCATTAACTACTGGTCTGACATACAACTTATATTGACCCGGAGCAAGCCCTTCCATAGCAATTTGGTAACCATCAAGCTGCGTCCAAGTATTTTCATTATTAAGTCGATACTCCAGCGATGACCCACTTATATGCGGTAATATACCCATTTGAACAGAAATAGACTCCCCATAAGGCGCAATAATTTTTGATTGTGGGGTCGAACCGAATGCCACCAGGTTTTGATTAATTCTGACTTGGGAAAACAAAACGGTCGCATCAGGCAGTGGACTAACTATCAAATCTCTACTATTCACTCGTATCAAACTATGCCAAGAACCCAGCAGCAAAGAATCTTGGTCGTACGCATCTAACAAGCAAAAATTAGACAAGAACTCATTGTTTATGACACCAAACGGCGCTCCATAATGCCCAAGAAGTTGACCATTGGCGCTATAGTGGCTTAAACCAGCTGAAGAAGTTAACCACGTACCGGTGTTGTTGTTTACTAAACATTTTGGCCCTACATGTTCATCAACCAATGATAAAGGAAGCAACGAGCCAGTATTGGTATCGAATATATTGACGCCATAACTGCTGGCTATCCATATTTGATGAGAACTGCCCTCCTCCATACTATGCACTGAACCGTATTTTGAACTTTGAGTCATAAACTTAAGTTGTTTATTTTTAAGTAAATAAACACCATGTTCAGTCCCTAACAGTAACTCATCCAAGCTCGTTAGAGTCATCACTTTGAGCTTTGACGTACCATGTGCTGGCAACATCCATTGATTGGCAACCGTTTTCAGTTCACCCTTTTCAGGGTTATAGCACCAAATATTCTTATCATTTACTACCCAAATATTTCCTTTACTATCAACTGCTAAATGAGTCACCACGCTACTGTTTAGAACTTCGGGCAAGATGATATCTACACGTCTTTCACCTGTATTTGCATCTAATGCAATAAGACCCGCGTTCGTCGCGAGCCAAACAATACCTGCATGTTCAACTATATTGTGTACATTTGCGGAATAAACCAATTGTTTGTTTTTTTCTTGCCCTTTCGGCAAATGATATAGACCAGTATCTTTGAGTGCCCAATAACCGAGTTTACTATCCATAGCAACCAAGTTATTTATTTTGGGGTGGTAGGAGTTAGAGCCCACATTTTGGGTAGGAAAACGTTCGAATATATCGCCAAATAGCGAGAAAAAATAGATGCCTTTATTGGTCGCAACCCACATCCCCCCGCTATTATCATTAATTATCGAGTGAATACGACGCCCTTCCAATGCAAAACCTGCGTCTTTTTCACCTGAGTATTTTCTTATTTTTCCAGTAATAAACGAGTATACATACAGACCGTTTTCCGTTCCTATCCAATAAGCTTGCGTTGTCTCAGAAATCGAAGTGACATTAGGTGATGGGATAATAAATTTAGGTTTGCCGGTATTATTTATATCGTAAACCACCGCTCCTTTCCTCGAACCAAGAATAAGCTCACGACGACTTTCAGAAAAATACAATTGCTCTATCGCATTACCTTTTGAACGCGAAACATGTCGAAATCCTTGTCCTTCTGAAACAAAAACGCCGCCATTCGTTGCCAATACCCAACGTTCTTTCAGCCTCAATGCATCATTAGGCGCAAAGCCTACAGATTGATTGTAGCGGTACAGCTCCATCAATGAGTAGGTTTCAAAATCGCCATCTGATATACGATAAGTATAAAAATTTGCTTCGTCCGCAACCCAGATGTAGTTTTTCACTGAACCCATTTTGGTGATTTCACTACCGGGTGAGAGCTCAAATACAACTTCACGCTGATGGTTAGAACTGGAACGATAAACTAGATTTGAGTCAAAGGTCCAAAAGCTGTCATTTTGTACCACTAACTTTTCTGTCGAATATGGAAGCGCAGAGCCCCACTTTGGGGCCACGGATTGACCGTCGAAAAAAAGGACTTTGCCGCGAACATCATGAATCCATAAGCCTCCACTTGAGGCAAGAAAGAGCTGCTGCGCGGTAAACACGCGCCCCTGACTCTCTGTCGGAAGTGGATAAAACACCGACGGTGAAGAATCAAAAGCGTAAGCTATCTGTGTCACGAAATAGAGTAGCGTGATCCAAAAGGCGTGTTTCACTCAAAAAATCCCTAGAATTCATAAATAAACATTTAAATGAATACACTATTTATGTACTCACTGATGCAATTTACGCTTTATTCTATTGGATAACCACCTGATTGAATACTGAAACCGCCCTATATACCCAAGTTACTTCAAGATGCAGGATTCAGAGTCTTGTCACTGGTACCAGTTTAAGGAAAATAACGACGCGGAATCGCCATCTATTTCCTAGTTATTTGACGCAAAAATGGTTGCAGTGACAGGCTCCCGAAGGGCGAGTTTGTTAGGTTCGCAGACTGCGTTGTCGATTCTTAATTTAGAGCGACTAGATTTTCGAATCAACGCCTTGCCTGCAAACCTAATAACTCTCGCTGAACTAAGCATCTTGAGGTTACTTGGGTATAATATATTGTAATGCGTTAAAACTATGCGCTATTCACTTAAACACTTCACAAAGCTTTGTGATATCTGATCGATAAATTCAAAGTAGCTACCCGCTTCAACTGTAATATCGGACGCTACAGGATCCAAAACACCAAGTTTTGCAGGACTACCACGCATAACAGATTGAATCACAGCTGGTGTGTATTGTGGTTCTGAGAAAACACACTTGGCCTCTTGTGCCTTGAGTTTATTACGAATTTTTATAAGTGTTTTTGCCCCCGGCTTACGCTCAGGGCTAACCGTAAAGTGTCCCAGGTGATTCAGTTCATAATCCTGTTCAAAATAGCCGTAGGCATCATGAAACACATAATAACCATGGTGCTTTACAGGGGCTAAACGATCTGTAATTTCGGATTTTTTTGCTGCATATTTTTGTTCCAAATTATGATAGTTCGCTTGGTACAACTTAGCATTTTCCTCATCCATTTTGCTGAGTTGATTAGCTATGTACTTAGCGACTTGTAGTGTTGGTTGGTGACCTAACCAAAAATGAGGATCATAATTGCCATGGTCGTGTCCGTCATGATCATCACCATCGTGACTAAACTCTCGCAACGCTAAACCGTCAATTTTAGAGAGTTCGATAGTCGATGGTTGTTTTTCTAGTACGTTGGCTAAAAATGGTTCGAGATCTTTGCCATACCAAATAACCAAATCGGCATCTTTTATTTTTTTGACGTCAGATGGTTTAAGTGCGTAATCGTGTGGTGACGCATTTGATGTCAACAAAACATCAGGATCACCAACCCCTAGCATAATTTCTTGAGTAATCATCTGAATTGGCTTAATACTGGTTAAAACCAGGTTTTCTTGAGCCGTGACAGCACTACTCACCAACGTGAGTAAAAGAGCGAATTTAGTTTTCATCGTGTTATGACACCGGTATATGGTATTGGTTAGTAATAAATGTTACATTATAACATTAGTCAATTGCAAATGAGTTCCATTCATGACTGCGCTAATCGAACTTTCGAATATCAGCGTTCAATTTGATGAGCGACAAATTCTCGATAATGTCAGCTTAAGTATTAACAAAGGTGAAATTACCACCTTGATCGGCCCTAATGGAGCAGGTAAATCGACCTTAGTGAAAGTATTACTCGGTTTGCAAAAACGTTATAAAGGCACGATCAGCAAACCTAAAAAGCTGAAGATTGGTTATGTACCACAGAAACTAAAACTCAATGAAGCTTTACCGCTCGATGTATCACGCTTTTTGCGCTTAGCAGGTCGCTATAGCCAACAAGAGATCCAAGATGCATTAGCATTAACTGGTGCACAGCATCTGCTCATCAGCAACATGCATTCACTCTCAGGAGGTGAAACTCAACGTGTGCTTCTCGCGCGCGCATTGCTGCAAAGACCTGACTTGCTTGTTTTAGATGAACCAGCACAAGGAGTGGATGTTCAAGGACAAATCGACTTATATGATTTGATCGACACTATTCGCCATCGTTTTAATTGTGCAGTCTTCATGGTCTCCCATGATCTACATCTCGTAATGGCGAAAACTGACCATGTCGTTTGTCTCCAACACCATATCTGTTGTTCAGGAGCTCCTGCTGCCATTGCAAAACATCCAAAATACATTGCACTGTTTGGTGAAACACGCCAAGAAACAATCGCATTTTATCACCATCAACATGATCATCACCATCACGACCTATCCGGACAACCAGTAAAAGGTACGGGATCAAAATGCGCACATCATACACACGGTCATCATCATCATGATTGAGTTTTTACTTCCTTCGATTCTCGCTGGTCTGGGGATTGCCCTCATAGCCGGTCCATTAGGATCATTCGTCGTTTGGCGAAAAATGGCGTATTTCGGTGATACGCTAGCGCATGCTTCTTTGATGGGGTTAGCGTTTGGTTTTTTGTTAGACGTTAACCTTTACTTAGCTTTGGTCGCTTGCTGTATGTTGCTTGCCGTCCTTCTTGTCACGTTACAAAGGCAACAAGTGGTTGCCGCTGATACATTACTTGGAATACTAGCCCACAGCTCATTGTCACTTGGCTTAGTTGCGGTAAGCTTCTTAGACAATGTAAGAATTGATCTAATGAGCTACCTATTCGGTGATCTTCTCGCCGTTTCATCTAGCGATCTTACCTTTATTTACCTCGGGGTTGTGGTAGTAGGTCTTGTGTTGGCTATATTCTGGCGACCACTGTTATCAACGACTATTAACGAAGAGCTTGCTAGTGTTGAAGGGCACAATATCGATTTAATGCGACTTATTTTGATGCTGCTCGTCGGTTTAGTTATCGCTGTTGGTATGAAGTTCGTTGGCGCACTCATTATCACCTCATTACTTATTATCCCTGCCGCGACAGCACGCCGATTTGCTCGATCTCCAGAAAAAATGGCTATGTTTGCCTCAGTATTAGGCGCGATTTCGGTTTTGTCCGGTCTAACTCTGTCTTGGCATTTCGACACCCCAGCAGGTCCATCGGTGGTGATCAGTGCCGCAGCGCTCTTCCTACTAAGCCAATTCAAACAAGCGGCATAAAAAAACGGCTTCCAAAGGAAGCCGTTTTTACATCAATTTGAGTTAAGCACCTTCGTTATAAAGCTCTAAACTGGCTAAGTCTTGCTGGAGTTCAAGCTGAACTTTAGCGTCATCGCTACGAAGTGAATCAAGATACTCTAAGTATTCTTGAGTAATATCACCTGTCACGTACTCTCCGCTAAATACAGATGTCTCGAATTTCTCAATATCTGTATTTCCCGAGCCTACTGCAGCAACCAGATCTTCCAATGTTTGGAAAATAAGCTCATCGGCACCAATGTGTTTGCAAATTTGCTCATTGTCACGACCGTGTGCAATCAGCTCATTCGCACTAGGCATATCGATGCCATATACATTAGGGAATCGAATCTCAGGCGCAGCCGAAACAATAAATACCTTTTTTGCACCTGAGTCACGAGCCATCTGAATAATTTGTTCCGATGTCGTGCCGCGTACAATTGAGTCATCGACCAACAGTACATTTTTATCTTTAAATTCTGAGCGTATTGCGTTGAGCTTGCGGCGCACAGACTTCTTACGCAACTGTTGCCCCGGCATAATAAAGGTACGACCAACATAGCGGTTTTTAACGAAACCTTGGCGATATGGTATATCTATCGCTTGTGCAATCTGTAAGGCAATATCACATGATGTTTCTGGGATTGGAATCACCACATCAATATCTAGATGGCTATATTCATCACGAATACGTTCACCCAGTTTTTTACCCATTTCTACACGAGCGGCATAAACTGAAATCTTGTCAATAAATGAGTCTGGACGAGCAAAGTAAACATACTCAAACATACAAGGGTTCAATGACGGATTATCAGCACATTGTTGGGTAAACAACTCGCCATCAACAGTGACATAGACAGCTTCACCAGGAGAAATATCTCGCATAAAATCAAAACCGACTGCGTCAAGTGCAACCGATTCTGATGCAACCATGTATTCAGTTTTCCCTTCTACTTCACGCTTGCCCAAACAAATAGGACGGATCCCTTTAGGGTCACGAAACGCAACCATACCGTGACCAATAATCATCGCAACAACAGCATACGCACCACGGATCGTACGATGTACGTTCATTACAGCGCGAAATACATCTTCAGCAGCAACGTTACCTTTTACAGTATCAATTTCGTGTGCAAGGACGTTAAGTAGAACTTCCGAATCAGAAGTGGTGTTGAGGTGACGACGGTCTTTAGCGAAAAGCTTTTCGCGAACATCATTCGCGTTTGTGAGATTGCCGTTGTGAGCTAGGGTGATACCGAATGGGGAGTTTACGTAGAAAGGTTGAGCTTCTGAAGCGCTTGAACTGCCAGCGGTAGGATAACGTACGTGACCTATACCGACATTTCCTTGGAGCCTCTGCATGTGCCTTGCTTCGAACACATCCTTGACTAGACCATTCGCCTTACGCAGACGAAAACGATTGCTTTCTATGGTACAAATACCAGCGGCATCTTGGCCTCGGTGCTGTAATACAGTCAAAGCGTCATAAATAGACTGATTTACAGGCGTTGTGCCTACGATTCCAACAATACCACACATGTCCTAACCCTCGATTTGCGACAATGGCTGGCGCGTTATCCCGCGCCAGATAAGAAACTCGATGATGCTTGCAGGTGCTCAAAAAACGGACGAATGACCAGTTTAAAATGTGGTACAAGCTCAGAGTTTGTCCACCACTCATTCTGATTTAGTGTGGTAAATGTATCAGCGAAAAACAGTACCGCGGAGACTATTAATACACCACGCAACCCGCCAAATACGACACCTAACACTCGATCTGTCCCTGACAGACCCGTTTTCTGAATCAACTGCCCAATAACATAGTTTATCAACGCACCTACAATCAGCGTGGCAACAAACAGAGCAGCAATGGCCGCGCCATCACGAAACATCTCATCTTGAATTTTGGTGAAGTACACCGCCAATCGGCTGTAGTACTGACTGGCGATAAAAAATGCACCAAACCAAATAACCAAAGACAAAGCTTCTTTCGCGAAGCCACGAACTAAACTGATTAAAGCCGACAGGCCAATCACGCTCAAAATTACAATATCTAACCAATTCATGTGTATTCACATCTTCAGTTCGCGCGCATTTTAACAGAAAAAACGCCGACGCAAACGTTTTCTTAAGGATTTAGTGGTTTAAATTTAAGCAAACGACCTTTTGAGCCCGTTATTTTTTGCAGCTCTACAATTTGACGCTCTAGCTTATTTTTTGACACATCAGGACCAATAATCACTCGAGTAAAACCATTTTCGAGTTTTGTGTGAGCCTGATAGCCGCGTTTTTTAAGATCCGTTACGACATTTTCTGCGTTCTCCGCATTCTTCAAAGCCATCAATTGAATGATCCAAGCGCTCTCTTGGTATTGATTGCGTTCAGGGACATCCTTAACCACGACGGAAACTGATGACTCATCGGCATCTTGCTCATTCTCCACGACAACCTCTACCGGTGAAGGAGGCAGCGACGCACTGTCATCTTCAGGTTCCAACACCTCGAAAGATTCAATATCACTATCTAACTCAGGTTTAATCGGAATACTGGCGATTTCTTCTTTGTAATGTGTTTTTTCCCCATCAAGCACATCAGGTAACACAATCACGCCAATGGATACCAAAAGAATGGTTCCAACTAGACGATTTTGGAACTTGCTTGCCATTTACTCTCCTTTTACCTGCCAGTGCTCAAGTACTTCACCGACAGTATGGAACGAACCGACAACGATAATGACATCTTCTGGTTTCGCTCGTGTCATTGCGGCATCAAATGCTAATACCGGTTTTGAATATTCAATCTGCCCCACTGGCAGATACTGGCACAACTCCACTGCTGTTGCAGCACGAGGACCCGATAGAGAAGCTGGGTACCAGTAACTAGTTAGCGGAGATAAGATCTCTAATGTCGACTTAATGTCTTTGTCGTGCAGCATTGCAACCACCATATGAATGGTTTTATTGGTGTACAGTCGCTTTACTTGTTCAACTAAATATTCAGCCGAATGTGGATTATGCGCAACATCTAGCAATACCGTCGGTTGCTTGCAAATCTGCTGCATCCGCCCCGGTAGTGTTGCTTGTTGTAAACCATTGACGATATTTACATCGCTAATATCGAGATGCGCGCTGGCTAGCGCCATAAGCGCCGTCGCGGCATTCGGTAATGGAAGGTTTGGAACAGGGAGGGCATCAAGTTGATAACAACCATGGCTCCAACACCAAGTATTGTTATCTGTTAATGCGTATTGATATTGAATACCCACCTGAAACAGCTTAGACCCTATATCATCAGCATGAGCAGCAACTGTTGCTGGCGCTTTTGGTTGACCACAAATGGCGGGTTTATCAGTACGAAAAATTCCGGCTTTTTCAAACCCAATCACATTGATGTCATCCCCTAACCAATCGACATGATCAATCGCAAGGCTAGTAATCACCGAAACATCATGATCAACCACATTGGTTGCATCAAGACGCCCCCCCAGCCCCACTTCAAGCAACACAACATCGACTTGTTCAGTTTGAAACGAACGCAGCGCTGCCAAAGTGCCATATTCAAAAAAGCTTAAGCTAATTTCACCGCGTTGCTTTTCGATAAAGTCGAAGGCTTGCACATGCTTTTCATCACACAAGTCTTGTCCGTTGATACGCACACGCTCGTTATAACGAATTAAGTGGGGGGAACTGTAAACACCGACCGAATAGCCAGCATCAAGTAAGATTGCTTCCATTATGGCGCAAGTAGAGCCCTTGCCATTGGTGCCAGCAACGGTAATCACTGTAGGTGCGGGTTTGATCAGGTTGGCTTTGCTTGCAACCGCATGAACGCGATCCAAACCAAGGTCGATAGCTGAAGTGTGTATATTTGCTAAATAATCAAGCCACATCACAAGTGGAGATGTGGCTTGAGGAGTAAGAGTCTGACTCATCTAACTTTAACCAATAAATCCGTGGTTGTTTGTTAGTGGTACTTTAACCTTTTTCGCTGGCTTCTGGTACAGAATACTCAGGTTCTTGCGGAGAATCATTCACAGAAACAACCAACGGTGACGCAGAGTTAGTCAATTTTGCTAACATACCGCTCACGCGCTGACGCATCTCACGGCGGTCAACGATCATATCAATCGCGCCATGATCAAGTAAGAATTCACTTCGTTGGAAGCCTTCAGGTAGATCTTCACGCACGGTTTGTTCAATAACACGGCGACCTGCAAAGCCAATTAATGCTTTAGGTTCACCAATGTTAATGTCGCCTAGCATTGCTAAACTTGCCGATACGCCACCCATTGTTGGGTCCGTCATTACCGAGATAAACGGCAAACCTTTCTGAGATAAGCGTTCTAAAGCGGCGCTGGTTTTTGCCATTTGCATTAAAGACATCAATGCCTCTTGCATACGAGCACCACCACTTGCGGAGAAACAAACTAAACCACAATTGTTTTCCATCGCGGCTTCAACGGCACGCACAAAACGAGCACCGACAACAGAGCCCATCGAACCACCCATAAAGGAAAATTCAAATGCACAAGCCACAACAGGTATGCCAATGACTTCACCTTGCATCACGATCAACGCATCCTTCTCACCACTGCTCTTTTGCGCAGCAGAAAGACGATCTTTATAACGCTTAGAGTCTTTAAACTTCAACTTGTCTTGTGGCTCAAGCTCGTTCGCCAGCTCTACACGATTTTCTGCATCAAGGAAGGTTTCCAAACGACGGCGTGCCTTCATACGCATATGATGGTCACATTTCGGACACACTTCTAGGTTACGTTCTAGTTCAGCGTGATAAAGCACTTGCTCACATGAAGTACATTTTGTCCAAACACCTTCAGGGATAGACGCTTTACGTGAATTTACGATATTGCTTTTTTCTAAAATTTTTTCAAGCCAACTCATGGAAGACCTTTTCTCTATCAATCTTCCGCGCAATGCGAAAGAAAAAAAACCTGAATTTATGCGTGAGGATTAAAACATATAAAATGCCAAGTGTAGACAAAAAACTGGTTGTACCTATTTTTCTCAACTTGTCCTTATGCTGCGTCAAACCAAACAAATAGGCGAGTTTTTATCAGCGCCTATTGGTTATTCTTATTAATTATGAGCTATTTACAGCCAATTAGTTCAAATTATCTGGCAAAAATAATGGTCCGATCGGTGCGCGTGGCAACTCTAATTCTTTAGGGTAATCCACTTCTACTAGGTACAAACCTTCGGCTTTCGCCGTTACGCCAGCTAATTTGCGATCTTTCGCCTCAACTAACCATTTTATCCATTCTGGGTCTTTATCACCACGACCAACACAAAGGAGGCTACCAGCAATATTTCTCACCATGTGATGCACAAATGCATTGGCTTTAATATCGATCACTACATACTGTCCGTAACGAGTGACATTCAAATGCATCATATTTCGCCAAGGGCTTTTTGATTGACAATGCATGGCTCTAAAAGATGTAAAGTCATGCTCACCCAACAAATGCTGCGCGGCTTGATGCATCTTCACTTCATCCAAATCACCATGATAATGGCTAACCCCAGAGTGCAAGATCCCCGGTCTTATTTGGCTATTAAAAATAATATAGCGGTAGCGGCGTGCTGTTGCTGAGAATCGAGCATGAAACTCTTGAGGAACCTCTTTAGCCCATCGCACTGCGATATCACCTGGTAGTTTACCGTTCACCCCCATTGTCCAAGCCACCATTTTGCGGTTGGCGGTTGTTTCAAAGTGGACTACTTGCCCAGTACCATGCACGCCTGCATCAGTGCGCCCTGCACACAGAACGGCTACTGGATGATTGGCGATAACACTTAGTGCTCGTTCAAGCTCTTCTTGAACGCTCTGAACGTCTTTTTGACGTTGCCATCCAAAGTAGTGAGTACCGTTATACTCAATACCTAAAGCGATTCTCATCTTCGTCTCTCTTAAAAAATGGGGTCGAAAGTATAGCGAAACTGCTATACCCAAGCTAGCCCATCTTAGTTTGATGATTGGAATATACCCAAGTTACTTCAGGATGCAGGATTCAGAGTCTTGTCATTGGCACCAGTTCAAGGAAAATAACGACGCGGAATAGCCATCTATTTCCTAGTTATTTGACGCAAAAATGGTTGCAGTGACAGACTCTCGCTGAACTAAGCTTCTTGAGGTTACCTGGGTATAAACAATAAAGGGGCCTAAGCCCCTTTAATATCAATGTTATTTGCTTATGCGCGGCTGTTTAGAGTATCAATCAGCTTTTTAGCTTCGCGACGAATGTCATCACTGCCGTCAACGATAGCTTCTTCTAACAATCTAACCGCCCCAGCAGCATCGTTCATTTCAATGTAGATCTTAGCCAGATCAAGTTTTCCTGCGGCTTCAGAGTTAGAGTCAACGTCTATATCGCTCATCTCACCGATCACATCCGGAAAATCCGCTAAACCCACATCTAACTTAAGTTCTTCCGTATCAGGGTCGAATCCGGCTTCTTGTCTTTCGACTTCTGCCATCAACTCATCTATTGTACGGTATTGATGCTCCTTGGGGTTAAAATCCGCCAAATCTTCTTGGCTTTCCCAATCTTCATTTTGAACTTTGGCTTGTGCTGGTTGATTTTCATCTGACCATATTTGCATTTCATCATCAGGAATATCATCAGAGATATTTGCCTGTTGATCAGGAGACAGACTAAAACCATTCCAATCTTCACCGCCAATCTCAAGCATAGCTTGCAGATCCAACCCAGCCGAATCGCTGACATCACGATCGACAGGCTTCGAAATAGGCGAATAGCTTCCATCACCCTCTGTTAGCAGCTCATTTAAGGTTTTCTCATCATAATCATCTTCAAGCTTTTCACTTTCAACTACCGCATCACTATGATTGTCCGCACCAAATAAACCCGATAGAACATCATGCTCGTCCAACGTTCTATCTAAGAACTGGTCTCCCGCTAACTCTTCAACAGCTGATAACTCTGGCTCACCAAAATCAAACGCCTCATCAACATAGTTCGCAATGCTGTCGTCTGCATTGGAATCTATTTCATTGACTTGCGGCTCAACATTGTCTTCAACAGGATCTTGAGTTTGGGTTGATTCTAAGTTCTCGGCAGAAGTTTCTGTAAGCGTGTGCTCTTCATTATCTTCTGGTCGTTCTGCCTCATCATTATCTTCGGCTTCAAACTCGTCCTCAACAATTAAGCGAGGTTCTTCTGCTAACGGTTGGGTACTATCCGTAACAGAACTTTGAGTTTCACTTGGGTCAGATGGCTCGGCTGAAAAATCCGCTAACGCTTGCTCTTCACCATATTCAGGTAACTCGATATCACTAAAGTCAAACGACTCATCAGCATCATCTTCAACTGTATCGTCTACACTTACGTTAGATTCTTCAACTCGTGGTTCAGAGATCGGCTCACCAGCAAAATCTGCTAAGGCTTGCTCTTCACCATACTCAGGCAAATCTACATCACTAAACTCGAACGCCTCATTCGTATCAGCTTCAAGTGCATCCTCCACAATTGCACTGACTTCTTCAACCGGTGGCTCAACTATCGACTCAACAGCAACATCTTCTGTAGATGGCTCAACTCCGTATTCAGGCAACTCTACATCAAACGGATCTTCTACATCGAGTTCAAACTCTTCATCTTCTGCAACGGTTGCATCTTCATCTTGATCTGCCGGAACTATATTCTCAGCAGTTTCAGCGGCTGACAGCTTATCTAATTCCGCACCTAATTCAGCAAGCGCCTCCCCTTGCTCAGGCAAGTCGAAAGACTCTTCCAATAATGGCGCTGATTCCTCAGTAGGTTCAGAGATAACCTCATCAGAAGCTTCTTCATTTACCCTAGATGTGTTGATTTCAGCCAGCTCTGGCGTTGCTTCAACATCTTCAATCGGATCGATTGGTTGTTGATCAATCTCCTCGCCACGGAGAGACGCCAATGCGCTTTCGGCTTCGATATCGCCATCTAACAGCCAATCATCATCACTTGGCGTACCAAATTCATTGTCGACTGTAGGCAGCGTACTGTTATGTTTTTCAACTGGCTCTGGCTCTGGCTCTGGCTCTGGCTCTGGCTCTGGCTCTGGCTCTGGCTCTGGCTCTGGCTCTGGCTCTGGCTCTG
>NZ_JAKJTB010000049.1:0-616 GCF_050337565.1 Vibrio kasasachensis | reverse complement strand
ATACGTTCCCGGGCCTTGTACACACCGCCCGTCACACCATGGGAGTGGGCTGCAAAAGAAGTGGGTAGTTTAACCTTTCGGGGAGGACGCTCACCACTTTGTGGTTCATGACTGGGGTGAAGTCGTAACAAGGTAGCGCTAGGGGAACCTGGCGCTGGATCACCTCCTTATACGATGATTACTCACRATGAGTGTCCACACAGATTGATGGTTTTTGAGGTTTTATACCTCGAGCTATTATTGCTCTTTAACAATTTGGAAAGCTGACTAAATAATCTTTAAKAAGATTATTTGTAAAGTTCTCAATGTTTACCTTWATGGTAAACACCAAAAAACACATTCAAGTGTTCTTGGCAATATCACTTCCTAGTGAAGTGATTATTCGAAATTGAGTCCGGCAAAATCGAACGTCTCTCACTCATAAAATAGAGAGACAACTTGGTTGTTTAACGAAACTCCTTCGGGTTGTATGGTTAAGTGACTAAGCGTACACGGTGGATGCCTTGGCAGTCAGAGGCGATGAAAGACGTAGTAACTTGCGATAAGCCCAGATTAGGTAGTAACAACCGTTTGAGTCTGGGATTTCTGAATGGGGAAACCCACGTGCATAAGCACG
>NZ_JAKJTB010000048.1:0-691 GCF_050337565.1 Vibrio kasasachensis | reverse complement strand
CTTGTACACACCGCCCGTCACACCATGGGAGTGGGCTGCAAAAGAAGTGGGTAGTTTAACCTTTCGGGGAGGACGCTCACCACTTTGTGGTTCATGACTGGGGTGAAGTCGTAACAAGGTAGCGCTAGGGGAACCTGGCGCTGGATCACCTCCTTATACGATGATTACTCACGATGAGTGTCCACACAGATTGATGGTTTATAAAGTTTAAGAGATAGAAACATCCCTAAGATGTTTCACTTAGTGTCCCGTTCGTCTAGAGGCCTAGGACACCGCCCTTTCACGGCGGTAACAGGGGTTCGACTCCCCTACGGGATACCATCTTTAAGCGTACTTTCTTTAAATAGAAAGCAAAGTGCTTTTAAAAATGGTTACTTCTTCGGAAGAATCACGCTCTTTAACAATTTGGAAAGCTGACTAAATAATCTTTAATAAGATTATTTGTAAAGTTCTCAATGTTTACCTTAATGGTAAACACCAAAAAACACATTCAAGTGTTCTTGGCAATATCACTTCCTAGTGAAGTGATTATTCGAAATTGAGTCCGGCAAAATCGAACGTCTCTCACTCATAAAATAGAGAGACAACTTGGTTGTTTAACGAAACTCCTTCGGGTTGTATGGTTAAGTGACTAAGCGTACACGGTGGATGCCTTGGCAGTCAGAGGCGATGAAAGACGTAGTAACTTGCG
>NZ_JAKJTB010000014.1:0-187773 GCF_050337565.1 Vibrio kasasachensis | reverse complement strand
ATCGACAGTACCAGAAAAAGGTAGCGGAGAGTGGGTTAACGCAAAGCATGTCGAGAAAAGGTAACTGCTTGGATAATGCTGTTGCTGAAAACTTTTTTGCTTTACTCAAAACAGAGATGTATCACAACCAAAGCTTTGAAGATGCAGATGATTTGATAGAGCAAATTAAAGAATACATCGAGTACTACAATACCAAACGTATAAAAGTGAAACTAAAAGGCCTGACTCCGATAGAATATCGAACTCAGGCCTTGAAAGCCGCTTAACAGAAATGTCCAACTTTACGGGGTCACTTCAAATACGCGGGCTTTTCTGTTTGTACCGTGCTGATATGCAGTTAAGCTTTAGAGTAGATATCTCGTTCACCTAGCCAGCGGTCTATAATCGCGACGGCATTTTGTGGGTAACGGTCATGAATATGACGAGCTATGCGCTGAACTTCAGGAACTAAGCGCTGATCTCGCACTAAGTCGGCAATCTTAAAGTCAGCCATACCGGTCTGCTTGGTACCGAGCAGCTCACCAGGACCTCGGATCTCCAAGTCACGCTGTGCAATTACAAAACCATCGTTGCTTTCACGCAGAACGCCCAGGCGTTTTTGTGCGGTTTTTGATAGCGGAGAATGGTAGAGAAGTACGCAGTGGCTGGCTACCGTTCCTCGCCCAACTCGCCCTCTTAACTGATGAAGTTGTGCTAAGCCGAGCCTTTCTGGGTTTTCGATAATCATTAGGCTAGAGTTTGGTACATCGACCCCCACTTCAATCACGGTTGTAGCAACCAAGAGATGCAGCTTGTTGTCTTTGAAATCTTTCATCACTGCTTGTTTTTCTGACGATTTCATTCGCCCATGAACCAAGCCTATTTTGACATCAGGTAAAATGCGTTGCAGTTCTTCAGCGGTATCGGCAGCTGCTTGCGCTTCTAATACTTCTGACTCATCAATTAAGGTACATACCCAATACGCTTGTTTTCCTTCATTGAGGCAGGCATTACGTACCCGTTCAATGATATCGGCTCGTTTAGTATCAGGAATGGCGACAGTTTGAATTGGTGTGCGCCCCGGTGGCAGTTCATCAATCACCGAGGTTTCTAAATCAGCATAAGCGGTCATCGCCAACGTACGCGGGATCGGCGTTGCAGTCATTATCAATTGATGGGGGAAGTTACCTTGCTTTTCGCCTTTGGCGCGCAGTTCTAATCGCTGGTGGACACCAAAACGATGCTGCTCATCAATGATCACTAAGGCGAGGTTGTGAAACTCCACATGCTCTTGAAATAGAGCATGAGTGCCGACCACCATTTGCGCTTCGCCACTTTTGATACGTGCTAATTCAGTTTCTTTGGCTTTGCCTTTTAGCTTACCTGCTAACCAACCAACTTGAATGCCCATGTTTTCAAACCAAAGGGCCAAATTAACCGCGTGCTGCTCAGCCAGCAATTCAGTAGGAGCCATGAGAGCGACTTGATAACCATGTTCAATAGCGCGTAATGCTGCCAGTGCGGCAACCAGTGTTTTACCTGATCCTACGTCACCTTGCACGAGGCGCATCATAGGATGAGGCTTCACTAGATCTTGTTCAATCTCATTCACCACACGTACTTGTGCGTTGGTGGGTGAAAACGGTAATTGTGCTAATAATTTCTGCTTGAACTTGTCGATCTGCGCTAATGGAATTGCGACATCTTGTTGCCCTTTACTGCGCACCGCCAGCATGGAAAGATTCTGAGCTAACAGCTCTTCCATAATCAATCGAACCTGAGCTGGGTGCTTACCTTCATCAAACTGAGTGAGATCGATATCTGGCGTTGGGCGATGAATAATATGCAGCGCTTGCGCGAGCGTAATTTGCTGTGGATAGAGCCCATTAGGTAGAAGTTCTTGTACCGCTGCTTTGTCTAATAGTGCCAATGCTTGATCGGTTAAGCTGCGCAGGGTGAGTTGGCGCAAACCTTCAGTGGTTGGGTAAACAGGGGTTAAGCTTGGCTCGATATCGGCAGGTTGGTTGGGGGCGTAAAATTTATAGTCAGGGTGGATAATCTCCAGCCCATAGTTACCCCGTTTAACTTCACCATAGGCATGCACTGTTTTCCCTTCGGCAAAGTTGTTTTTCATTGCTGCGGTAAAGTTGAAAAATCGCAGTGTTAGCGTGCCATTACCATCACTGATCTTCACTGCCAGTATTTTACGTTTACCAAAGACGGTATCGACGTTCATCACTTTGCCTTGCACCGCCGCCCACAGACCGGAATGCAATTTGACGATAGGGTAAATACGGGTGCGATCTTCATAGCGTAGTGGAAGGTGAAACAGTAAATCTTGTACGCTGCAGAGTCCGACTTTCTCCAGTTTCTCGGCGACTTTTGCGCCCACGCCGTTGAGTGACGTTAGAGGAATAGCAGAAAGGAGTTGGGACATAACACAAAGCTCATTAACTAAGATAGAGATAGTTAACCATTTGGCTGTGTTTTTGTACAGGCTAAATTGGTACCAACAGGTGCGATTCGCTTCAAGTTGTTAAAGCTGTACTGAGACGAGAGAGGAAAATGAGCGAGTTGCGGAGCAACTCGCCAGATTGGTGTTTAGGCTTTTTGCATCTCTTGCCACCAAGCTTCATCTGCCACTATCTGCCCTTCTTCATCGAGTGGCGGATAAGGCATTTTTTTACGCTTGGCAACTTTGGCTAAAACAGGGTGACCACGCTCAAATAAGGTGCGATGAATAACGTCTTCTGGCAAGGCGCTTTTATCGTTGTCGTACATGCCAGCTTCGTGCCTTTGCTGTTGTGCTTCGTAAAGAATAATCGCACTCGCCACTGAGACATTGAGTGATTGCACCATCCCCATCATTGGAATGATGATGTCTTGATCAGCCAGTTTTTTGGCTTGCTCTGAGGCACCCGTTTTTTCACTACCCAATATGATCGCAGTTGGTTTTGTGTAGTCAATTTGGCGAAAATCCACCGCGTTGTCAGAGAGATTAGTCACCAGTACTTGCATGCCTTGTGCTTTTAATTCACTGATAGCATCTTCAATGCTGGTGTGATTATCCACTTCCACCCAATTACGAGCACCCGCAGAGGTGTGAGTGAGCGTGCGCATTTTATGTGGCCAAACAGCATGAATTTTATGTAGCCCTGTTGCATCAGCGGTACGAACGACAGCGGAGACATTATTCGGCTTATGTACTTCTTCAAGGCAAAGAGTTAAGTCGATCTGACGTGCTTTAAGCACTTGTTGGATTCGTTGGTAACGTTCTAAGTTCATAACAGTCGCAGTAAAAATAAGGCCCTTGAAACAAAAAATTCCAAGGGCCAGAATGTGAGAATTCAGCGTTAATGCTTGCGTCTAAAGACTTTTAGCGTATGTGGCATGGCTTTGATACGGCGCATGATACTTGCTAAGTGAACACGATCTTTGGTGGTCAGCATTACCAGTACGGTATACAAGCGACCATCACGTTCCTTGGTTGTGAGGCCATGGATGTTCGAGCCAGTTTTAGAAATCACATTGGTCAGTTCGGCTAATGCGCCTTGGCGGTTTTGAACATCAATGCGCAACTCGGCAATGAATTCTTGGTCGTACTCTTCAGACCATGCCACTGCCATGTATTTCTCAGGCTCTTTTTGGTAACCACGTACGTTAGGGCAAGTTTCACGGTGAACGACTAAGCCTCGACCTGGAGACACGTGTGCAATGATGTGGTCATCAGGGATCGGATGACAACAGTTAGCAAACGTCAGCAAAATGCCTTCTGCACCACGAATCGGTAGTTTTCTGGTTGAGTTGCTAGGGATTGAGCTGGTGGTAGTGAGTTCATCGGTATCACCTAGTAGGCGCCGCGCGATCACAATGCTCATTAATTCACCTAAGCCAATAGCAGCCAACAGGTCATCAATATTATCCAAACGAAGATCGGTGAGAACTTCTTGAATATTTTCAGGGTAGATTGAATCGATGTTATGGCGACCCAAAGCGTGATTAAGTAGACGACGACCCAGAGTAATAGACTCTTCACGGCGCATGGTTTTCAGCACTTGACGGATCTTAGTACGGGCACGAGAAGTCACCACATAGTTTAGCCATGCCGCATTTGGACGTGCGCCTGGTGCGGAAATGATCTCAATCGTTTGACCGTTTTTCAGAGATTTGCTTAGTGGGTATGGGTTGCGATCAACACGCGCACCAACACAAGCGTTACCGACATCGGTATGCACTGCGTAAGCAAAGTCTACCGCTGTTGCGCCCAATGGCAGCTCAACAATGCGACCTTTTGGCGTAAAGACGTAAATCTCATCTGGGAACAGATCAGATTTTACGTTTTCGATAAATTCAAAAGAGTTACCAGCGCTTTGTTGTAGCTCAAGCAGGCTTTGCATCCAACGTTGGGCTTTCACCTGAGCGGTGGTACCTGTGCGATCGCCATTGCCTTTGTAAATCCAGTGAGCAGCAACACCTTTATCTGCCATTTGATCCATATCTTCAGTACGGATCTGTACTTCAACGGGAACGCCGTGAGGGCCAACCATGGAAGTATGAATAGATTGATAGCCGTTTGCCTTTGGTACTGCAATGTAGTCTTTCACGCGACCTGGGCGAGGCTTATACAAGCTGTGTACTTGACCGAGAGCGCGATAACAAGTATCTGCGGTGTCGACAATAACGCGAAACGCATATATATCCATGATGGTGTGGAAACGCTGTTCTTTGGTTTTCATCTTGTTGTAGATGGAGAACAGGTTTTTCTCACGACCCACCACACGAGCTTTGAGACCAACGTCTTCTAAGCGGCCTTCAATTTCGTTGTGGATACGTTGGATCATCTCTTTACGGTTACCACGCGCGGCTTTCACCACTTCTTTTAGTACGCGGTAGCGGTTTGGATAGAGGGCTTCAAAGCCCAACTCTTCCAGCTCTGTCTTGATATTATGGATACCAAGGCGGTGAGCAAGAGGTGAGTAGATTTCAAGAGTTTCGCGTGCAATACGGCGCTTTTTATCTGGGCGAAGAGCACCCAAAGTACGCATGTTATGTGTGCGGTCAGCAAGCTTAATCAGAATAACGCGGATGTCTTGCACCATGGCAAGCACCATTTTGCGGAAGTTCTCAGCTTGTGCTTCTTTGCGATCACGAAATTTAAGCTTATCCAGCTTAGAGACACCGTCCACCAATTCAGCCACAGTTATGCCGAACTTTTCTTCAAGATCTTCTTTGGAGACATCACAATCTTCGATGACGTCGTGTAAGAGTGCAGCTTGAAGAGTTTCAATATCCAGACGCATTTCAGCCAAGATACGTGAAACCGCAACAGGGTGGATGATATAAGGTTCCCCGCTTGAACGGGTCTGCCCTTCATGGGCATTTTTCGCTACCACATAAGATTGACGCAGAGCCTCAATTTGAGGCTCTGTTAGGTATTCTTGGGCAACGTCTTTGAGGCTATCGAATAGATACAAACTTTAGGCCCGGAAGATAGTTGTAGAGAAAGTCAGATTAGCGACTGTGAGCAATGCTGCTTACTGCTGCCAGTTCTGCTGCTTCTTGCTCTTGCTGTTCTTGACGCTGACGTGCATCAAGGATCTCTTTAGTAATAAGACCTTCTTCGATTTCGCGTAGAGCGATAACCGTAGGTTTATCATTCTCTTCTGGCACTAGTGAATCTTTGCCGCCAGTTTGCATTTGACGAGCGCGGCGAGCCGCAATCAGTACTAGGTCGAAACGGTTGCCAACTTTTTCAACAGCGTCTTGAACAGTTACGCGTGCCATGAGGACTCCAAATTAGTTAACTAAAATTTTGAATGACGAGAAATTATACAGGCTTAAGCTACTATATTCTAGCCAAAGCGTTGCCTCGTCTGTGAATGGCTTTTGGGAACCCTTACTCAGCCAATAGAGCGTCAAGCATACCTTTATATTTAGCAGCTTGTTTATCATGCTTCAATCGTTCTGCACGGATGATGGCTTTAAAGTCCATCAGTGCACTATCAAAGTCGTCGTTCACGATAACGTAGTCATACTCGCTATAGTGAGAAATTTCTGATTTTGCTTCTGCCATGCGTTTTGCAATGACAGCTTCACTGTCTTGACCTCGAGCATTTAGGCGACGTTCTAGCTCACCGTTTGATGGCGGTAGAATAAAGATGCTTTTCGCCAGAGGCATTTGCTCACGGATTTGACGACCACCTTGCCAGTCGATATCTAGAAAGACATCAATACCTTTATCAAGATTGTCTTCGATCCATACACGAGATGTGCCGTAGTAGTTGCCGAATACTTCTGCGTATTCAAGAAACTGCTTTTGCTCGATTAACTCTTCGAAAAGCTCTTTTTGCACAAAGTGATAGTGCACACCATCTTGCTCACCTGGACGCATGCCGCGCGTTGTGTGAGATACAGATACTTTCATCGCGTATGTTGGATTGGTTTCCAGCATCGCTGAGATCAAGCTAGATTTACCAGCGCCGCTCGGTGCCGAGACGATATAGAGAGTACCTTTGCCCATATGTAACGTTCCACATTCGGTTGGATGGTGTCGAATAAGAAGAGTCGACAGTTTAAAGATAGCACTGACCTATAAACATCACCTGAACGGTGAAAAATAGGTCAGAAAAATGGAGGCGAAGAGTAGCACGATCATAAGGATCATTACAAGGATAACAAGTGTGCCGAGCTAGTGAATGTAGTTGCCGTGATTTTAGTTATTTGAGAGCCATCGCTAATCTTTTCGAGTGTGTGAATGAATAAGTTAGTATGCACTTAGGTGATTAATTGAGAGTGAGTTTTTGTATGTATACCCGCAAGCGTTTGTTTTATTTCACGTTAGATGATGGAAAAGCATTGAACTTTTATTGTAACTCATTACAATCCGCGCAAACGTTTACGTGCTGTATATATCTAGTGATTTGGACTGGATGTTTCTACCACCGAGCCTACCTTGGTGACTACAGTAAGTCCTTGCAGTGAGTGCGAGGGTTTTCTCTGTTCAGCATGTGTACCCGATTACTATTTTATCAAGTTGTTAAGGTTACATTGTGAGTCTCGAATCTACTTTAAATAAGCAAAAAACATCGAATGTTCTTGAATCGATCTTCAAGATCTCAGAGCGAAAATCTACGGTAAGCACAGAGCTGTATGCTGGCTTTATTACTTTTTTGGCGATGAGCTACATTCTTGCGGTTAACCCAGCGATTTTGGGCGGCATTCCAGGAATGGATAAAGGTGCAGTCTTTACTGCTACTGCGATCTCTGCGGCGATTGCGACCTTGATTATGGGCATTTGGGGCAACTACCCTGTAATGTTGGCGCCGGGCATGAGTATGAATGGCTTTTTTAAAGGCATGTTACTTAGCGGTTCGGTAGCCGTGGTATGGCACGAAGCACTTTTTGGTATTTTCCTTTCTGGTGTGCTGTATCTCATTCTATCGATGACCAACATTCGAAAAGCAATGATTGAATCGTTGCCGGAAGATCTAAAACTGTCGATTACCGTTTCACTCGGTTTGTTCATTGCGTTTCTTGGCTTAAAGAATGCGGGAATTATTGTCTCTAACCCAATCATCTTGGTTAGCATGGGCGATATCTTGGACCCACAAGTACTGATAGCCTACATCAGTATCTTCATCGCACTCGGTTGTATGGTGCGTGATATTAAACTGGCGACCTTTATTTCGTTTGTTTCTGCAATTGCGTTGACCATCATTGCTGATTTAATGCTCGGCACTAACTACGCGCCAATTCCTGATCAAATGGTTTCAATGCCGCCGAGTATAGACAGCAGCTTCGGTGCGATTTTCGATCTTTCTGGGATTACGATGGATAAGTGGTTTGATCTACTGTTTATTGTGGTGATTTTCTTGATTGTCGATTTCTTTGATGGTCTCAGCACCATCATCGGTGTTGGTCGCGATGCGGGTATTATTGATGAAGACGGTAAAGTGCCAAATGCACGTTCAGCACTCGTTGCGGATGCCGGCGGTACTGTGATTGGTTCTATTTTAGGCACTACTTCTATCACCGCGTTTTCTGAGTCAGGTATAGCCTCTTCACAAGGTGCGAAGACAGGTCTGGCGGCGGTATTGGTGGCGGGTATGTTCTTGCTGGCACTGTTCCTTTATCCACTGTTCTCGATTTTCTCAGCCGCAATGGTGGCCCCTGCGATGGTGGTGGTTGGTATCTATATGATCGGTCGTTTAGGTCAAATCGATTGGGATAAAAAAGAGTCACGCATTTCAGCTTTCTTTACCATTATGTTTACAGTGCTGAGCTTTTCTCCGGCTAACGGTATGGCAATGGGCTTTATTAGCTACTGCTTTACTATGGTTGTGGCTGGTCGTCGTAAAGAAGTCCACCCAGCAATTTATGTGCTGTCTTTGGTGTTCCTTGCCTACCTAGTGTTACTTTAAGTGTAAATAAAACGACCCTGTGTAATGCAGGGTCATCCCATCTTCAAAAAGCCGTGATAAAATTAACCATTAGACGTTAATTATATATGAGCTTTAAATCATGCCTTCTCACCTTCCAAAGTCCTTTAGTCGCCCCTTTCTTAAAATATTTCATATCCTAGAAGCGATTTTACTCGTTGCGATAACCTTGGCTACCGTGTGGGCTATGGTGGAAGAGTTTGTACATATCTATGTGCAAAGGCGAGTGCAGCTGACCGATATTTTATTGATGTTTATCTACCTTGAAGTGTTGGCAATGGTCGGACAGTTCGTGATGAATGGTAAAATACCGGTGCGCTATCCGATTTATATTGCGATGATGGCGATTGCTCGCTATATCACATTGGGGATGAAAGAGTTGGATTCAGTGATGATTGTGTGGTTGTCTTTGGCGGCATTTATGCTTGCTGCAGCTACGCTAATCATACGTGTGGGTCATCATTATTGGCCTTATATTGATGGCAATACATCTGAGAAAGATGAGTAAGCCACTACAGCAGTCTTATAAATTATTAATTCAATTCATAGCAAGGAAGATCTCATGACTACTATTGCACAGCAGCTTGCCGCGATTAAGGTTATTCCAGTAATTGCCATCGAGCGTGCACAAGATATTGTTCCACTCGGTAAGGCGTTGGCTGAGAATGGTTTACCTGCGGCCGAAATTACTTTTCGTTCTGACGCTGCTGTTGAGGCTATTCGTCTGTTGCGTGAAGCGCAACCTGATATGCTAATTGGTGCTGGTACCGTGCTAAATGGTCAGCAAGCGCAAGCGGCTAAAGATGCAGGTGCAACGTTTGTGGTTTCTCCGGGCTTTAACCCTAATACGGTTAATGCATGTCGTGAAATTGGTATTGATATCGTACCGGGCGTCAATAACCCGAGTACAGTAGAAGCGGCGATTGAAATGGGCTTAACCACGCTGAAATTTTTCCCGGCAGAAGCATCAGGTGGTATTAACATGCTTAAGGCTTTGCTTGGTCCATATACTCAAATTCAATTTATGCCAACCGGTGGCATTAGCCATAAAAACGTTAATGACTATTTATCCATTGATCGCGTGATCGCCTGTGGTGGTACGTGGATGGTCGATAAAGTGTTGATCAACGAAGGTCGTTGGGATGAGATTGGTCGTTTAGCTCGTGAAGCCGCAGATTTAATCAAATAGTCTATACCCGTCATACTTGAAATTGCAGCGGTGTTGGCTGTGTTCGTGCGCCCCAATCACATAGTTCACCTATGCTCAGGAGACTTTCTTACTTGCCGCCTGCCGGCATCTTCAAGTTTCTTGGGTATAACTGAGTAACTATTATCTTTTACTTTGCTGTCGAGCATGGACTGCCAATGTGGTGGTAAAACCGAGCATCTCTTGCTCGGTTTATTGTGGCTAGTTTAAACGGCTAAATACTTTGGTTTAGATTGCGCTTAATTTGCCATCTTTGACTTGCATGGCGGGAACCCAAGCCAATCGATCTGTCGACATTTTGTTGCCGCAAGGCGTTTTAATATGATTAACCAACCAAATCACGCAGCCGTTCTCAAGATTAAATAACACACGCACTTGAGAATAGAGGGTACCATCGTCAAAAGCTTCCGAGACAGGTACCGCAGCACCTTGCCACGCTTCAATGAGTTTATCCATCGACCAATCAACGCTCAAGCCAATCACTTCTGGCTCAATGTTTTTGACGATACGCATTTCAATACGGGTGTGAGGTCCTTCTTCTTCCAACGCAATTTGGTGAGTGATATTGTTATCGTTCCAAGAAAGAGTATGCATGCTTAAGCCTCTAGCCAATCGTTAGAAATTTTAATGATCGCTTTACGCACAGGCATAGGCTCACTGATCGCCACTAGTGGGCGATGTGGCTGTTCAGTTTTGAAGATGATGAAGTCACTGACGCTTAGATCAACAAACTGTTCTTCAACAATGTCTTCACTAAATGCTATGTCGCGCTTTTCTAGCATATTTTCCGCGATGCTTTGAAATGGTTGCAAGCTGTAACCATAACGCTCTTCACCGGCCAACAAAATTTGTACATCAATGTATTTACGATGGCATTCGGATTTTCGAGCGCTGAGTAGCTGCGTGTTGTCATCGACAACAAAGAAAAACACGTCATCCCCTTCGATTGGGTAGCGACCATTCTCAGTTGATTCGCTTAATTGTTGTTTGACTTGTGCGATTACATTGAACAGTTTGGTAGGCAGTTGCTGATAATTAGCAAGCTCAGATAAATTGCCTTTAAACACTTTATACCTCATTAACCACCTAGGCGGTCGTGTTAGAAAGCTTAATTATAAGATGCTCAGTAATATTGGTTGACCAGATTTGATGAGGAAGGAGAGGCTGATCAAACTTTAGTTTGGTGGGGTAAGTGAGAATAATTAAAATTGCTTGCCTCTCACTAAAACGATGATTAGGGAAAGGCAAGCATGGCGAGATTATTCGATGTTCTGAATTTGCTCGCGCATTTGTTCGATCAGTACTTTTAGCTCAACGCCTGAAGCGGTGATGTCGGTACTAATAGATTTAGAAGCCAGAGTGTTTGATTCACGATTAAATTCTTGCATCATGAAGTCAAGGCGACGACCGACTGCACCACCTTTCTTCAATATATTGATGGTCTCTTTTACGTGAGAATCTAGGCGATCAAGTTCTTCTGCAACGTCAGATTTTTGCGCTAGCATGATCAGCTCTTGCTCAACGCGGGAGGCATCTAGTTCAACTTTCGCATCTTCAAACTTATTGAATAGACGTTCACGTTGCCAAGTGAGGATTTCAGGCATGCGAGCACGAACTCTGATTACTTCATCAGTAATTGCAGTTAGGCGTTGTTCAATCAGCACTTTCATGTTGTCGCCTTCACGGCCACGTGCATCAATAAACTCATTGATCGCATCATCAAAACCGGCGAGCAGATCTTTGTTTACCGTATCCATGTCTTGTTCAGGTGTTTCCATTACGCCTGACCATTGCATAACCTGAAATGGATTAATGCGGCTTTGTTCACCCGTCATTTGCATCACTTGCTCAGCCGCTTTAATTACTTGCTTAGCCAGTGTTTCGTTGATGGTTAGCTCACCCTGTGCTGCTGGGTTGGCTTCAAAACGTAAATGACATTCTACTTTGCCGCGCGCTAGGCGTTGGCGAAAACGTTCACGTAGTACTGGCTCAAGTCCACGGAACTGCTCTGGTAAACGAAAGTAAGTCTCTAGGTAGCGTTGGTTAACACTGCGAATTTCCCATACAGCGGTACCCCAATTAGCTTTAATCTCTTTTCGGGCATAAGCCGTCATGCTGTAGATCATCGAATTTTCCTGTCTATATATGCTGAAAATTAACCTTGAGATAATAGCATACTTAGGTGTCGAATCCTGTTATTACACTTGGCTTTGTGGCTAACATATCGAGTTTTGATTACGGTCGTACTCGCCAGCGTGACTCTTTTCCGCTATAATTCCGCCCCAACCAAAACGTCACCCCCTGCAAATTAAGGTATATGCCCATGCGTCCAAACGATCGCAAGGCGGATCAAGTTCGCCCTATTAAAATTACTCGTAATTACACAGCGTATGCTGAAGGCTCTGTACTTGTTGAGTTCGGTAATACCAAAGTACTATGTAACGCTTCAATTGAAGAAAATGTACCTCGCTGGTTAAAAGGCAAAGGTAAAGGCTGGGTAACGGCAGAATATGGTATGTTGCCACGTGCAACTCACACCCGTAATCGCCGTGAAGCTGCCAATGGTAAGCAGGGTGGTCGTACGATGGAAATCCAACGTCTGATTGCACGTAGCTTGCGCGCTGTCGTTGATTTAGAAGCAATGGGTGAGTTTATGATCACCGTTGATTGTGATGTTATCCAAGCGGATGGTGGCACTCGTACGGCTTCTATCTCAGGTGCTAGTGTGGCACTGGCTGATGCATTTCAACATCTTATCGATAACGGTAAGATCAAGAAGAACCCAATGAAAGGTCATGTGGCGGCAGTCTCTGTCGGTCTTCTAGGTGAAGATGTTCTTTGCGATTTGGAGTACGTTGAAGATTCAGCAGCAGATACAGACATGAACGTGGTAATGACTGAAGATGGCCGCATGATTGAAGTGCAAGGCACTGCAGAAGGCGAACCGTTTAGCCATATACAGTTGCTGGCGTTGCTAGAATCGGCGACGAAAGGTATTACCGAAATAGTCACGGCGCAGAAAGCGGCGTTGGAAAATTAATTATAAAATAGCTTCCCATTGGGAAGCTATTTTTTTACCTTTTTTGTAGAAAACTCCACAGCGTTGTTCGCTGCAATTTTTCGACCTAATCACATACTAGAGTATGCTCATAGGTACGAAAAATCTGGCTGCCTAGCTGTGAAGCCTTCTACTTCAAAGGACGTATTTCAATGTTGTTATTCTTGATAACTTTGAAAGTGATTTTATTGAGCAATTTGAATTTTTAAACCGTCTAGTGATTAGCACTAGAGCTTAATTAGAGAGTGAATGATGAAAGCATACCAGCGTGAATTTATTGAATTTGCACTAGAGAAAGAAGTTTTGAAGTTTGGTGAGTTTACTTTGAAATCAGGTCGTAAAAGCCCGTATTTCTTTAACGCTGGCTTGTTCAATACAGGTCGTGATTTGGCGCGTCTAGGTCGTTTCTATGCGGCGGCGTTGGCCGACTCTGGTATTGAGTTTGATGTGTTATTTGGCCCTGCTTACAAAGGCATTCCTATTGCAACGACGACAGCGGTAGCACTGGCGGACCACCACGATATTGATGCACCTTACTGTTTCAACCGCAAAGAAGCAAAAGACCATGGTGAAGGCGGTAACCTAGTGGGTAGCGCGTTAGAAGGTCGAATTATGCTGGTGGACGATGTGATCACGGCGGGCACGGCAATTCGTGAGTCGATGGAAATCATTCAAGCAAATGGTGCAGATCTGGCGGGTGTTTTGGTGGCGATTGACCGCCAAGAGAAAGGTAAAGGCGAGCTATCTGCGATTCAAGAAGTAGAACGTGACTTTAACTGTGAAATTATTTCAATTGTGAGCCTAACTGATCTCATCAGTTACCTTGAAGAAAAAGGCGATAGCACTGAGCATCTTGGTGCAGTGAAAGCCTACCGTTCTGAATACGGCATCTAATTTCTGTTATTAAGAATAAAAAAGGCTGAGCAGTGCTCAGCCTTTTTATTGAGGTCTGTTTCGGCTTTATTGAATGCTTAAATCCCTATCGCCTTTGTCTGAGTTATCGTAAATCTCACGACCATCTCTTTGTGTTTTTAGCAGTGATAGGTTCCACATATACTGTTCAGGATGAGGCGTAACTAAGTCTTCAATCGCTTTATTCATTGTTCGCGCATCTTGCTCTTCATCACCAGTAGGGAAGTTTTCTAACGCTGGAAGAATATGGACTTCGTATTTGCCCGTTTTGTCATTATAAGCAGGTAAAATAGGCACTACTTTCGCCTTTGATAAACGAGCCATTTTACCAAAGCCTTTTAATGTCGCTTTTTCTGTGGCAAAAAATGGCACGAAAACAGAAACGGCTTCGCCAAAATCTTCATCTGGTAACCAGTAACCCACATAGCCATCTTTGATTGAACGAACGAACGGTTTCACACCAGCTTCTCGTGCGAATATGCGACCGCCATACTGCATGCGTTGTACTTGCATTAGCCAGTCAGCAATCGGGTTTCTTTGTGGCTTCATGATAGTGGTCAGTTTATAGCCTCTTGCTGCTAGCATTACGCCTGGGTAGTCTACTGCCCAAGCATGTGGCGCAAGAATGATCACTTTCTCGTTAGCGTCTAATAAAGGAATAATATTTTCCTCGCCAATCATCACGCCTCGGCTTTGGTTATGCTTGGTAGAGCGCACCAGAAACTCAGAATAACCCAGCAGGTACTGTGCAGCTTTAACAAATGCTTCTTCAAGAATATGCTGCCTTTCATCATCTGATTTTTCTGGGAAGCAGAATTTGAGATTGACGCGTGCTCTTCTTACGACACGTCCATTTTTACGAATGACAAAAATCGAGAGTTTTCTCGCCATGTTATCGCGCCATTTCACTGGCATAAATGCAAATATGGCAGCAAAGAAAATACCAATCCAAGTTCCCCAATGCTTCGGGTGGAGAAACGACCATTGAAATGTTGGGTTGTGGATGTATTTATCGGTATTATTTTTTTGGGTGTCACTCATGGCAGCAAAAAACCTAATTTAGAGATAGCGAGAGTTGGTTTGTGTTTCATCGGGCAGTGATTTAAATCGCTTGTGTAGCCACAGCCATTGTTCAGGTGCACGCATAATAACCTTCTCAATAAACTGGTTCATGTATGCAGCCGCTGCGGTGTTATCTTTTTTAGGATAATCTAAATCAATGCGCGAACTGGTGATGATTTCATATTTGCCTGAATCGTTTCTAAAACCGGAGCCAGTCAGGATCGCACATTTACTGGTGGAGAAAAGGATACTGGTACCTGTGGTGGTACAGGCATCTGGAACCGCAAAAAATGGCACAAAGACGGATTTGTTATGACCATAATCTTGATCTGGTAAATAGAACAAGCGCTCACCATCACGCAATATACGGATCATTTGCTTTAGATCACGGCGGTAAATTAGTTGGTTTCCGTTGCGTGTTCGTCCTCGGTACTGAATGAATTCGTAAGCAGGATTGGTATGAGGGCGATACGCTCCGTAACCTTGTAAGCCGAGTACGCCAAAAGCTCTTGCTGTGATCTCTAAGTTTAAGGCGTGCACACAGCAAAGCAGCACACCTTTGCCTTCTGTGCGTAAAGACTCCAATGTGGTTATATCTTTTGCGATTAAGATTCGCTTGAAACGCCAGGTCGGCCAAAACCAGGTAATACCTGTCTCGATAAGAGCCATACCGGTATTTTTGAAGTTTTCTGCAACCATGCGCTCAATCTCTTGCTGTTCCATTGCGGGGAAGGCAAGTTCGAGGTTTCGATGAGCGATTTTCACACGAGATTTTCCCAGCTTCATGCCCAGCAACCCAGCCCCACGCCCTATCTTATAAAGAAGTGCATACGGAAGTAGGTTAACCAGTAAAGCTAGCAAGCCAAATCCAAACCAAACACCCCAATGCTTAGGGTGGAGTAAAGCGAGAGTAAACTCAGGCTTTTCGACGTGAGTTCTTTTTTTCATATTATTCTTTAAATAATTTGTGCACTAAGCAATGCCCAGTACTCTTCAAAGTTTGCTGTCGGCTGATATTTAAAATCAGAACGAACGAAACGGTTTAGGCTTCCTTCCACTTGCCCCAGCAGTTGTGCGGCAAGAATAGTCTCATCTACAGGGAAAGATTTACCTTCGCGCAATTTACGCTCGCGTAAAATTTGACGTAGTGAGGTTTCTATTCGTTCAAACAACTGGTTGATTCGATCACGTAGGCGCTCATTCTCAAACATTAAGGCGTGACCAGACAGGATTCTAGTCAAACCAGGGTTACGCTCAGCAAACGCGAGTATTAATTGTAGCACCAATCGAATTCGAGTTAGGGTGTCTTTCTCTTCGTCTAAGATGCGGTTAATGCGCGACATTAAAGACTCTTCGATAAATTCAATTAGCCCTTCAAACATGCGCGCTTTACTTGGGAAGTGTCGATACAACGCCGCTTCTGATACGCCAACGTGCTTCGCTAATTTAGCCGTTGTAATACGAGAAGCACCGTCGGTAGATTCCAACATTTGTGCCAGGGCCTGTAAGATTTCTTCTCGGCGATTGGTTTTTCGTGTTACAGCCATGAACGCTTCCTTTTTTACCACTTATATAGCAAAGAAATGTTGACCCTACCTTAAAAGAAGGCAGGGTGATTATAGCCAAACAACTTAGAGATGCAGGTAGGCGACAAGCGAACAAAGCCTCTGAACATAGATGCGCTATGTGATGAGGTTTGAGAGTGCCAGTCAACACCGCTGCAACTTCAAGTAGGACGGGTATAGCTCAAAAAATAAGAATTCTAGATTACAGCTTGTCCGCAATGGTCTGTAGAATTTGCTGCGCAATTTGTTGTTTTGATGCAAGAGTGAGTGACTGCTCACCCTCTGCCCAGTATACGGTAATCGCATTATCGTTGCTATTAAACCCTTGCCCTTGCTGAGAGACATCATTCGCACAGATCATGTCGAGATTTTTGCGAGAAAGTTTGCTCAGTGCGTACTGTTTTACGTTTTGGGTTTCTGCTGCAAAGCCAACGGTAAAAGGTCGATTCTCAGTCATGGCAGCTACGCTGGCAACAATATCCGGATTTTTGACCATATTCACAGTCATTGCGTCAGTATCGTCACTCTTTTTCAGTTTATTGCCGGCGATGGTTTCTGGTCGGTAATCGGCGACAGCTGCGCAACTAATGAATATATCGTGCTGGCTTGCTCGATCGAGCACGGCTTTATGCATTTCAAGCGCACTTTCAACATTAATTCGTGCACAACCTTGAGGTGTAGGTAGTGATACTGGTCCACTGACCAGTGTGACGCTGGCACCAAGACGTTGTGCAGATTCTGCAAGTGCGAAGCCCATTTTGCCTGAGCTGTGGTTACTGATGTAACGCACTGGGTCAATGGCCTCGCGAGTAGGACCAGCACTGATTAAGATAGATTTGCCAAGTAATCGCTTTTCACCCAGAAATTGCTCACAAAGTGCGACAAGTTCCATCGGTTCAAGCATACGCCCCGGACCGATATCACCACACGCTTGTTCACCAGCCGCTGGTCCCCAAATGTGCATACCACGACGATTTAGCGTGGCGATATTCTCTTGTGTGGCTTGGTTGCTATACATTTGTTGATTCATTGCAGGAGAAACGGCAATAGGTGCATCGCTAGCAAGTACTAACGTTGAGAGTAAATCATTCCCCATTCCTGCAGCTACTCGTGCAATCAGATCGGCAGTCGCAGGTGCCAGCAAGACTAAATCAGCCCATTTAGCCAGTTCGATATGACCCATCGATGCTTCGGCTGCTGGATCAAAAAGGCTCTCTGATACAGGGCGACCGGAAACTGCCTGCATGGTCAGCGGGGTAATGAACTCTTTTGCGGCGTTAGTCATGACAACTTGGACTTGGGCACCTCGCTCAATTAAACGACGAGTCAATTCAGCGCATTTATATGCGGCAATACCACCGCTAATGCCGAGTAAAATCTTTTTACCTGCGAGTGTTTGCATTGTTAATTCTCCAAAATATTGCGGCAGATAATATCATATACCCAAGAAACTTGAAGATGCAGGTAGGCGGCAAGTAAGAAAGTTCCCTGAGCATAAGCGAACTATGTGATTGGGGCGCACGAACACAGCCAACACAGCTGCAATTTATAGCCTGTCTTTGGATTAACTTTGCTTGCTCAGCAAGATATGAATCTCAATCAAATAAGTGAAGATTAATTGTATAAATGGAAGTTTGTCATTGTCGGTTGCTTTCTCTTTCTATCGAGGAATAGATAAGCCAATAAATAGGTGTATATAAAAAGAGCTATATAAAGAGGGATAGTTTGAGCTTGGCAAAACTTGATGAGTTTGACAGTTACATGGTGCTGTTAGGTTAAATGAAAAGTTCGAAAGTCGATTTCGGCTTTTGCTTTTTATTTTGTCCAATGATGAGGTTGTCTTTACTTGAGAGAAAAGTGCAATGGGTATAAAAAATTTACCTGATGCGGTGATGCCGAGAGAAAAGTTACTTTCTCATGGTCCTCAATCGTTGACTGATGTTGAACTACTGGCCATTTTCCTTCGCACTGGTACGCAAGGGAAGAATGTATTGGAACTTGCCGACCACTTGATGGCTGATTTTGGTTCGTTAAGAAAACTATTTGCGGCGTCTGAGATAGATTTTTGTACTCATAAGGGGCTTGGTAAAGCAAAGTATGTTCAATTACAAGCGTGTTTAGAGATGTCTCAGCGTTATTTAAGTGAAACTTTGCAGCGCGGAGAGGCATTAACCAGCCCTCAACAAACCAAGTTGTATTTATCGAGTTTGCTGCGCGATCGTCAGCGAGAAGCCTTCTATATACTATTTTTAGACAATCAGCACCGCGTTATTCATTCTGAAGTGATGTTTGAAGGCACCATCGACTCAGCTTCGGTTTACCCGAGGGAGGTAGTTAAACGCGCTTTAGAGCAGAATGCGGCTGCATTGATATTGGCACATAATCACCCTTCAGGTGTTGCAGAGCCTAGTCAGTCCGATCGGCGAATAACGCGACGTTTGTGCGATGCATTAGCATTAGTTGAGATAAGAATACTGGACCATTTTGTGGTTGGAGATGGCGAGGTAATTTCGTTTGCGGAGCGCGGTTGGATATGAATCACAATTTTAGTTGTGAGTTTGGCGAAATCTGAGTACAATCCTCCGACATTTTTTAGACTAAATTCAGCTCTGCTTAAAAAAAGATCACCGAAATCTGTAAAAAGGATCTGTTCGGGTCTTGAGCAATGCAATGCAAGTTAGTATAATACGCGACCTTTGATAGCCTTGTATAGACTTTCTATAGCGGCTCTTAACCTCTATCCTTCTGATTAGAAATAGAAGAGGTTCGGCCACCAAGGTTGATATCGAGCTGAAACGATTTTGGAGAAGACATTATATGTCACGAGTATGCCAAGTAACTGGTAAGCGTCCAGTAACGGGTAACAACCGTTCACACGCACGAAATGCTACTAAGCGTCGTTTTCTGCCGAACCTACAAACTCATCGTTTCTGGGTAGAGAGCGAAAAACGTTTTGTTAAACTACGCCTTACTGCAAAAGGTATGCGCATTATTGATAAGAAAGGCATCGATGCCGTTCTTGTTGACATTCGTGCACGTGGCGAAAACGTTTAAGAGGAAATAGGCAAATGGCAAAGAAAGGCGTTCGTGAGAAAATTCGTCTAGTATCTTCTGCAGATACTGGTCACTTCTACACAACTGACAAGAACAAACGTAACATGCCTGGTAAATTCGAGATCAAGAAATTTGATCCTGTAGTTCGCCAACACGTTATGTACAAAGAAGCTAAAATCAAGTAATTGATTTTTCTTTGTAGCTTCTTTAATAGAAGTTTGAATTGAAAACCCAACTTTCGAGTTGGGTTTTTTATTATCTGTACCAAAGTAACTCTAGAGTTTTGAGCTTAATAACACGCACTGAGCCAAGCATTTAAGGTTACTTATGCATCAAAACTCCAATATACTTCAGATTAGATGCCTAATTTAGGATTGAAGTATGCAATCGACCTCCCGTCGTCGTCGTTGGAACAACTACCTTATTCTTGGTGTGGTGGCTTTTATGCTGCTATTAAATCTACCAACTATCATAAAAAACTATCTTATTGATACGCCGGTAGAGACTGAGCACCCGTATCTACTCAATCCTAATCAACAGCTCAAAGCTTTGCATAGCAATCAGTGGTCGTTAACTTATGATCGGCAAGATTGGACACTCAGTATTCCTTCTTCTATTGCACCACAAGAACTGGCATTACGTTGGGACACTTTAGTGGGTACCGAAATTTCCGATCAACTGTATCAATCGCTTAAACCGAGTTTACAATCGCCAATTTCAATTGAGGTGTGGTATTTCGAGCAAGAAGAGCCGCAAAGGGTGACTTCTTATCAATTACCGCAGTTTTGGTTATTGAAAAACTGGCAGGATAAGTGGATTGCCGTCACCGTTGAACAAAACTATCTGTTTCCTGTCGTGAATGACTTCTCTAATGACCAATAACGGAGAGTAACATGCCTGAATTACCAGAAGTTGAAGTGAGCCGAATGGGAATTACGCCCCACTTAGTTGGGCAAACCGTTCAGACGTTGACTTTCCGCACGCCAAAATTGCGTTGGGATATTCCAAGTGAGCTAAAGAATCTGCAAGGGCAGGTAATACGCAGTATTCGACGTCGTGCCAAATACTTAGTGATAGAAACAGATGTGGGCTGTGCGATTGTTCATCTTGGTATGTCGGGTTCATTACGCGTATTGGATGCGGAAATTGCGCCGAGTAAACATGACCATGTCGATCTCAAACTAACAAATGGCAAAGTGCTGCGCTACAACGATCCACGTCGTTTTGGCGCTTGGCTGTGGAGTGAAGATGGCACTCATGCAGTTTTTGGGCATATTGGACCAGAACCACTGACCGAAGATTTTAATCCGCAGTATATGCTGGAAAAAGCCGCCAACAAGCGTGTAGCCATTAAGCAGTTTATTATGGATAACAAAATTGTTGTGGGTGTTGGTAACATCTACGCTAGTGAATCACTATTTTCTGCCAGAATTTATCCTACTCGCGCCGCTGGAAGCTTAACTTTTGATGAGTGGGACAAACTTGTAGCAGAAATTAAAACGGTTTTGGCGACAGCGATTAAGCAAGGCGGCACGACACTGAAAGATTTTTCCCAAGTCGATGGCAAGCCAGGATACTTTGCACAAGAGCTGCAAGTTTATGGTAAAGCTGGAGAAGCTTGCCCTAATTGTGATGAAGCGATTGAAGAGCAGAAAATTGGACAACGAAATACGTTTTTCTGCTCTGTGTGTCAAAAGTAATAGTATCAAAGGCAATCGTGGCTTAAATACTCAGCGAGTAGGGGGTTAAACCTTCGCCTTTTCTTTTAGTGCTTGCGCGACAATTTCTGGTACAAAACCTGCCACATCACCACCATGAATCGCGACTTCACGTACGATGGTAGAAGAAATAAAAGCATGCTCTTCTGCTGGAGTAAGGAATACACTTTCTAGCCCAGGCATTAAGCGGCGGTACATATTGGTAAGCCCAAATTCGTACTCAAAATCGCCAGTGGTTCTTAAGCCACGGATTAGCACGTTCGCTTTTTCTTGTTTAGCAAAATCGACCATTAAGCCAGTGAAGCCTTTTGAGGTAACGTTGTCGAGGTGGCTAGTGACTTGCTGGGCGAATTGAACTCGCTCTTCTAAGCTGAACATGGTGTTTTTGCTAGGGCTAGCAGCCACAGCAATAATCACTTCATCAAACATATCTGCTGAACGTTCGATTAAATCCAAATGACCGTTGGTAATTGGGTCAAATGTACCGGGGTAAATAACACGAGATAAATGTTTCTTGCTCACGACTCTACACTCAAAAAAGGTAACTCTTTATATAGTAACAAAAAGGCTGACGTTTACCCAACTTAGCCGTTATCATTGAAAAAGAGTGATTATTTAGGAAAAGGTAATGAAAAAGATACTGGTAGTTCGTAATGACAAAATTGGAGACTTCATGCTGGCTTGGCCCAGTTTTGCAATGCTAAAACAGTCGCTACCAGATTGCCATATCACTGCTTTAGTACCAAATTATACCGTAGCACTTGCGCAGCTTTGTCCATGGATTGATGAGGTCATTCTTGATCCGACTAAAAATGCCGATAAACAAACACAAGGTGAATTGATTGAGAGTTTAAAACAGCAACAGTTTGACGCATCGATTAATTTATTCTCAACAACTTACAATGCTAAGTTGGTTTGGAAAGCAAAAATCCCATATCGGCTCGCGCCTGCAACTAAGTTTGCACAGGTTTTCTATAACCGACGCATTAAGCAAAAGCGCTCTCAGTCAGCTAAGCCTGAATATCAGTACAATCTCGATTTAATTCGCGCATTTTTAAATGAAGCCAACGTCGAGGTGGTTGAACCTAATGCGCCTTATCTGACTTTCCCTGAAAATGAGCTTATTCAACAAAGAGAAAAACTCGCACAGCAGCTTGAACTAGACAGTGAAAAATCATGGATATTTGTTCATGCTGGTAGTGGTGGCTCGGCGAATAATCTCTCTTTAGCGCAATACACCGAATTGGTGTGCGGAATAGAAGGTAACTTCGAAGTGGTGCTGACCGCAGGACCGGGTGAAGAAGAAAAAGCAGCAGAATTACAGCAATTACTGGCTGTCCAAAATATTAATTCTGCGCTGTATGACAAAAATGATGGTTTGGTGGATTTTTCGCGCTCGATTGCGTGTGCGAGTTGTTTTATTGCAGGCTCAACCGGACCTCTGCATATCGCCGCAGCGATAGATGTACCTACGATAGGCTTTTTCCCAAGCAAACGCTCGGCGACGCCACTACGTTGGCTACCGATAAACTCTGAAGGGAATCATATTGCTTTCTGTCCGCCTCAAGCCACTGATAAATCGAGCCAAGAAGACATGACGAGAGTGGATATTAGGATGGTGCTTGAACAGCTCCAGCCATGGATTATACCACTGCTTAAATAGTGGGTTGGAACAGCTAGAAATAAAAAAGCAGCCAATTTGAGGCTGCTTTTTTGATCAAAATTTCGTTGGCATTTTCTCGGTTTCAGTTCGAATCCAAAGGTCTGCGTATTTAACAAAGGTGGAGTGCGCTGAAAGAACAGACAACAAGAAGCCCTGTTTTCCATCTAAGAAGCCAGCTTTCACAATGTACATTTTAATAAAGCAACTTAATGCATGCAGGATACCTTGAGAAATACTGCTTTTCTTGCCTTTTTTCTCGCGCTGCTCTGCCCACGCCTTTGCATAACCTGCTGATTTTACCAAGTAGTGGTTCATATCGTTGTAGGTGAAATGAATAAGATCACCTTTTAAGTTAGCCACTTGCATCTCTTTGCTCACTTCTACTTTTTCATGAACTAAAGAGTCATTATATTGAGTTAGTTTAGTTGGATATAAGCGCAGCACGCGATCTGGATACCAACCACAGTGTTTGATATAGCGGCCAAACACCCAGCTCAATCGCGCTGTTTGGTAAATAGTATTGGTAGAGTTGTTTGCAACAGCTTCTAAGATGCTCGCTTTTAATTCAGGAGTAACGCGTTCATCAGCATCTAGCCACAAAACATAATCAGACTCGACATAAGATTGAGCCAATTGGCGCTGAGGACCAAATCCCGGCCATTGAGGGTTTACATAGAATTTATCTGTGTAGCTGCGAGCAATCTCTTCGGTATTGTCAGTGCTGCCAGAATCCAACACTACAATCTCATCGACCCAGTCATGAACGGTATCTAGGCATGCTTTCAGATGTTGAGCTTCATTTTTGACAATAAGAGCAACGGCGATGGTCGGTTTACTCACTCCAATACCTCTAGGTTTAATTTGCTTAGTCTAAGTATAATTCAGTGATTACTTTATCAAACATAGTGATCACTTGCTGTGGTTTAATGCGTTGCATTGCTTCTTTATCTTTCACCCGTGCGCGCCAGTTAAGCTCGCTTGAAGGTTTGCCCGTTTCTGCAACGATAGCTTCTTCATAAGCAGAGACCACATATTGTCGATATTGATAAGGTCCGGTTCTTTGTGGGTTGTGATGAGCGTACAAGCCAATTACTGGTGTATTTACTGCGTTAGCCATATGTGCTGGTCCAGTGTCTGGTGCGATCACCAAATCGGCTTTATCCAACAGAGCTAGCATCTGTTTGAGTGAGCTTTTGCCAACCAAGTTGTTTACAGGCACTGATAGTTGCTCTTCAATATCAGCAGCCAAATCAATTTCGACTTGGGCTGGGCTTCCAGCCAATATAATATTCCAGCTTAAAGACTGAGCATGCTTAATTACTTCAGCATAGCCTTCGGCTGTCCAGTTTTTGTAGGCTTTGCTCGCTGCGGGCACTATAACGATGTTGCGCTTAGTGGCATCAAGTTGCTCTTGTGCCCATTGCGCCTCTTGCGGCGTGTAATCTATCTGCCAATGTGGCGACATGTCTGATACGCCAAGCGTACTGCCGAAGGCGAGTAAGCCATCAAGGACATGCATTGAATCTGGTGATGGCACTTTTACATTGGTGAATACGGTTTGAAAATCTTGGCTGCGAACGGAGTCAAAGCCCAGTTTGTATTTGGCTTTAATCCCTAATGTGGCAATACTTGCCCTGAAGGCATATTGCATATGAAGTAGCGCATCAAAATGATAGCTTTTTAATTCAGCCCAAAGCGCTTTATAGCCAGCCCAACCTTGTTTTTTATCAAAAACAATCACCTTGATGCCTTTAAGGTCACCAATTAACTGCGCCTCTAACTTACCAGTAATCCATACAATCTCCGTTGTTGACCACTGGTGCTGAATAGCCTGAACAGCCGCAACGGTGTTACATACATCGCCAATCGCAGATAAGCGTAGAATACAGATGGATTTTGGGGGATCAGTAAAAAGCGTCATAGTTTTTTCTTTTAACAAGCAATAGCGAAGATTATGCAGAGAGGTTCAATAAATGTAAAATAACAACTTGCATTGATTGAGAGAAAGCCGAGCATGAAGACTTTGCAGTTAGATAACCAGACCATTTGGTATGATGAAGCATTGCTAGAAGAAGACCCTCAGCATGTGTTTGACCCGGAATTCTGGCAAAGAACTGGTAAAGTCATTGGTAGTGCGCAAGGGCGTGGTATCACTTGGTTTGTACAGACGGAAACAATCGAAGCCGCTCTTCGTCATTATCGACGTGGTGGATTGTTTGGTAAATTGATTGAAGACAGTTACCGATTTTCTGGCTGGGATCAGACGCGCAGTTACCAAGAATTTCAGTTACTTAATTTACTCATTCAAGCAGGGGTTCATGTGCCAAGACCTATCGCTGCACGAGCGGTGAAGCAAGGTTTTAGCTACAAAGCAGATCTCTTGAGTGAAAAAATTCCCAATGCACGCGACCTAGTTTCCATCTTAGTTGAGCAACCACTAGCTGCCGAGATGTATAGGAAAATAGGTAAAGAGGTCAAGAAGATGCATGATTCTCAGGTTAACCATACCGACTTGAATATCCATAATATTTTGATTGATGATCAAGATACTGTATGGATTATTGACTTTGATAAATGCTTCCAACAATTAGGTAATAGCTGGAAGCAAGGTAATTTAGATAGACTAAAGCGTTCGTTTGAAAAGGAACAGGTAAAAAAGTCTATCAAATGGTCTGATTTAAATTGGGATTCACTGTTGTCGGGTTATTACGAATAACTATTCTAAAAAGAGAGCCAGCGAGTAGCTGGCTTTTTGATCAATGATGGAACTGTTTTCCATCCATATCACCAATCACTTTTGCTGGATTCCCGCCAAGAATGCTTTTAGGTGGATATGTTCCAACAACGACTGCACCACTAGCAATCACGCAGCTTCTTGCGACCTTTGAACCTTTGAGTACAGTGGCTTTCGCGCCAACCCACACTCTATCTTCAATGATTACATTAGCATCTGAGTTTAAGGTATTGCCATTTGAATCGGTAATTTTATGTAGATCTGAGTCCATAAATAAGGTCTGCCAAGAGACTAAGCACTCATTACCAAATGAAATAGATTTATTGCATATAATGGTGGCTTTGCCTGAAAAATTAACGCCAGTCCCGATGGTGATTCGTCCTTGATTGTGCAGTTTAGATCCGGTGCCAATTTTCACATTATTACCAAAGTGAATCTCTGACTTTTTGCTCATGTTCCAAATGAAACGAGAGTATTTGCTATCAGCAATCTGAACTCGACCAAAACCAAGTTTGAGTTTGCCAAATTTAGCGTTATCGGGAATGTGCACTCTTCCCCCTAGTTCAACAAACTTTGTTCGATGATTGACAAGAATAGGAACCTTGACCGCTTTACTAAAAGGTAAATAATAAAAATTAAAAAATAGTGTTTTTGGTACGCATCGAATGTAGTGATATAGTTTCGACATTTTTTTTAAGGACATAGGTAAATTTATTCCAAATAACCAATGGTTTTTTTGATAGCACCACGATTTTCATCGACAACTTGTTTTGCCGCTAATCCTTTCTGTTGGGATGCTTCTTTATCCATAAATAGGGTCTTTAACTCGGCAGCGAGTTCGCCTTCAGAGTTAACAATTTTACAAGCGCCAGCCGAAACTAGTTGGTTGGTAATGTCAGTGAAGTTGAAATAACTAGCGCCGGTAATAATCGGCTTAGCGAGAGCGGCAGGTTCTAGCATGTTGTGCCCTCCAACTTTATCCCCGAGCAGGCTACCCCCCATAAAGCATAAGTCAGCTGCAGCGATCAACGTCAACATCTCGCCCATGGTATCAGCGAGATAAACCTGAGTATTTTCATTACACTCTGCGTTAGCGGTTCTTCTGTTAGTGCTAAATGACGAACTACACAGTTGATAAACACTTTCAAAGCGTTCAGGGTGTCGAGGAACCAAAATGAGTAGCGCGTTAGGGTGCGCTTGAAGCAGATCTTTATGAGCAGCTAGTACAATCTCATCTTCGCCTTGGTGCGTGCTTGCTGCTATCCATACTGGTCTTTGGCTACAAAGCGCATCACGCAGTTGCTCACCGTTAGTCTGCACCTCTTCACTGATACTGATATCAAACTTAATAGATCCTGAAACGAACACTTTATCTTTAGCAATACCAAGTTTGATAAAGTTGTTAGCATCGTTGACGTGCTGGCAAATAACGCGCTCTAGGCATGGCATTATGATGTTTGTGACAAAGCGGAATTTGTTATAGCCGTTGTATGAATGATCAGACAAGCGAGCATTTACCACTGAGATAGGAATGCCAAGTTTATTGACTGTCGTTAAGGTGTTCGGCCACAGTTCAGTTTCAATAATTATCAGCTGTTTCGGCTTGATTACTTTAACAAATCGTTTGACCGCAAAAGTAAAATCAAGAGGCATATATCGATGCGTGACGTACTCAGAGAGTGTTTCTGCTTGCTTTGCCCCCGTTGGTGTTGTGGTTGTCAGTACAATAGTAGATTCAGGATTTTGCTGTTTGATTTTTTTAATTAGCGGTGTTGCTGCGATTGTTTCACCAACCGAAACCGCGTGAATCCAGATTACTGAACCAGTTGCTTTGGTTAGAGGTGGCGTAATGCCAAAGTGCTCTTTCCATCTTTTTTCCACAGATGGCTTGCCTACTTTTTTTCTATATAGACTAGGTAAGTAAAATGGCAGCGCTAAAACAAGCAATAGTGAGTAGATCAATCTGAACAAGAGAGTACCTATTTCAATCGATTGGGAACCAGTTACGAGCCACCGCTCTGAACACGACAGGTGACCTCGAAGGACTATATTATTTCAGGTTTCTGATTTAACAGATTAATGGCTGAAATGACTTTTTCTGGCATTAGCTGTTTCAGGCAGTTTAAGTGCCCATATGGACATTCACGTTTAAAACATGGACGACACTCAATATCGGTATGTACCATCGCCAATTTTTTAGTCAGTGGCGGCGTGTACCGAGGAGAGCTAGAACCGTAGATAGCGACGATGTTGCACCCAACAGCAGCAGATACATGCATCAAGCCAGAGTCGTTAGAGATAACTGTGTGACAAGCGGCTAGTAAATCAACGACTTCAACTAGCGAAGTTTTTCCTGCGAGATTAAAGCAGGATTTTTGCTGCTCTGTTGATAATGCAGACTTAATCTTATTTGTGACTTCTTGGTCTTTTGCTGACCCAAATAACCATACCTGATTGCCACTATCAATAAGCTGTTTTGCAACTTCAGCATAATGTTGTTCTGGCCATCGCTTTGCTGGACCAAACTCAGCGCCTGGGCAGATACCGACGATTGGTTTCTCTAAACTTAATCCTAATGTCGTACAAACTGAAGATTGCTGTTTGGTATCTACAGTGAGTTTTGGATGAGGGCAGTTCTCTAACTTAACAGAGGTGAGCATGGTGCTTTTATCAAAGGCTAAAGCGACATATCTTTCAACCATGTATTGAAAGACTTTTTTATTTGGTCTTAAGTCATTGAGCAAACCATAGCGAAATTCACCTTTCCAACCGGTTCGAGAAGGGATTCCCGCAAACCATGGAATTAAGGCTGATTTAGCTGAGTTAGGTAGTACATATGCATGAGTATAGTGATTAAGGGCTAATTGTTTGCCAAGCTCCCGACGGCCCAGAAAATTGAAATCACCATGACCTAAAGGCATTTCTATTGCTTGGTTGATTTCAGGCATTCTATCGAGAATAGGCTTGCACCAGGCTGGTGCTAGTACATCAATTTCTGCATCAGGATGTTGTTGTTTTAGTGTTGTATAGAGGCTTTGCGACATCACCATGTCGCCAACCCAAGATGGACCGATAATTAAGATTTTCATGATAGTTATTGTTCTTAGTCAGTATTATTCACTTAATAGGTCAACTCATGTTGCCATGTGACATCGCTCTGTACGACTTTAGCAGGATTACCCACAGCAATACAGTTCGCTTCTACTGACTTAGTTAAAGTGGAGTTGATGCCTAAAATTGAATGGTCACCAATATTTACACCCTTTAATATGGTGGCATTGTCGGCTAGCCAAACATGCTTTCCGATCACAATGTTTTTAGCGTGATTGATTCGCTGCTCATTTTTTATGATGTTGTGACCATCACTGGTCATTATTTTCACATTGCGAGAAAGCATACAATCTTCGCCTAACTCTAAGGTGATATTCTCTTCTCGTGCCGATAGATAGCAATCATGCCCAATGATGCAGTTCTTTTTAATATGAATATGACAACCAACGCCATCGATTTCAATTTGAGTACCACGAATGTTAACGCCATCTTCAATGGTTAAGCGATTACTTGTGCCTTTTATTGAAATTGTACATTGGCGTACCTTAGCTGTATCTGCGATATCGACACTATTGCCTTTTGAAACTCTCAGCTTGTTTCTTAAAGAGTGCTTAAATGACACGCTTTCATTACCACAATGGCTAAGCTTATTGAGATAGAATTGACGTAGCTTGTCTATATGAGCAGGCATCGAAAACTCAGTTTTTGCTCTTAGGTAAGCCAGGTTTTCGTTTTTCTTTTGTAATTCTATATTGTTTAAATAAGCGACGATCTGTACTGCAATTTCACTTGGTGCTAGGGGGTTACATAATAATGCAACAGGCTCTAAAATTTCCGGCAATGCGGCAGTATTCGCACCAACGATTGCTTTTTTAGCTGCCATCGCTTCGATTGCGGTTAAGCCAAACGCTTCATTATGGTTAGGTAAGCAGACGATATCCATCACTGTTAGCATTCTATTGGTATCTTGACGAAATCCTGCAAGGTGCACCCGATGAGTGAGCTTCAGCTCTGCTATTCTAGATTTGATTTGACTGACAAAGTGATTGTCTGAACCATCTGCAACATCTAACCCACCGACGAGCAACAGTTCGCTATTTGAGTGCGTATCACTAATTAATGCGAACGCTTCTAATAGCTCCATCTGCCCTTTGCCAGAGCAAAGTCTACCAACGTTACCAATGATTTTGCTTTCAGGGCTGAGCCCGAGTTCTTGTTTGATTGCTAAGATTTCATCTGCTGACTCAATTGGAGTTTCAGGGATATCAGTCCCTAACCAAAAGCGAGTAATTTTCTCAGCCGGTACCGGCAGGGCTTTCAAATTACGTTGATAAGTTTCATTGCTTATGGAGAAGACCTGATCGATATGTGAGTAAGCCCATTTGTGGTAAATATCGGTTTTAGGGCGAGTGACTCCCATATGTTCGGTAAAAAACGTCGCTCTTTTGCTTAATAAACTCAACAGTGCAGAGACAAGAATATCTCCCGACTTATGGCAATGAACGATATTGACATTGCGCTGCTTAAGCCATTTATTCAGTTTAGGAATTTGCGATAAAATTAGAGCCTGCTTACTTGATACTTCAAAAGTCTCAATACCAGCTTCGCGCATCCCTTTAGCTACTTGTGAACCAGCAATACATAAACCATATACATTGTTACCTTGATCTCGAAACTCTTTACCAACTCGTATTGGGTACATTTCTAATCCACCCCAACCAGGTGAAAGGCAGATGTGTAGTATGGTTGGTGTTGCTGTCGTTTTTGTCATAAGCCGCTACTTTGTTGGTTTAGTCTTTTTGTTCTGCTTGTTGGTAACCATCTAAGGCAATAATTTGATTGTTTTTTAAGGTTTCAGCAAAAAGATCTTGAGCGCGTTGTACACGAGTTAATTCTGGATGAATAGGGTGGAGTACTACAGCTTTATAAAAAATATTTTTGATTTTCATGCCATTTTTAACCAGACGATACTCAATGTCAGTATCTTCACCTACTCCAGGCACATCGTAGCGATTGTCAAAACCATTGACAGTTAACAGATCTTTTTTGAAGAGAGAGAAGTTGCAACCTACCACGCCTTTGCTCTTTCTATTAAGAAACTTAGAAAGTACAGAGTTTGTAATGCGTATGCCTTTCTCGACGTTTTTACCTTGTCCAGTCAAATATCGAAACAGTATTTCACCCAAGTTGCTGTTGAAAAAGTTAGCAGGGTTGGAAGAACTGTACAATTCTTCTTTAAATGATGCTGCTAAATCAACTCTTCGAGCATTTAAGATATAGCCATGTTCTCTATTCTTTATATGGTCAGAGACAAAGTGTTCCTGCGGGATGCAATCGCCGTCAATAATTATGATATATTCGCTCTTCGCTGCTTTTACGGCTTTGTTTAAAATGCGGTTCTTACGAAACCCCTCATCTTTCTGCCAGACGTGTGTAATCGACAACGTTGATTTATCAATTAATTGAGAGACGATTTCGACATTTTCTGGTTTTGAACCATCATCGGCTATGATCACTTCAAAGCTATCTTTTTGCGACTCAAGCGAGCGGACAATACACTTAAGTGCCTCAACGTTGTTGTAAAAGGAAACGATAACACTGGCGTCAAACGTAGACTTATTCATTGGATGCTGAGTCCTTAATTATTTGTGCGTAACATAAAGCGATCAAAGCCAAGAAAATAGTCAGTTGGAATTCTAAGCCACTAGTGTAAAACATACCTGTTACAGAGAAGGTTAATATCAAACACATACCAGCATATGCGGAGGAAGGGTGTGCCAGTCGATAGTCATAGAAGCTTTTAAATAAAATAAACAACGTGCTTATAAAAGTAATAAAGTAAATAAAACCAAGTTTGGCAAATAAGTCTAAATATGTGTTATGCATGTCAGTTAAAGAGAAATATCCATTTGTTTGCTTAAGCAGTGATGCCATGTCACTAGTGTTTTTAATATAGTTACCGTAATTTATATGTAACTCGGATATTCCAGAACCAAAAAGAAAAGAAACCAAATCATGCTGTGCATTATATATCATGAATTTAATACAATATTCCCACATAACAAGTCGAGCAATATTTGAGTAATTGTTTGATGTATTAAATATACTCGACGCTCTATCAGTTATAGCATTGATGACGATAGTGTCACGACCAAAAAATACGGCAAAAGCCAAGATTAGTATACAGGCAGTAGCGAACTTTGGTTGTCTTATTATAGAGTAAATACCAATCGATATTATTATTGCTACTAGAGGAGCCCTTCCGCCTGATAGTAGTAAGCAAAGCACGCATAAAATTAAAAGAAAAGTAAGTGATATTTTCTCACTGGGTTTGTGTTTTTTTTCAAATATATAAGGTACTAATAATGCAACGCAGTAGCCTAGAATTTCGCCCCATCGACCAATGTCCCAGAAGCTAGTGATGCGTTGCCCATTCCAGTGAAATATACCTAATGAATTCAAATGATATAGAGCAAAGCAAAGTGCCAACGTCAGACCTGCAGTTGCTGATATACTTGCTATCTTTACATTGTTACCTCTAGCGAGTTGTATTACGAGTAAAGGAAAAAGAAGAAGTAGAGCACATTTTCGGAAGTAGCCACTCATATCCATATAGTTGCTGTGAAATAGCATGTTTAACGTTATACCTAAGATAAATAATCCGATAGTTATCATGCTTGGCAAGAATAGATGCTCTTTGACAAGAGTGATTTGATGCCTATCTTTGTATAAAGTACACAACTGCAGCAGTAGTAGAAATGTCAAACTGATGTAGATACCTGCTTTAGATATGAACAAGGAAAAGAACAGTAAAACTATCACTGACGTTGAGAAAATATGGTGTGTTTTTGACATTTGGCTACTAAAGATCACGTCGATTAAATAGTGATAGGATTATAGCATGCACGATAAGAGCAGGCTATGCGAATGCTTGTTGAGAATAGAGTCAGATATTCATTCGGTTCAACGCTAATTTTTAGTAAAATAGTGTTGAATTCATAAGTATTAAAGTACTTGTGTGAATGCTTTCGGTGAGATGGCGCAATATATGGGGTAAGAAATGAAGTTGTTGATTACAGGTGGCGCGGGCTTTATTGGCTCAGCGGTGGTGCGCTATATTATTGAACACACTCAAGATGAATTGATTAATGTTGATAAGTTGACCTATGCTGGAAACTTAGAGTCTTTAACCGAAGTAGCAAAGAGTAAGCGCTATTCTTTTGAACAAGCAGATATTTGTGACGCCGCTGAAATGAAACGTTTGTTTGAGCTCTATCAACCAGATGCGGTAATGCACCTTGCTGCAGAGTCACATGTTGACCGTTCGATTGATGGCCCAGCCGCTTTTATTGAAACAAATATTATTGGTACTTATACGTTACTTGAAGCTGCGCGCAGTTATTGGAATCAACTGGACAATGAACGTAAATCGGCGTTTAGATTCCACCACATATCAACAGATGAAGTGTATGGGGATCTAGAAGGAACGGATGATCTTTTCACTGAAGAAACATCATATGAACCATCTAGCCCATACTCGGCCTCGAAAGCATCATCCGACCATCTTGCTAGAGCTTGGCAGCGAACTTATGGCTTGCCAACAATAGTAACCAACTGCTCCAATAATTATGGACCGTATCACTTCCCCGAGAAGCTTATTCCATTAATGATTTTAAATGCACTTGATGGAAAATCTTTGCCTGTCTATGGCGATGGGAAGCAGATTCGCGATTGGCTGTATGTTGAAGACCATGCAAGAGCACTTTATAAAGTAGTAACAGAAGGTAAGGTTGGCGAAACGTATAACATTGGTGGTCATAATGAAAAAACTAATATTGATGTCGTCAATATCATCTGTGAATTGTTAGAAGAGTTAGTACCTGTTAAACCATGTGGTATTACTAGCTATCAAGACTTGATCACCTATGTTAAGGATAGACCGGGGCATGATGTGCGCTATGCCATTGATGCGACCAAAATTGAACGTGACTTAGGCTGGAAGCCGGAAGAAACCTTCGAGTCAGGTATTCGTAAAACAGTCGAATGGTACTTGAGTAATCAACCGTGGTGGGCACGAGTATTAGATGGTTCTTATAATCGTGAGCGACTAGGTAGCCACTGAGGTAAGAACGTTCATTATTGAGTTTTCTCATTTTGAAGAGACTCTTAAATCGAGTATTAGGAATTTATAATGAAAGGTATCGTTTTAGCGGGAGGTTCGGGCACTCGCTTATACCCAATAACACGCGGTGTCTCAAAGCAGTTGCTACCAGTCTACGATAAGCCAATGATTTACTATCCGCTTTCAACATTAATGTTGGCGGGTATTCAAGATATTTTAATTATTACCACTCCCGAAGATAAAGATAGTTTTGTACGCCTGCTCGGAGACGGAAGCGATCTTGGTATTAATCTTCAATATGCCGTTCAACCAACACCAGATGGGCTCGCACAAGCATTTATTATTGGAGAATCATTTATTGGTGATGATTCTGTCTGTTTGGTGCTAGGAGATAATATCTTTTACGGTCAGTCATTTAGTCAAACTCTACGTGATGCAGTAAGTCGTGAAAATGGTGCTACCGTATTTGGTTATCAAGTTAAAGATCCAGAGCGTTTTGGTGTGGTTGAATTTGATGAGAATATGAAAGCAATTTCCATTGAAGAAAAGCCAATAAAACCAAAGTCACATTATGCCGTAACGGGTTTGTACTTCTATGACAACCGTGTGATTGAAATGGCAAAGCAGGTTAAACCATCTGCGCGAGGTGAATTGGAAATAACAGCTTTAAATGAAATGTATCTTCAAGCAGGAAATCTTAATGTTGAGCTGCTAGGCCGAGGCTTTGCATGGTTAGATACAGGCACGCATGAAAGCCTGCATCAGGCATCTTCATTCGTACAAACCATTGAAAATGTTCAAGGGCTAAAGGTTGCGTGTTTAGAAGAAGTCGCTTGGCGCAACGGTTGGTTAAGTGATCAGCAGCTAGAGCAACTTTCAGTACCTATGCTTAAAAATGATTATGGGCAGTACTTAATGTCATTATTGAAATAGTTAGGAGTAACAGTGAGAGTATTGATTACTGGCTGTAAAGGGCAGGTTGGTTACTGCTTAGTAGAAAGACTGGCAGGGGAAGTAGAGTTGCTAGCGTTAGATTCAGAGCAACTAGATATTGCCGATGCAGTTGCAGTTGATAAAACAGTGGCAGAGTTTAAGCCTGATTTTATACTCAATGCTGCAGCCTATACAGCAGTAGACCGCGCAGAAGAAGAGAAAGAATTAGCCTACGCAGTGAACTGTGAAGGACCTCGTAACTTAGCGAGATCGGCTCATCAACATGACTCAGTGTTACTTCATCTTTCTACAGATTATGTGTTTGATGGTGAGGGGGCGAATGCCTACCTTGAGGACCATACTCCCAACCCTCAAAGTGTGTATGGTGCAAGTAAGCTAGCTGGGGAAATCGCGGTTGCAGAAGAGTGCAATCAACACTTAATTGTGCGTACAGCTTGGGTGTTTGGTGAGCATGGCAATAACTTTGTCAAAACCATGTTGCGTTTAGGTTTAAGCCATAATCAACTAAGTATTGTAGGTGATCAGTATGGTTCTCCAACTTATGCTGGAGATATTGCCGATGCTCTCATTGCTATGATGTTACATGTGGCCAGTGGAAAACAAACCGCGTGGGGTGTTTTCCATTTCTCAGGTGCGCCTTATGTTAGTTGGTTCCAGTTTGCGCAAAGAATATTTGATGCAGCGAAGAGTAATGTAGTCCTAACTCAAGTACCAAGTTTGAAGTCTATAACAACAGCCGAATATCCGACGCCTGCTAAGCGACCTGCTAACTCTCGTTTAAATTGCGCAAAAGTTCAGTCACAATTTGGCATTAAACCAAGTGATTGGCAAAAAGCATTAACTAATATTTCTGCCTATAAGTGATCTGCATGAAAGTTATTGAAACTTACATCCCTGATGTAAAAATTATCGAACCAGTAGTGTTCGGAGATGAACGTGGTTTTTTCATGGAAACTTGGCAACAAGCTAAGTTTGAAGAGTTGGTAAGCGGTAAAGTGACTCACTTTGTTCAAGATAACCACTCTAAAAGTAAAAAAGGAATTTTACGTGGACTACATTACCAAACAGAAAACACACAAGGTAAGTTAGTTCGTGTTGTTTCTGGTGAAGTTTTTGATGTTGCCGTAGATGTTCGTAAAGACTCACCAACATTTGGTCAGTGGGTTGGTGTATGGCTTTCTGCGGAAAATAAACGCCAACTTTGGGTGCCTGAAGGTTTTGCTCATGGTTTCTATGTTACTAGCGAAGAAGCAGAATTTGTTTATAAGTGCACTAATTATTACAACCCAACCGCTGAACATTCGATTCTCTGGAATGATCCTGAGATTGGAATTGAGTGGCCATTGAAAGATGATGTTGAGGTACTTTTATCTGGTAAGGATGCGAACGCACAGACGTTAAAAGAATCTATCTGTCTTTAATTGGTAAGGTGACTTGAACTGATAATAAACAGGCATCGATACCGATGCCTGTTTAGTTAACTAAGGCTATTTGTTGATGATTTTCATATATTCAGCAACGCCTTCTGCGACCGTCTTGAACTCATGATCACAACCAGCGCCACGTAGTTTAGTGAGATCCGCTTGAGTGTATTCTTGATAGGCGCCTTTAAGGTGCTCAGGGAACGGAATTGTCTCCACTTCCCCTTTATTGTGATGTTTAATCACCGCTTTAGCGACTTCTTCAAATGACTCTGAATTACCAGTTCCTAAGTTAAAAATGCCAGATATACTGTTTTCTAAAAACCATAAGTTAACTGCTGCGACATCACCAACATAAACAAAATCACGCTTAAACTGTTCACTACCTTCAAATAATTTAGGGTTTTCGCCAGCATTCATTTGGTTGTTTAAATGGAATGCTACTGATGCCATCGAGCCTTTATGCTGTTCACGAGGGCCGTAAACGTTAAAGTAGCGGAACCCAGTAATTTGAGATAGCTTTTCACCGTGCAGCTCTGCATCCTGCCAAATGCGACGAACATAGTTATCAAACTGTTGCTTGGAATAACCATAGACATTTAGAGCACCTTCATATTGCTTTTCTTCAATGAAGGTATCAGTTTCACCATAAGTCGCCGCTGATGATGCGTAAAGGAATGGAATTTCACGCTCCAAGCAGTAATGCAGAAGCTCTTTAGAATATTCGTAGTTATTGAGCATCACGTACTTGCCATCCCACTCGGTGGTTGCTGAGCATGCGCCTTCATGGAAAATAGCTTCGATAGGACCGAAGTTCTCACCAGACATGATTTGAACAAGGAAATCATCACGATCCATGTAATCGGCGATATCTAAATCAACAAGGTTTTGAAACTTCTTACCATTCTTTAGATTATCTACCACAAGAATGTCATTGATGCCTTTCTCATTTAAAGCCTTGATAATATTGCTGCCAATCATGCCAGCGCCGCCAGTTACGATGATCATAAAGAATTCCTATAAAAATGAAGCCAATATCGGACTCAAGTATATCATGCCACTGTCAGCCCGGACAGTTGTTGGGCGCGTATACTTTCTGGAGTTCCAAAAGAGTGTGGGTGAAAAGTCAATTGAATTAAAATAGTTGATTTTAGCAGGCAGGCTATAGATTGATGTTTTAGTTCTAACTTAAGGAAGGAAGGAAGTATTATCTAACCTCGCCCTCTTTACTATTGTTCGATATACTTGTCAGCCGCAGACGATCTAGTTGGATGGATTGTTTAAAACTAATTTATGGTTACGTAGAACTATCATGAGTTTAGTCGACTCTTGATGTGTCAAAATATCATTATTCATTGAATAAAAGTCAGACCTTGTTGTGGCTAGTATGACTTTTTATTGCATTCTGAATAGTTTAGAAGAAGGCTTATATGATTGACAGTAGAAAGATTCGAATAGCGGTTGTTGGTTGCGGACGTATATCAAAAAACCACTTTGGTTCAATTGAGCAGTTGAGCTCTGAGTATGAGTTGGTAGCGATATGTGACAATGACCCTCGCGTTTTAGAAGAGCACATTCAGCAATATAATGTACCTGGATATCTTTCTATTGACGAACTGCTCGCTTCTGAATCGATTGATGTCGTTACGCTTTGTACGCCAAGCGGTCTCCACGCTTCTCAAGCGATTAAAGCCTCCAAAGCAAAAGTACATGTCATAACTGAAAAGCCGATGGCGACTAAATGGCAAGATGGACTAGACATGGTCCGTGCTTGTGATGAAGCAGGGGTTCGTCTTTTTGTGGTTAAGCAAAACCGTCGAAACTCAACCTTACAGTTATTAAAACGTGCGGTAACGGACAAGCGTTTTGGCCAAATTCATATGGTGCACCTAAATGTTTTCTGGACGAGACCGCAAGAATATTATAGTCGCGCTACTTGGTCTGGTACGTGGGATATGGATGGCGGTGCTTTTATGAACCAAGCCACGCACTATGTTGATTTGATGCACTGGTTGATTGGCCCTGTTGAAAAAATTCACGCAATGACCTCTACACATCGAGATATTGAAGTTGAGGATACTGGTGTTGTTAATATTAAGTGGCGCAATGGTGCATTAGGTTCGATGGCCGTAACTATGTGCACATACCCAAGTAACCTTGAGGGTTCAATTACGATTCTTGGTGAAAAAGGTACGGTGCGCATAGGTGGTGTTGCCGTTAATGACATTCAAGAGTGGACGTTCTTCGAAGAGCGAGATTACGACGCTGAAGTTGCCAATGCAAATTATCAGACAACCTCTGTATATGGTTTTGGTCACCCGCCATATTTCCAAAATGTTGCTGACGTGCTCCGTGGAAAAGCTGAACCTGAAACGGATGGGCGTGAGGGATTAAAGTCCCTTGAACTATTGATCAGTACTTATCGCTCTGCACGCGATAACAAAGAAATCGGTTTACCACTGAATTTATAATTATTTCGGATATAAAGAATGAAATTGGATAGTCTCAATATCGGTATTGTTGGTCTAGGTTATGTAGGTTTGCCTCTTGCTGTTGAATTTGGCAAAGAATACCCAACGGTTGGCTTTGATATTAATGCATCTCGAGTCCGTGAGCTTGAATCAGGGAAAGATTCAACACTTGAGTGTACTTCAGAAGAATTGAAAACCGCGACTTATCTGAATTATACCCATCAGTTGGAAAATATTCGAAACTGTAATTTCTATATTGTTACTGTCCCAACGCCGATAACAGATGACAACATACCAGATTTAACGCCGCTTAAAAAAGCTTCAGAAGCTATCGCTCAAGTCATTACGACCGGAGATATTGTTGTTTTTGAATCAACGGTATACCCAGGTGCGACAGAAGAAGTTTGTATTCCAATTATCGAAAAACGCTCTGGTTTGGTTTTCAACCAAGACTTTTTTGCTGGTTATAGCCCTGAGCGCATTAACCCCGGCGATAAGGTAAACAAGCTAACAACTATCACTAAAATCACTTCTGGTTCAACCGAAGCAATTGCTGACTTTGTTGATTCGGTGTACGCATCAATTGTTACAGCCGGTACACATAAAGCTTCTTCAATCAAAGTCGCGGAAGCGGCGAAGGTGATTGAAAATACGCAACGTGATCTAAATATCGCCATCATCAATGAATTTGCCAAAATATTTAATAGATTGGATATAGATACCGAAGAGGTGCTGAAAGCCGCTAGTACAAAGTGGAATTTCTTGCCATTTAAGCCGGGCTTGGTTGGCGGTCACTGTATTAGTGTTGACCCTTACTACTTAACTCATAAAGCGCAAGAGGTGGGCTATAGACCAGAAGTGATTTTGGCTGGTCGCCGAATCAATGACGGTATGGGAGAATACGTTGCTACGCAACTTGTTAAGAAACTGGCGAGTAAAAAAATCCATATCGATGAGGCTAAGGTGTTGATTTTGGGCTTTACCTTCAAAGGAGATTGCCCAGACGTTCGCAACACTAAAATAATTGATATTGTTCGAGAGCTTAAAGACTTTAATATGTCAGTGGATGTCTATGATAGCTGGGCATCAAAAGACGAAGTTCGTTATGAGTACGGTTTAGAGCTTATTGATGAACTGAAAGAAGGACAATATGACGGTATTGTGTTGGCTGTAGACCATAGTGAGACGAAAGCGATGGGTGTTGAAGCTCTGCGTCGCTTAGGAAAAGAGCATCATGTTTTATATGATGTAAAACATGTATTGAGTGTTGGCGAAGCTGACATCCGTCTTTAAGCATTAAGGGGGCTAAGGCTCCCTTAAACCATTTGGAGTGGCTATGAGCTTCTTTCAACATGAAACGGCTATTATTGATGCTGGTGCTGTTATAGGTAAAGATTGTAGAGTTTGGCACTGGGCACATATTTGCTCAGGTGCAAAAATTGGTAATGGTGTTTCTCTAGGGCAGAATGTGTTTGTCGGCAATAAAGTCACTATCGGCGAGCATTGTAAAATTCAAAATAACGTCTCGGTTTATGACAACGTTCACCTAGAAGAAGGGGTCTTCTGCGGTCCCAGCATGGTTTTCACTAACGTCTACAATCCTCGTTCGTTAATAGAACGAAAAGACCAGTACCGTGACACACTAGTTAAGAAAGGCGCTACGTTAGGGGCTAACTGTACCATTGTTTGTGGTATCACGATTGGTGAGTACGCATTTATTGGTGCTGGTACCGTAGTTAATAAAGACGTTAAGCCATTTGCTTTAATGGTGGGTGTTCCCGCTAAGCAAATTGGTTGGATGAGCCAATATGGTGAGCAACTTGATTTGCCATTAGAAGGTCACCAAAGAATAACCTGCCCTTACACGCCAACTGTTTATCAGCTTGAAGGCTCTACATTAACTGTCGTTGAAGAGTGATAATGACAATGAAATTTATAGATTTAGCCGCTCAATATCAGCATCTCAAAACTAAAATTGATGCTCGAATTCACAAAGTTTTAGACCATGGTCACTACATTATGGGACCGGAAGTCTTTGAGCTCGAAGAAAAACTCGCTGAATATGTAGGCGTAAAACACGCAATTACCTGTGCAAATGGTACGGATGCATTAACGTTAGCTATGATGGTGCTTGATATTAAAGAAGGCGATGCGGTTTTTTGCCCGACGTTTACTTTTTTTGCAACAGCCGAGACGATAGCCTTTGCGAATGCCACCCCAGTCTTTGTTGATTCAGAAGAAACCACATTCAATATTTGTCCGATAGATCTTGAAAAACGCATTCAACAAGTGATTGCGGAAGGTAAGTTAGTCCCGAAAGCGATTGTATCGGTAGACTTGTTTGGTTTGCCTGCTAACTACATTGAAATAGAAGCGATTGCCAATACGCATAATTTGAAGTTGATTGAAGATGCAGCTCAAGGCTTTGGTGGTTCTCTTAATGGCAAGATGGCAGGCGCGTTTGGTGATATTGCTACCACGAGCTTCTTCCCAGCGAAACCTCTCGGTTGCTACGGTGATGGCGGTGCTATTTTTACCAATAGCGATGAATATGCAGAGTTACTTCGCTCATTAAGAATCCACGGTAAAGGTTTGGACAAGTACGATAATGTTCGAATTGGTGTAAATAGTCGGCTAGATACCATTCAGGCAGCGGTTTTACTTGAAAAGTTAGCTGAGTTTCCGGTTGAGCTAGACGCTAGAAACCAGTTGGCGGATTCCTATGCAGCGCAGTACGCTAGTCAATTTATTGTCCCTGTATTACCTCAAGGGTATACCAGTTCATGGGCTCAATATACTGTGCGTTCTGAAAATAGAGAAGATGCAATAAAAGGTTTTGAAGAGCAAGCTATCCCAACAATGGTTTACTACCGTACTTGTATGCATCAACAGACGGCGTTTTCTCACTTAGGTTATGGTACGGGTGACTTCCCCGTAGCAGAGATGTTATCAAAGCAGGTGTTTAGTCTGCCTATGCATGGTTATTTTGAGGCAACGTGATGAAGAAAAAAGTACTGACAGTTTTTGGCACGCGTCCAGAGGCTATAAAAATGGCACCGTTAGTCCATGCCTTGAATGCAGACAACCGCTTTGATGCTAGATGTTGTGTAACAGCGCAACACAGAGAAATGCTTGATCAGGTATTGGATCTTTTTGAGATCGTCCCAGACTATGATCTGAATTTGATGAAAGCAGGACAAACTTTAAACGATATTACGGCTCAAATATTATTGGAACTAAAACCTGTGTTGCAAGACTTTAAGCCGGATGTTGTACTTGTTCATGGTGACACTGCGACTACATTCGCGGCAAGTTTAGCTGCATATTATGAGCAAATTGATGTTGGACATGTTGAAGCGGGTCTTCGAACTGGTGATATTTATTCGCCGTGGCCGGAAGAAGCAAATAGACGTCTAACAGGAGTGCTTTCTAGGTACCATTTTGCACCGACAGATACTTCTAAGAACAATTTAGTTAAAGAAAACTTTAATCCTAAGCATATTTCAGTGACAGGAAATACGGTTATCGATGCCTTGTTGATGATTAAAGGAAAAATTGAAAACAATACAGATCTAAGTGCTGAACTAGCTAGTCATTTTTCGTTTTTAGAGAAAGATAAAAAGCTAATCTTGGTAACGGGACATCGACGTGAAAGCTTTGGAGAGGGATTTGAACGTATTTGTAAGGCTTTGGCTAGAATTGCCAAAGAACATTCAGATGTACAAATTGTCTATCCAATGCATTTGAACCCTAATGTTAGAGAGCCTGTAAATAGAATTCTTGGAGAAGTAGGTAATGTCCTGCTTATTGAGCCTCAGCAATATCTTCCTTTTATATACTTAATGACTAAAGCGCATATTATTCTTACTGACTCGGGGGGCATTCAAGAAGAAGCTCCTTCTTTAGGCAAACCTGTGTTAGTCATGCGGGATACAACAGAACGCCCAGAAGCTGTTGCCGCTGGTACGGTTAAACTAGTAGGGACGGACGTTGATAAAATATGTACTGAACTTGAACATCTGCTTAGCGATCCAAATGCATATAAAGCTATGAGTTTTGCACATAACCCATATGGTGATGGGAAGGCGTGTTTGCGAATACTAGAAGAACTAGCAAAATAATGACTACGAGGAAAAATAATGTCGTTTGATGTAATTTCGGTTATTGGCTTGGGCTATATTGGTCTACCTACTGCTGCTATGTTTGCTTCACGTAAGAAAAAAGTGATTGGCGTTGATATCAACCAGAATGCGGTAGATACCATTAACCGTGGCGCTATTCATATTGTAGAACCTGATCTAGATATGATGGTTCATGCTGCAGTTAGTGAGGGTTACCTAAGAGCCACAACGAAAGCAGAGCCAGCTGATGCATTTCTAATAGCAGTACCGACCCCATTTTTGCCTGCTACTGATGATCAATTGCCTACGCCTGACTTGTCATATATACAATCTGCTGCCGAATCAATTGCTCCAGTGCTGAAAAAAGGAGATCTCATTGTGCTTGAGTCAACCTCCCCTGTGGGCGCGACAGAACAGTTATCAGAGTGGCTTGCTGACCTGCGACGTGATTTGGTTTTTCCTCATGTTGACCAAAACTGTGATATTCATATTGCACACTGTCCGGAAAGGGTTTTACCAGGGCAGGTTGTAAGAGAATTAGTTGAAAACGATAGAGTAATTGGCGGCATAACTAAGCGTTGTTCAGAAAAATCGATAGATTTGTATAAGATTTTTGTTAAAGGAGAATGTATTGTCACTAATGCTCGAACAGCAGAAATGGCAAAATTGACAGAAAATAGTTGTCGAGATGTACAGATCGCGTTTGCTAATGAACTCTCAGTAATATGTGATGAACTGAGCATTGATGTTTGGGAACTGATCAACCTCGCTAATCGACATCCTCGAGTCAACATTCTTCAGCCAGGTCCAGGTGTTGGGGGGCATTGTATCGCAGTTGATCCCTGGTTTATTGTTTCAAAAACACCTGATAGCGCTCGATTGATTCATCAGGCGCGGATTGTTAATGATAGTAAGCCAAATTGGGTAATAGAAAAGATAAAAAGTGCGGCATTTGATTTACTAAAAGAACGACCTGAATGTAAAAACCAGAGTATTGACATCAATTGTTATGGATTAACATTTAAACCTAATATTGATGATGTACGTGAAAGTCCAGCAATCGAAATAGTAAAACGCTTAGCTAGTTGTGGTTTTGATAAAATTCGAGTTATTGATCCGATGATAGAGTCACTACCAAGAGAGCTTGAAGGCTTTAAGAATGTCGAGTGGGTTGAGTATTTGCTAGCTCCTCAAAAAGAAGATTTAAATGTCATGCTTGTTAAGCATGACTGTTTTAGTGAACTTGATCATGAGAGAATGATCAGTTTTTGTGGGTATTAGAGTCGGAGATTTGAAATGAAAACAGTTTATATAGGGATGGCTGCGGACTTACTGCATGAGGGGCATATAAATATTTTAAAAACAGGCGCTGAGTATGGTGATGTTACCGTCGGTGTTTTAACGGATAAAGCGATAGCATCATATAAACGTCTTCCATATATGTCGTTTGAGAGTCGTAAAGCAGTAGTTTCAGGGGTAAAGGGTGTTACTAGAGTAGTTGCACAAGAAACCTTGGATTATGTTGATAATCTACGTAAATACAAGCCTGATTATGTAGTGCATGGGACAGATTGGCAAACAGGTGTTCAATCTAAGGTTCGTGATCGTGTGATTGAAGTGCTATCGGAGTGGGGAGGTCAGTTAATTGAGCCTGTTTACACCGCAGGAATTTCATCTACGTTACTAAATCAGGCAGTAAAAGAAGTAGGTACAACACCGAATCTTCGTCTTCGTAGACTTAGAAGACTTATTGATGCTAAAAATATCGTACGTATTCTCGAAGTTCACAATGGTCTATCTGGTTTGATCGCAGAGAAGACTGTAGTTGAAAAAGATGGTCAGTCGTACGAGTTTGACGGTATGTGGTCTTCTAGTCTTACCGATTCAACGTCTAGAGGTAAGCCTGATATTGAAGCTGTTGACCTTTCGTCACGCCTTCAAAATGTCAATGATGTTTTTGAAGTAACAACTAAGCCAATGATTTATGACGGTGATACTGGTGGTAAGCTAGAGCACTTTCCATTTATGGTGCGTTCGTTAGAGAGGTTAGGAGTTTCAGCTGTAATCATTGAAGATAAAACAGGGTTAAAGCGTAACTCACTGTTTGGTAACGATGTAGAGCAAACACAAGATACAATTGAAGATTTTTGTGCAAAAATTTCTGCAGGTAAAAAAGCTCAAGTTACAGAAGAGTTTATGGTCATCGCTCGTATTGAAAGTCTAATCCTCGATCGTGGTATTGAAGATGCGTTGACTCGAGCAAAAGCTTATGTAGAAGCTGGTGCAGATGGTGTAATGATACACAGCCGTCAGAAGGAACCAGCTGAAATAATAGAGTTCTGTAATAAGTTTAGAGCGACTCATCCTGACACACCAATTGTCGCAGTTCCAAGCAGTTATAATGCAATATTTGAGAAAGAGCTTGCAGATGTCGGTGTTAATGTCGTTATTTATGCAAACCATATGCTTAGATCTGCGTACCCTGCAATGCAAACAGTAGCGCAAAGCATACTGACACACGGTCGTTCATTAGAAGCTGATGATATGTGTCTGTCTATTAAGAAGATTCTGACTCTTATTCCAGAAGGGCAATAATGTTTAAAGGTATTGTAGTTAAAATATGTCATGGGCGCTTTGAGAATGAATTAACAGATGCTTTAAATAGAGTAACTGCCAAGCGAGTATTTGTTGTATGTGGAAAGAAATCCTTTCTGGCATCTGGAGCAAAAGGCAGACTTGCTGAGTTAGAAAACTGTTTTGAAGTGACAATGTTTAGTGATTTTTCTGAAAATCCTACGGCTGAAGAAGTTTCTAGGGCTTATCAAGAATGCCTTTCCATGAATGCTGACGCCGTGATAGCAATTGGTGGAGGTAGTGCGATTGATATAGCAAAAGGGATCATAGGCTTATGGGCTACGAAAACAACCATAGACACTTTACTCGAAGGAAGTTTTCAGATTGTTAGCGATTACCCATATTTTATTGCAATACCCACAACCTCTGGTTCAGGTAGTGAATCGACACATTTTGCAGTAGTTTACAAAGGCGATGCGAAATTTTCAGTAGCTAACGAAGCCCTTTTGCCTCAACAAGCTTTGATTGATGGTTCTTTAACTTTTTCAATGTCAAAGAAGCAAGCCGCGTGTTCTGGTCTTGATGCTTTTTGCCAAGCGATAGAGTCGTTTTGGGCAAAAAGTGCGACTAAAGAAAGTAAAACAAATGCCCTTACTTCATTAAAAATTTTGCACGAGCATTTAGTGTCATCAGTGAATAATCAAAATCGAGGCTCTCGCGAGAAATGTATTGAGGCTGCAAATTATGCAGGTCAAGCAATTAATGTAACGAAAACAACCGCTCCACATGCTTTCTCATACCACTTAACTAAAAAATACGATATCCCACATGGTTTAGCTGTGGCGTTATCGATGAGTGTTGTTCTTAGAGCGTCCTTAAAAAATCCAGTAGAGTATGATGCAGTTCTGTCTGAAGTGTATGAGGTGCTAAAGATCGGTAGCTTAAGTGGATTGGTAGATTTAATTGAGTCAATGTTAAAAAGCTTTAGCTTACCATTTTCTTTATGTCAAATTGGCTGTACGGGGAAATCCAACATTAATGCTTATATTTCAGGGGTTAATTTGGAGCGTTTGAATAATCATCCTGTTAAAATTGATGTTAAATTATTAATGAGAGTCATAGAAGGTTAACCGATGAATGTTGAGCTGTTTTTCAATGCATTAAGAAATAATGAAATTGAATTTTTTTCTGGAGTGCCTGATTCACTTTTAAAGAGTTTTTGTGCTTATTTAAACGATGCGAAATTTAAACATAATTACACTACTGCTTGTGAAGGTGGCGCTATGGCTATGGCCATCGGCTATCATCTTCAAACAAACAATATTCCTTGTGTTTTTATGCAAAACTCAGGACTAGGTAATATTGTAAATCCACTTTTGTCGTTGGCTGATGACAAAGTATATTCAATTCCTATGCTAATGGTTATCGGTTGGCGAGGAGAGATTTCCGCTTCTGGTGAACAAGTTAAAGATGAACCTCAGCACAAAAAACAAGGTCTAGTAACCTTAGATCTACTAGAAGCTATGGGAGTTGAATATAAGCTTATAGAAGCTGATACAGAGAATGTGAACGATTTGCTATCGGACTTAGTTACCTTAGCGCAGTCTACAAGCAGACCAGTGGCTATAGTCGTGCGAAAAGATACATTTGAGGCGTACAAAGAAAAAAAACCTAACACAAATAAGTATTTGTTAAAGCGAGAAGATGCGATTGCGACGATAATCGACAATATAGATCCAACAAGTAAATTTGTAGCCACGACGGGAATGATATCTCGGGAATTATTTGAATTGAGAGTTAAGAATAACGAGGATCACTCTCGCGATTTCTTGACTGTTGGTGGTATGGGTTTTGCCTCGCAAATTGCAGCAGGTATTGCATCAAATGCACCACATCAACCGATATATTGTCTTGATGGTGACGGAGCATTTCTAATGCACATGGGTTCATTAGTTCTAAACTCGGGCTTTGATATGACCCATATTGTTTTGAACAATGAAGCTCATGATTCAGTTGGTGGACAAGCCACAAAGATTAGCTCTGTGAACATACCAGGTGTGGCTTTAGCTTGTGGTTACACCTTTGCAAAAACGGTATTAACGAAGGAATCTCTTAAACTAGCTCTAGAAGAATCTAAGGATTACAAGGGCGCTAGGATAATTGAAGTTAAGGTTGCTATGGGCGCGCGATCAGATTTAGGTAGACCAACGCTTTCAAGTAAAGAAATGAAAGCATTGTTTATGTCATCAATTGATGCGGAATAAATATGGAAAAGCCAATTCGGAAAAAATTTAGACAAGAAACAGTCATCCATAGTTTTATCGTTAGACCTTTGGCGCAAGAAATAGTTTTGTTGCTGTGGAATACTAATATTACTGCAAACCAAATCACTTTTTTCCGTGTAATACTAAATGCTATTGCTTTAATAATGTTTGCATATGGAAGTGCCATATCTGTTTGTTTGGGGGTTATACTATTCCAGTGTCATGAGGTCATAGACCATGCTGATGGTGAATATGCAAGAGCAAAAAAACAAAGCTCAAGAGTTGGTCAGTACTATGAGACTGTTTTTGATAATCTTCTTTCGTCATCATTTGGGCTATTTGGTTTGTCAATAGCTATTGGTGCATTTAATTATAGTGGAAATGCACTATATCTAGTTTTCTTTTTATTAACTGCAATCACGGCGAGTATGTATTTTGTCTTATATGGAGAGATCTCCAAGTCGTTAGAGAGTAGTTCATTTGCTGCTGTCGAACATGATAAAGAAGAAATGCTAGCTCTCTGGGGAGTCCCTCTTAAAGTTGCAGTGAAAAATTTATTTAGGACTGTAATAAAGTGGCACAACCAACTGTTGTTATTTGGTATTATTTTACTTTACACTCTGGGAATAAATTGGTTTTTACTGCTTAGCAGTGCTCTTATTATTTGTATTTATATATCTTATTTGATCAAATGCATAGTAACTGGTTATCGCGTAGCTAAAGAACTAGATGGAAATGTTAATAAATAAAGGTAAATAACAGTGTGTGGGATTTTTGCATTATTTAATAAAAACAATACTAGCCTATCAAGTGATACATTGCAGTCGATTAGCAGCTCAATAAGACATAGAGGACCCGATGATGAGGGTTTTTTATTAATTGATAATGGTCATTATAGAGCTCTCGGTGGTAAGGACACCCCAAAAAATGTTTATGATTCCTCAGTTATTTATTGTCCCAAGGAAGGTATAGAGGTTAATAACGTCATTGATTCGGAGGTTGTTCTACTACATAGGCGTTTGTCTATTGTAGATTTATCCGAACTAGGTCATCAACCACTTTGTGATAAATCTGGTCGTTACTGGATGATTTATAATGGCGAAATTTATAACTATGTAGAAATTAAAGAAGAGCTCCAACAACTGGGCTATGAATTTGCAACAGAAAGTGATAGCGAAGTCCTGTTATTCGCATATATACATTGGGGTGAGGAGTGTCAAAATCGCTTTAATGGTATGTGGAGTGCCATCATCTTTGACACTGACAATAGAACATATTGGGTGTCGAGAGACCGATTGGGAGTGAAGCCACTTTATGTTTTTGAGGATGATAATTTTCTGATTTTCGTTTCTGAAATTAAGTCATTATTGCCACTGCGAGATAATGGGTATATTGAATTAAAACCGAATGAAGAAATAGTCAAAAAAAACCTGGTGACCACCGCATCAACTTCTGGAAAATACACAGAATTTCTGAATGTATCTAGATTTCCTGCAGCGAGTTGGGGCTTGTTTAAATATCAAACATTTGATGCCAGTTTGATAAATAGTTATTGGCAAATCCCTTATGCTAATCAAGATTCGTATAGCGTTGAGTTTGACAAAGAGCGAGCAGCTACTTTAGCTAATGAGTATTACGAACTGCTTAAAGACGCAGTTAGAGTTAGATTGAGGGGGGATGTAGCAATTGGTTCTGCGTTATCTGGCGGGTTGGATAGCTCGTCATTGGTATATTTAGTAAATGAAATTCAAGCAGAAGAAGGATTAACTAATCAACAGCATACATTCTCTAACGTTTACAGTGGTGACTTATCATTTATGGATGAAAGTGAAAGCATCAAGGTGCTTGCTGAGTCTTTAAATGTTGAAAGTCATCGCTCTAGCCCTGATGCAAAGGCTTTCAAGTCGCAGTATGTGGATAGAGTCTTTCATCGAGAGCGTTCCTCATTGGAAGCTTCTTTGCAAGGGGCAGTTACATATTCAATGCCTCGTGTGAATGGTGTGACTATAACTTTAGATGGACAAGGAGCGGATGAACAGCTTGGGGGTTATTCTGGATATTGGCGGAACTATGCGTACACGCATCCTCGTCAGGGTTTTAAAGAATTGAATAAGACACGACATCTAAGTCGCGTGTCACTTCTTTCTGTGGTGGTAGCTAGATTCCTAGTACCGAACAGATTGATAGATAGATTCATTCGTTTTGTTAAAACCAGGAAAGCTATCAAATGTATAGCGAAAGCAAATATAGTGCTTGGCAAAGAAGCATGTTTAAGCCAGATGCATGTAGTTCCTACTTCTCTTTCTCTTTCAGATAGCTTACGTTCTTCAATTGACAATGGTTTGAAGACATTGCTCTGGGAAGATGACATAGATGGAATGTCATACTCTGTTGAATCGAGACAGCCTTATATTGACTATCGGTTGGTTGAGTTTTTAGCAAAGCTTCCAGATTGCTATAAAATGCACGACGGATATACGAAATATATAGCGAGATTGGCATTTGATGACAAGCTTCCAAATCAAATTGTATGGTCAAAAGATAAGCAAGGCTTTCCAGGTCCAGTAGAGTATTGGATAAAAAATAATGTTGAAGGTATTGGTGATTGGGCGGATTCAAAAATTTTGAGTCATACACAATTCTATAATATTAAAAGCCTTAATGAACTTCAGGTGATTAAAGGCTCAGATATAGATTTCTATGTTAGATTGTTGGTGACTAGTATTTGGTATTCAGAATATTTTGTTAATAGGTCGGCGAAATTTGTTTAAGGCAGTAATATCAAATTCTTTAGTGACTCTGGTTGTATTTGCAGCAAGTTTTTTGTTTAAAGCATACCTTACTCATAAAGTTGCGCCTAGCGCTCTAATTTCATTTTACGTGTTTTCTGACTTTATTGCATTGGTAATGAGAGGGTTTGTAGGATATAAAGACTGCTTGGTAAAACTAAAGCAAAATAACGATGAGGAAGAAGTCGATTTATTCTTTATACAGTTTAAGTTGTCTGTTGTTATTATAACGGCACTTGTTTTGTTACCAATATATCACTTGTTTTTTAGCAACGAGCTCTCGAGTCATGTTTCATATTTTTATACTGCGCCAGCGGCTATCTCTACTATCATTGGAGCTTATTTTTTAGTGAGGGTGACAATAGAAGGGGAGTATCTAATTATGACTATATCTGAGGTCGTTAAGTTTTTAACTTATGCAGTTTTTTTATTTTCTCTTTTGTACGTTCTAGAAGACTTAGATGCAATGTACGTAGCATTTACTCTTTCAAATTTAGCCGTCATTGCCTTTGTATTCATTAAGTCAAAACATGTAGATTGGTCAAATATGAATCGATCTTTCAATAAAAATGTTATGTTTCGAATGAGAAATATTAGGTATTATAAGCAGATATTTTCCTCATCGTTACCATATTTCATTCAAGGTTTATTTTTATTTCTTCCTGTTTATTTTTTGGTTAACTTTGGTGAAAAAGAGGAGTTGGCAAATTACCAAGTAGTAGTGCGGTCCTTTTATTTTGCTATGTTAGCAGTATTTGTTTACCCATTAAATAGAATATTACTCCAAGAAGTGTTTAAATTTTTTAACAACAAAGATTGGGCTATGATAATTGATGCTGGGCGTAAAGTAATGTTGGCAGCCTTAATTATTTTGGTTTTTGGCTCGCCAGTTTGCTACTATATTTTACCACTTATAATTCCATTGTTATTTGATGTGTACTATAATCAATCGGCGTTAATTATCACGGTCGTATTTTTTGCCATCCCAATGCAATTAATTGCCGGGTATACCACTACATTAATTAAAGCCATGGTAGGTTTCAATGTTGTCAGCTATATTTACCTTGTTGGAATAGCAAGCATGTTGATATTTGCGTTAATTTTACATCCTTTAAAATATTGGGTTCATTACTCTTTCTTGATATCAAACTTTGTCTTGTTAGTTACCTCGGTGGTTGTGTGTATACACTACTTTAATAAAAGTATGAAGTGTTAAATATTAAATAATTTAGATCGTTAATAAGTAAGGTTTTTCGATTAGCCATCTCGTAAGCTTTAATTTGATTTGTTATTGTATCGACATCTATGATGATTTTTACCATCATTAGTAATCTATACCAGACATTATGATTGTATTGCTCGTAATATGGATTTTATGGTGGTGTTGTGGATATTTAATCGATTGGTAGTTGCTCTTATTGTTGACCAATAGCTATACATGATAGCTATTATAATGTCGTCAGTAATCGATTCCATCTTGTTAAAGTGCATGAGCGAGAATAGTTTGAATAATATTGGGTGTGATATATTGTGATTTGCATTAGGGAACTTTTTTAATATTTAACTCCGTAAATGTAACAATATATTTAACATTGCTTTCTTTGATTTAACCTTCGTTGGTTGTGCGCTAAGTGTAATGGATGTGTTGCGTAAATGTTTGTTTGTGGTTTGTGAAATGACGAAATTCGTCAAGTTGAATTGATTAATTAGGTTGGATATATGAAAAATAATAAAACAGCACGCCAATTGTACCAAGTATATGCCGGAACTAAGTTTTTTATAAAAAGACCAAGGCTATTTTATTCTTCATTTAAGCAAATGTTCAGTAATGATACGATCTCAACAATAGAAAGTATGAATCTTTCTATAAAGTGGTTACTACTGTCTCAAGAACGTACTTCGGACCAAGGCTATTCAAGAGGTTACTATTTTGGCAAGAACTGGGATAAGAGCTATATAGAAACAACAGGCTACATTATCAGTACAATGTTAGAGTTTGGGGAAAAATATAATAGACAAGACTGTATAGACTCAGCGCTAAGAGCTGGTAAATGGCTTCTGTCTCAACAACTAGAAAGCGGTGCATTTCCTGACATTGATAAGGGAAAACCGTTGGCGTTCGATACAGGGCAGGTATTGTATGGTCTCAATTCTTTGTCTACCTCTAAATACGTGAATGAAATAGATAGAAATAAATATCTGGTCGCAGCAGAAAGGGCAGCCAATTGGCTTTCAATGAGCTTAGATGAAGATGGTTCCTGGTCGTCTGTCGGCTTCAATAATATGGCTCATACTTATTACTCTCGCGTGGCATATGCAATGGCGAGTACAGGCTGTATTCTTGATAGAGAAGACCTAAAAGCTTCAGCTAGAAGAAATATTGAATGGGTTTTAACATCACAACTAGACAATGGATTTTACTCCAATCTAAAAATGATGGATGGTATTGAAGCTACCTTACACCCAATTGTATACGTATTGGAAGGGTTGTTAGATTACTATGAGCTTACTAAAGAGCAGGATGTCTTAGATTCCTTGCTTGTAAATGCGAGTAGATTAAAAGATATTAATCTAACAAGAGATATAATCTTGGGCTCTCAATATGATGAATCATTTAATTGTACAAATGATGAGAAATGCATGACAGGTCTCGCTCAATGGGCGGGTATATGTATGAGGCTTTACAAGCTTACCTCTGTCGAGGGATACCTTACTTGTGCTAGAAAAACCCTTTATTTTCTTAATGCTAAACAGTTTAAAAAAGGTAAAGATATTAAAGGAGCATTTCCTGGGAGCCTACCGTTTTGGGGAGTGTATAGCCCTTACAGCTGGAATAATTGGCCCGTCAAGTTCTATGTTGATGCTTTAATGCTCTATATAGATTATGAAATGGATTATAAAGAAGAATCTATGAATTGGACGCAAGAGTGCTTCTCATTTTGTCCCAATACAGTCATGCCTGACTTTTCATATGTTTCTGAAAGAATATATTCTTATTTAGAAGCGGCACTAAATTCTAACTGTAAGGTATTAGACTTAGGTTGCGGCGAAGGTAAATACGTTAGAAGGTTGAATAGTGCAGGCTTCAATGTTCAGGGGGTTGATCCTTGCTTTTTTAGTGAAGAAGATAATATCAGTTTAGGATCTTGTTACAACATTCCTGCTTGCAGCGATACTTATGACAAGATTTACATATCAGAGACCATGCAGCATGTGAAATATATCGATTCAGCACTCTATGAGGTTAGTAGAGTACTCAAGTCTGGAGGTGAGCTGATAATCATTGATAGAAACCCTATTAGTGTGTATGGAATATTAAAACCGTATAAAGAAATTATGAATAAGTGGATGTATCCTGCATACTCACCATTTTCTGAAAAATGGCACAAACATGATAAATGGTTTGATATTTTAGAGAAATCAGGGTTTGACTTTTTGGAATATGTTTCCATTACTAACAAAGATAGTAGCAAATACTCTTGGTTTTCAAAGTATCATATAATTAGGGTGAAAAAAGTTAATTAGCCTTATAAAGGTTACTTTTCGGACGTTAATTTTTTATATAAATTGGTATCAACTCGCGTCTTGGATTTGCCATTGATTAATCTTGCCGATAGTTGAGGTTTTAAGCACCTATCGCTCTTGGTAAGAGTTAATTACTGAAATTTCATTACAATTGCATGCCCATTTTTATAAATATACTTGTTGTCAATTGATGATTTTTTGACATATTGTGCAGCTGACTTGGTGGTTAAATTGAAATTCTTATAATTTGCTTTTTATGAGAACAATGCAATTACTGATTCGCTCAAATCTGAACGGTTAAAGCAAGATATCCATTTTATCTACGGATATTATTCTCTAGATGCTAAGATAGATTCATGCCCTAATGTAAGTAGGTTGCAAGGAAGAATAATTGAAATTTCTATAGATGATGTCGAAGAGAAGCATCTGCATATCAAGTCGTTTTTGTCTGGTTGGATTGAATTATATGATTAAGAGAAAAATATATTTTTTTACAAGAAGTTATACCCCAGAGTATTGTGGTGGAGGCGCTATCGTACGAGAGCAAACGGTAACTCTGTTGCGAGAAAAAGGCTATGATGTGACAGTTGTTCTTTTTACCACTAACCCAATAATGTGGAGAGAAATCGAAAATGTTATACCTATTGAGGTAACTCATAATTTACTTAGACCTTCTCTTATACTTGAGCACTTAGGCCTTATGTCTGATTATTTAAGTCCTTGGGTAGAAAATGCGGTAAAATATCTGGTAAAGCAAATTAAGAAGGATGATATTTTACTCGCCACATCCGGAGGTGAGTTGGGTTGTATCGAGTTAGCTGCAAAAATAAAGCGTATCACCGGTGCTAAATTATTAGTTAACTTACATGACCCGATTAATCATTCTAAAGTTTTAGGAATTAAAATACCCACTCGATTTCATGTGGATAGAACTAAAAAAGCTTATAAGGTGTTAGCAGAGGCTAATGCAATCATTACATCATCAAAATTATATGCGAATGAACTAAAAAATAAAATACCTAGTAATATTATAGTTGATCACTGGTACTTTGGTTTTTCGGGTGAACCAGGAAGTATAAAAGCCTCTAATGAAATCAGTAATGGATTTAACCTAGTGTATGCGGGCAATATGAATAATATGCAAAAGCCACAAGTTCTACTAGAAAGTCTGATTGGTAAACCAATATTTGATTCTATTAACTTTCACTTTTTTGGTTCTGGTATAAATTCGGAAATAATTAAGAGTTATGGTGAGATACATCCAAATGTTTATTTTCATGGTCAGAAAAGTCAAGATTATATTCATGACTTCTATGCTAATAATGCTCAGGCTGGATTTATTTCGTTAATCGGTGATTACTTTAAACCATTCGTTCCATCAAAGTTATATGACTATATAAGGTTTGGTTTACCGGTAGTTGCTTATTTGCCAGATGGTGATGCATGCAATCTGATAAACATGCATGGCTTAGGTGTAGTTGGTAGTGATTTGGTTGATTTAGAGAAGAATTTGACAAAGATGATAGAAGACCAAGAGTTATATGAAAAAATAAGGCGTGACGTAACTTATAATGTAAGCGACTGGTCTATAAAGCATACATCTAAAGCATTGTTTGATGTTATAGATAAGATTCAGGATTGAATTATTAATAACAAGGTGTTTTCTCGCTTGTTATTAACAAAGATAATAAATTGTTCTCCGGAAGATAAATGTTCTAAATAACAAATTAAGAAGTTTGTTCTGGAATGTTAAAGAAAACCAAACATTTAAATCTAGACTATATTACTAAGCTATTGTCTCATGTCGCGATATATAGGGGTTAAAGCAGCATTGTTAAAGTGCGGAATTGGTTTCTTATTCTGTAGATAGTATGGTGTAGGGGGCGGTTGAACCTTTAGATAAATCTAAAGGTTCTTATCCGAAGACAGTTCTTAGAAAGCACAACCGGGGATATTCTAATTTGTGTATTATAAGATCATGCTTAAAATCAAAGAGTAGGGTGTTGTTGCTTATGATATGATGGAGTATAAATTATCAGGAAAACTATAATATAATTCAATTTTTACAGAGAGTTAAGCTTATGCTTGACATGGAGTTAGAGGATGGTTCCCAAGCTATTTTGCTACGAGTTCGAAAAGCAGTTACAAGTTAAAGGCAGTTTTCCACGTTTAGTCATGCCCCTAAAGATATTAAGCGAACTTGCCTTGAAAAACTTAGAGCATGTATGTGCTACAACCACAGCATTGAATATGAACGATATTTTAATTAGAAGTTAGTATGAAGATTTGTCATTTATCTACTGTTCATTGCTATAACGATGTTCGAATCTTACAAAAGGAATGCACTAGCTTGAAAGCCGCGGGCTATGACGTTTCTTTCATTGTGCCTCACGAGAGGGATGAGTCTCTAGCGGGCGTGAAAATTTACGCTATTGCTCGTAATATGTCCAAATTCTCAAGGTTATTTGTCCAGCCAGTGCGCTTGCTCAGGAAGGCAATGAAAGTAGAAGTGGATCTTTACCACTTTCATGATTTTGAACTTTGGCCAATCGCTGTTGTACTGCGATTTATGGGTTACAAGGTTATTGCAGATGTACATGAAGATGTCCCAGCACAATTAAGGCAAAGGAAGTGGATTCCTAGATTGTTGAAACCGTTATTGTCTTCGTCTTCTGCGTTTATAGAAAACAATTTAAGCCGCTTCATGACTGGAATTGTTGTTGCGGATAAGAATCTTGAAAAAAGATTTGCGCGTTATAACAAAAATGTTGTCACACTGAATAATTATCCTTTGTTATTTGAGTTGCCTGCTCGCCGATATAACGAGCAATTTCGAGTGGTCAGTGTTGGCGGTGTTTTTGATGAACGTTGTGCTGACCTGATTATTGAAGCTGCAAAAGATTTAAAAGATGTGTCCTTTGCTATCGGTGGAGGGGTCGTAGGTACTTATCAAGGGTTAGAGTGGCAGACCGATAATTGTAAGTATTTAGGTCGCTTGTCTTTTGAGCAAGTTCAGCAAGAATATAGTGATGCAGATTTGATTATTGTTATGTTCAGTAATGCTGACAATCATAGAGATATCAAGTCTAATCGTTTTTTTGAATCTATGTATGCAGCCAAACCAGTTTTGGTTTCGAACATGCCTAATTGGGTTGAATTTATTAACCAGTATAAGTGTGGTCTAGCAGTTGATTTAAATTTACCTCATGCACTAGCAGATTCCATCGATAAGTTACGAGTAGATAGGGTCTTAGCCGGGGAAATGGGTGAGAAAGGTCGCGCTGCTGTGCTTAGTTCATTTAGTTGGAGTTCAGAAGAAACCAAGTTGCTAGCTTTCTATTCCGATATCAAAATGACTTTAAAGTAGACTCGCCATGAACATTATCTTAATCAATCACTATGCTGGTAGTCCTGAAATGGGCATGCCCCTACTCTTGCCTGATATTCCAGTTAATAATACAGCATCATTGGTTGATTTTTGTGCAATGCCGAAGAGTTATAGTAAAAGCAAGTATATCAGATGCATTATTTAAACCTGAACTTGCGTGTGAAGGTGGTTATTTACGATTCTGAATCGAAGATATGTAGAACTTAATCATGATTATAAAACTAATACTACTATTAAGATCATGGGAAAATTTTATAAGTTAAATTTGGATTAAAGCAGAGTTGGGTTGATTGATGAAAGGTGTGCAAAATGTGTTGGTCCTCGCTCCTCATACAGATGATGGCGAATTGGGTGCTGGGGGGTTCATCAGTAAACTGATAGAACAAGGTGTGATTGTTTGGTACATGGCTTTCTCAACAGCTGAAGAATCAGTACCCGACCATCTTCCCAAAACGATTTTAAGAGATGAGGTTAGGAATGCCACATCAAAATTGGGGATTCCTGAAGAACAGTTAATTATAAAGAATTACGCGGTAAGGAAGCTAAACTACGTTCGTCAAGATATCTTAGAAGATTTAATTGAAATCAGAATGAAGCAAAGCTTTGACTTAGTATTATTGCCTTCAAGAAATGATATTCATCAAGATCATAGTGTTGTAGCGACTGAAGGTGTACGTGCATTTAAAGGAACAAGTATCCTTGGGTACGAATTAATTTGGAATAATTTATCTTTTGACTCAACATGTTTTGTTACTTTAGAGGAAAGACATGTTCGTGCAAAATGCACGGCTTTGTATGAGTATAAGTCGCAAAGAAATCGATCTTATATGAAGGAGGACTTTATATACTCTCTTGCAAAAACAAGAGGAGTTCAATCAGGTAACGAGTATGCAGAGTGCTTTGAGGTAGTAAGATGGGTTATAAATTAATAAAAAGTATAGGTTTAGATGAGTTACTGTCTGGTATTGGTGTATCTTTTAAACCAACAAATGCGGTAATTAATTCAATCTCTGGGTTATCTGATGCGGTTCATGGCTCATTACTCTTTGCATCAAAATTGGTCGACCCAGTTAAGGAAGGCGTTGTTTTTTGTCTAGAGGGGCAAGACGCAGAGCTCCCCATTGTTGTAGAAAAACCTCGTTTAGCATTTTGTCGTGCACTTAATTTTCTGCTAGATAACAACTATCTTTGTCGACGCTCAATTTGGGGAGATGGGTTAGTTGACAACTCTTCTCATATTGCTACTTCTGCCGTTATAGAGCCGCATGTTATTATTGGTAAGAACTGTGTTATTGAACATAATGTAGTTATTCATTCCGGTTCTATTCTTGGTGATAACGTGATCATTCGTAGTGGGAGTATTATTGGTTCCCAAGGGTTTGGATTCGAAAAAGCAGATGATGGAAGTTATATTCGTTTTCCACATTTGGGGCGAGTCTTCATTGGCGACAACGTTGAGATAGGTGCTCTTAATTCAATTTGTATTGGAGGATTATCTGACACTGTGATTGAATCTGACGTGAAGACTGATAATCTAGTTCACATTGCTCATAATTGCAGAGTTGGCAAGAATGCTATTCTAACTGCATGTGTAGAGCTTAGTGGTAGTGTCGTTATTGGTGATAATGTGTGGCTTGGACCTAATAGTAGTGTATTACAGAAAGTGACTATAGGCGCAGATTCAGTTGTAGGTATAGGCTCTGTTGTAAGAAAAAATGTAGATAGTGGTTGTACCGTTGCGGGTAACCCAGCAAGAAGAATAAAATGAATATCTTATTGATTAATCATTATGCAGGCTCTCCTCAATTAGGTATGGAGTACCGCCCTTTCTACATGGCCAAAAGTCTTGCGGAACAAGAGCATGAAATGTTCATTTTAGCTGCAGATAATAGCCATTTGAGAAATGTAAAACCTCTACCTAAGCGCGAAGTTATTGAGGACGTTGAGTACTGGTGGTTGAAATCATATCCATACTCTGGAAACGGGATTTCTCGCGTTATTAATATCTTTTCTTTTCTTTATGAAGCAATAAAGAAAGCAGATGATATTATTCAGTGGTCTACACCCGATGTTATCATAGCTTCTTCAACATACCCTTTAGATAATTATCTTGCTCATTATTTGGCAAAGAAATGCGGGGCTAAAGTCGTATATGAAGTGCATGACTTGTGGCCTTTATCACCGATGGAGATAGGTGGCTTATCCAAATACCACCCTTTTATCTTGCTTTTACAGATATCTGAAAACTACGCATATAGAAATTGTCATCAAGTAATATCTATGCTTCCTAATACCATTGGACATATGCTGGAGCACGGATTAAGTGAGCGGAAATATAACTACATTCCAAATGGTGTATATATAGAAAATATTCAATCGCAGGATCTGCCAAGCGAGCATACTGAAGCTTTATATAGGATCAAGTCGAAAGAAAATCCGATAGTTGGCTATGCCGGAGGGCATGCGAAATCAAATGCACTTCACTTTCTGCTCGAAGCTGCACAAAAGTTACCACACATCGAGTTTGTTCTCGTTGGTGATGGTGAGCAAAAGGAAAAGTTAGTTCGTCAAGCTTTGGGGTTAGATAATGTGACTTTTCTCCCTACAATTAGTAAGTTAGCTGTTCCGTCTTTTTTAGCCCATTGCGATATATTAACTTTGGTCTGTAATGATTCTAGCTTGTACCGTTTTGGGGTCAGCCCTAATAAAATATTCGACTATATGTTAGCGAAAAAGCCTATAGTTCAGTTATTAAACACCGAATTTGAACCAGTATCCATGGCAAATGCAGGGTTTACCGCTCCGAATCTTGATGAGTATATGCTTGCTTTGAAAAGGATTGCAGGAATGCCTTTCGAGCAACAAGAAATCTTTGGTAAAAATGGTTACAGCTATGTACTGGAGCATCATGAGTACAGTAAACTTGCAGCAAAATTCATAGAAGTGTGTGAAAAATAATGGCGTTCATCCCTTATTCTCGTCCTGTACTAGATGAAGAAGAAATAAACGAAGTAGTGAGCACTCTACGCTCTGGTTGGTTAACGACGGGACCAAAGGTTGCCCAGTTTGAATCTGACTTTGCTCAGTTTGTTAGTGCTGATTATGCACTTGCAGTTAACTCTGCTACGGCAGGTTTGCATCTTGCACTTGAAGCGATTGGTGTTGGGACGGGAGATAAGGTTGTTACGACAGTTCATACCTTTACTGCAACCGCAGAGGTTATTCGCTATTTAGGTGCTGAGCCTATTTTTGTCGATATTCAGCCAGATAGCTACAATATCGATCCTGAATTGGTCGAGAAAGCGTTACTATCACATGACAATATTAAAGCGATCATTCCTGTGCACTATGCAGGTCAAGCTGCTGATATGACAGCGTTAATGGCTCTTGCAGTGGAATATAACGTTAAGGTCATTGAGGATGCTGCGCATGCGCTACCTACAACACACAATGCTCAGTTAGTTGGTACGATTGGTCACATAACGGTGTTTAGTTTTTACGCTAATAAAACTATTACCACTGGTGAAGGTGGTATGGTGGTAACGAATGATGAGAGCATCGCTAAGCGCATAAAGACCATGCGTTTGCACGGTATTAACCGTGATGTTTTTGATCGTTTTACATCAAACAAACCAAACTGGTACTACGAAATTGTCGCACCAGGCTACAAGTACAACATGATGGATATGTGTGCAGCAATCGGCATTCATCAGTTAAGAAAAGCGGATAAGTTTCAGCAGGCGAGAGATGCGATAGCGCGTCGCTACTCTGAAGCTTTTTCTGAACTACCGGTAGTAGTTCCTATGAAGGTGAATGAGTCAGATACTCACGCTTGGCATATATATTCAATTCAGCTTGAACTAGAGAAATTGAATATTACTCGAGACCAATTTATTGAGAAAATGAGTGAGCATGGCGTAGGGACTTCAGTTCACTATATTCCATTGCATAGAATGCCTTATTGGAAAGAAACCTATGATCTTAGAGATCAACAGTTTCCAATATCTAGTCATATATCAGATAGGCATGTAAGCTTGCCTAACTTTGCTTCTATGACGGATGAAGATGTAAGTCGAGTCATTGAAGCGGTGGCTAACATTTTGAATGAGGCAATAGACGTTGCTTAAGAGATTTTTTGATATAACCAGTTCTTTTATTGGATTGGTTTTGTTAGCGCCGTTATTTATTTTTATCGCATTATGGATAAAAATTACAAGCGTTGGACCGATACTCTTTTGTCAGACCCGAGTGGGATTAAATGGAAAGCGATTTTCTATTTTTAAATTCAGAACCATGGTGGTAGATGCTGAGAGTAAAGGGCTAAAGGTCACAGTAGGAAGAGATCCTAGAATTACTTTTTGTGGTCATTTTTTACGCCGTTACAAGCTTGATGAGCTTCCGCAACTTACCAATGTACTAATGGGCAGCATGAGTGTTGTTGGTCCAAGACCAGAGGTTCCTGAGTACATGGATGAGTATACGGATGATGTCAGAAAAAAAATACTCTCTGTTAGACCAGGAATTACCGATAAAGCATCTATCGAGTTCACGAATGAGGCTGAAATTTTAGCTTCATCTTCAGACCCTAGAGCTAGTTATATTAATGATATTATGCCGGTCAAGGCTAAGTACTATACTGAATATGTTGAAAATTATTCATTTGGTACGGATATATTAATTATTTTGCAAACACTGAAAAAGATTATTTCTTGATATGAGTCCAATCAGTTTTATTTGGAACGCTCCTCGATTTCTTAAAAGGGCGATTAGTGTAACCCTTGATATGGTTTTTATTACAGTCGCTTACTGGGGGGCATACTGGACTCGACTGGGTGAAAGTGGCTTAGTTGAGCTAGATAGTGGACATCAACTTTCTTACGTGATTGCTTTGTTTTCAACATTGTTTCTTTTTATTCAAGTTGGCTTGTATAGAGCAATTTTGCGTTATATGAACACCAAAGCCCTACTGACTATCTTATCTAGCTGTGGTTTGTCAGCTCTGTTTGTCATCTTAGCCTCATACTATACGCATACACCACTCCCAAGATCCATTCCAATTATTTATGTAGCGTATCTTACTTTGCTGTGCGGCGGAGCAAGACTATTGGCTAGAACAATGATCAATCGTACTGGTCGTAAGCAAAAAACAAATGTAATCATTTACGGTGCTGGTGCTGCTGGTAGGCAATTGGCTAATTTGCTTCACCAAGGGTCGGAGTATCATCCAGTATGTTTTATTGATGATAATACTCGCCTATGTAAAAGTGCCGTTCACGGGTTGAATATTTATCAAAAGAGCTTCTTACCAAGTCTCGTTCATAAGTATAACGTCGAGAAGGTCTTGCTGGCTTTACCATCAGCGACGCGAACCCAAAGAAAACGGATCATTTCATCATTGGTATCATATAATGTTGAGGTGCTTTCAATCCCTCCGTTAGCTGATATCGTCAATGGTGAGCTTAAAATTGATCAATTAAAAGAGGTCGCGATTGAAGATTTACTTGGTCGGGATTCTGTTAGTCCTAACCAGAGATTGCTAGATAAAAATATTAAAAACAAAGTAGTGATGGTGACTGGTGCTGGCGGCTCTATTGGTTCTGAGCTTTGTCGACAAATTGCTCGTAATAAACCATCGAAACTAATTTTGTTTGAATTATCCGAGTTTGCTCTCTACCAAATTGAACGTGAACTGAACGCATTGATAGATGCAGAACAGCTTGCTGTTGAGATCGTCCCGTTATTAGGGTCAGTTCAGCGAATTAATCGTTTGGCCACGGTAATGAAAAGCTTCGGTGTTCAGACTGTTTATCATGCGGCTGCATATAAGCACGTCCCACTGGTTGAATATAATGTAGTTGAAGGGGTGAGAAATAATGTCTTTGGTACATTCTATTCAGCGACGGCAGCAGTAGAGGCCTGTGTAGAGTCGTTTGTTCTGATTTCTACCGATAAAGCCGTGCGCCCAACCAATGTAATGGGTACGACCAAACGTATGGCAGAACTGGGTTTACAAGCGTTAGCAGAGCAAGAAAATGCTAAAGCTAAAGGTACTCGTTTCTGTATGGTGCGTTTTGGCAATGTATTAGGCTCATCTGGCTCAGTGATACCTGTATTTAAAAAGCAGATTGCTTTAGGTGGACCTGTAACTGTAACTCACCCTGATATTATTCGCTATTTCATGACCATTCCTGAAGCGGCGCAGCTTGTGATTCAAGCGGGTGCAATGGGTAAAGGTGGTGATGTGTTTGTACTTGATATGGGTGAACCGGTTAAAATTACCGACTTGGCTGCGAACCTTATCCACCTTTCCGGATTGGAAGTGAAAAATGAGGACAATCCACACGGTGATATTGAGATACTGTTCTCAGGTCTTCGTCCTGGTGAAAAACTATTTGAAGAATTGCTGATTGGCGACAATGTCGAAGGAACGGCGCATGAGCGCATCATGGCGGCGAAGGAAAGGTTCTTACCTATAGATGAGTACCAAGTTTTACTTTCCGCGCTTGATGAGGCTTGCCATAACTTTGAACATGAAAAGATTAGGCAGTTATTGCTAGATGCACCAACTGACTTTATGCCCACTGATGGTATTGGTGATCTGGTGTGGCAGCAGAGCCGGAAAGATTTAGAAAAAGAAAAATTGCATTAATAAAAAAAAGCGCCTCGGCGCTTTTTTTATTTGTTTGAACTAAAGAATCTGCTTCAAAACTCTATCCGCTTTTACGCGGGTGACTTTACGCATCAATCTTTGTACTGCTTCTGGGTAATCTTCTAGCTTCTCTAATTGTTTGTAGGTACAAACTAATTGAGAGTGCTGAAGAATATTATCCACTTCATGTTCGAATTTTTCAGTTAGGTGGTCGTAGTCATCTTGAATCAACAGAGCATTTTCTAGATCCAGCTTCCATGCGCGTGGGTTAAGATTATTACCCGTGACCAACATATAGCGTTTATCAACCCAAATGCCTTTAAGGTGAAAGCTGTTGGCTTCGTGTTTCCATAAATGGATAGAAAGCTGACGGCTGGCAATATTCGCTTCATTGGCTTTGGCAAATTGGCGTAGGTTGCGCTCATACAGGTAAGGCAAGCCACCAATCGTCTTAAAATCTTGGTCGGGTGAGATAAAGAAGTCGTTTGCTGTCTTATCGCCCACCACTATCGTTACTTTTACGCCACGCTTTATTGCTCGCTTAATTTGCTTGGCAACACTACGCGGGAAGTTGAAGTATGGCGTGCAGATGAAAATTTCATCCTTTGCCAGTGCTAATAAATGGTTGATGCTTTGATTTAGCTTGTTGCGTTTTTTACCTACGCCAACCAAAGGCGTAACGGCAACTTGCTCATTCGTTGGGGCTTGATGAGTGAACTTGTATGACGCTTTAGCCAGTGATGCTCGAAGTTGGCGAATGCTAGCTTTGATTTCTTTAGTTTCAGGCTTTTTAGGGCAAGCAAGGTTATTAACTGCTGGATGAGCAACCAATTCTTGTTGTATAAACTTGACCATGGAATTGGCTAATTCCGGGTTTGTTAGTGCATGGTATCGGTCGAAACGATACTTATCTTGGTAATTAAGATAGATGTTGTTCAGGCTAGCGCCACTGTAAATTACCGTATCATCAATGATGAAGCCTTTTAGATGCAGAACGCCAAACACTTCTCTGCCACGTACGGGGACGCCATATACAGGCACTTTGTGCTCATATTGATCGGAAAAAGACTTATACATACTGGCATTAGTTTTGGTCGCCTCTGCGCCAATCAAACCACGTTGTGCTCGGTGCCAGTCAACACATACGTTGATGTCTAAACCTGGATTTCTTTGTTTTGCTTGATAAAGTTCACTTAAGATTTCGCGACCAGCTTCATCATCTTCTAAGTAAAGTGCAACAAGGTAGATACGTTTGCTCGCCTCGCGAATCGCTTTGATCAAACGAGTGCGAAAATCTTGTGCAGAATACAAAACATCAAAATGAGCGGGATCTTGTGCAAGTGTAGGCAGATGCTGCAAAGAATACCTGTTAGCGATCATATCGAAAGATTAACCTCAAAAATGGCGACAAAAAGTGTCTGCCAAAAAAAGCAGAAGACGGATATTACCAAATCTCAATAACCGTTTACCAGAAATGGTGCAAACTTCATAACAAATTTGCCAGATATGCTTGAGTGACTTCTAGATACAAAGCTTCCAGAGGGTGAGTTTGCTGGATTAGTAACTCGTTAGTGGAACACACTAGATTGTTTACCACAAACCTAACTACTCTCGCTGAACGCTCATCTCGCGGTTACTTGGGTATAATGCATCGGAATGAGACATTTCCCACTTCCAGTGTAGCGTGAAAACAATTGATTTAGACTATTTGGCAATTGTTCAGGCAGACATGTCACAAAACCATGCTGTTGATAGAAAGCTTCTAAGTGTGGGTAAGCAAAACAATATGTATTACTGCTACACACCGAATCTTGGCAATGTACGAGTAGTTGATGCCCCAGCCCTAAACCGCGATGTTCGGGAACCACTAACATACCCGTTAGTAGTTGGTATTGCTCAATTGGGCGAAAGCGTACTACAGCAGAGAGTTGGTTTTCTATGTAGCCAACAATGGTGAGTTCATTTTTTTTGGCTTTGCCAGAGGGGTAGTGTGCTTTATATAAACGCGATACCAGTGGCAGTTTTATTGGATCCAGCGTTTCTATTCTTAGTTCGCGCATTCTCTATCTACTCATATCTATGTAGAATGGTGGCAGTGTAAATGAACTAACTTGCCTGATGCAATCAAATCCCATGCAAATACAAACCAATGCCAGCTTGTGCCAATACCATACATTTTCAATTGAACAATCTTGTGATGTGCTCACGCACGTTACTTCAGTTGAAGAAATCCAGCATGTCTATCAAAACATAGAATGGCAAACGCTCCCTAAGTTAATGCTAGGTAAAGGCAGTAATATGTTGTTTACCGAACATTTTTGTGGCGTGGTGGTGATAAACCAACTGCAAGGCATTGAGGTAACAGAAAGTGATTCTGCTTGGCATTTGTATGTGGCCGGTGGTGAAGATTGGCCGAATTTTGTCGAATGGTCAGTAAATCAAGGTTATTTTGGCTTAGAGAATCTGGCTTTGATCCCTGGCTGTGTGGGTTCTTCGCCAATCCAAAACATTGGTGCTTACGGCAAAGAGCTTCAAGACGTGTGCGAATACGTTGATGTACTTGATCTGCAAACATTTGCCATTAAGCGAATGAATGCTACTGAGTGTCAATTTGGCTATCGCGATTCCATTTTCAAGCATGAGCTGTTTGAAAAAGTGATTATTGTCGCGGTAGGCATTAAATTAGACAAAGCGTGGCAACCCCATATTGAATATGGACCGCTCAAGGCATTTAGTGCCGAAAGTGTTACTGCCAAGCAGATCTTCGACCAAGTCTGTTCTGTTCGTATGGAAAAATTACCAAACCCACAAGTCACGGGCAATGCGGGTAGTTTTTTCAAAAACCCAGTCATTACTAAGCAGCAATACCAATCACTAATAGCACAACATCCAGATCTCGTTGCTTATGCTGTCGATGAAGGTATGAAAGTTGCGGCGGGTTGGTTAATCGACAATTGTGGATTAAAGGGTTTTCAACAAGGTGGCGCGCAAGTGCACCCAAACCAAGCTTTAGTTCTGATTAACAGAAACAATGCAACTGCGGAAGATATCGTATTGCTGGCTGACCATGTCCGCCTAGCTGTTTGGCAAAAATACTCAGTAGAACTTGAACATGAAGTGCGTTTTATGGGTAAGCAGCACGAGACCAATTTACTCGAACTGAGAGGTGCACTGAAATGAAAGAACATGCAATTAAGCTATCAATCCTAAACATGCTTTGTGATGGTCGCTTTCATTCAGGTGAAGGCTTAGGTGAACAACTTGGTATTTCACGTGCAGCGGTGAGTAAACATGTAAAAGGCATTCAAGCATGGGGCGTGGATGTTTTCAGCGTGCAAGGTAAAGGCTATAAGCTCGCTGAGCCAATGCAGTTATTAAACCAAGAATTATTGCAATCATTGGTTAGCGTTCCACTCGAACTTATCCCAGTGATTAACTCTACCAATCAGCATTTACTTGAACGCATTAATATTCTTAAATCGGGTGCTGTTTGTTTAGCTGAGTATCAAAGTAAAGGGCGTGGACGTCGCGGTAGAGAGTGGGTGTCGCCATTTGGCTGTAACCTTTACCTTTCCATGTATTGGCGCTTAGAGACCGGTATGGCTGGTGCAATGGGCTTGAGTTTAGTGGTTGGTGTTGCGATTGTTGAAGCGTTAGAAAAATTGGGCATTTCAGGTATCAAACTTAAATGGCCAAACGATCTCTATTACCAAGATAAGAAACTCGCGGGCATTTTGGTTGAGATGTCAGGGCAAGCCGGTTCTGCTGCCCACCTTGTGATTGGTATGGGTATGAATTTGGTTATGTCGGGCAATACGCAAGGCATTACTATTACTCAACCGTGGACCTGTTTATCTGACGTTACGGAACAAGCGGTTGATCGTAATCAGCTTGCTGCGACGCTGATCAACACGTTGCAAGATGCATTAAATGATTATGAAATGACGGGTATGCAAGGGTTTGTTGAGCGTTGGAATCGGCTCGATAACTTTTTAGATCGCGATATTCGGCTCATCATGGGCAACCGAGAGGTGGTGGGTGTTTCTCGTGGGATTAATGAACAAGGCGCGGTTTTAATCCAAACAAACAATGGGTTAGAGACTTTCATTGGCGGTGAGGTTTCTTTAAGAGGTATCTAGTCTCAATTATGAGACAGTTTGTTAGCTCAATATTCCTTCATATGAACTAGGCTCAATATTAAATAGAGACAGTTTATGTGAGGGTGTGATGAACCTACCAGCCCAACAATTGCCATCATTTGATGAGTTAGTAAAGCTTGTGCAAGAAGACGAAGCGGCATTTGAGCAACTTAAGCAAGAAAAGTGTCAAGAGCTGATCCAATCAGCTTCACAAGATATGCAGCCTAGGCTTTTGGCTCAGCAAAGTCATATAGATCGTTTGGTCGGTCACTGCAAGAACCCCAACCATGTCAATGTCGTGTTAATGCAAGAGCTGCGTAAGCAAGTGCAGAAATTTCAAAGCAGCTTGCAAGGCAGTCCACAAGACAGTGGAATTTCAAATGATAGTGCTGCAAATAACGATAGATTAAATGTGGTCAACATCTCAGAACGCTTCCCCGATTGGCGATAAGCATCAACTGAATAATAAAAAGGGCTCTTAGGAGTCCTTTTTGTCGCATTTATCACAAAAATTTCCAGGTATCCCCTTGGTATTGCTTCTCATGCCCATATATCGTAATCACAAGGCTTTAATCTATCTTTTAAAGCATTATCAAATCATATAGACATTTTCAGGAGAGACGACCGATGAACATTCGTCCATTACATGACCGAGTTATCGTAGAGCGCCAAGAAGTTGAATCTAAGTCAGCTGGCGGTATTGTACTTACTGGTTCTGCTGCAGAAAAATCAACTCGCGGTGTTATTCTCGCTGTAGGTAAAGGCCGCATCCTAGAAAACGGTACAGTTCTACCTTTGGACGTTAAAGTTGGTGATAGCGTGATCTTTGCAGAAGGTTACGGTACAAAGACTGAAAAAATTGACGGTAAAGAAGTTCTAATCATGTCTGAAAACGACATCATGGCAATCGTTGAGTAATGAATACTCTGATTCAAAAACGATAGAAATAACGAATAGAGAAAGGAATAAAAGATGGCTGCTAAAGACGTTAAATTTGGTAATGATGCTCGTGTAAAAATGCTAGAAGGTGTGAACATCCTAGCTGACGCAGTAAAAGTAACATTGGGTCCTAAAGGTCGTAATGTCGTTATCGATAAATCTTTCGGCGCACCAATTATTACTAAAGATGGTGTATCCGTAGCGCGTGAAATCGAACTTGAAGATAAGTTCCAAAACATGGGCGCGCAAATGGTTAAAGAAGTAGCGTCTCAAGCAAACGACGCTGCTGGTGATGGTACGACTACAGCCACTGTTCTTGCTCAATCTATCGTGAATGAAGGTCTAAAAGCTGTTGCTGCGGGTATGAATCCAATGGATCTTAAGCGTGGTATCGATAAAGCAGTAATCGCTGCAGTAGAAGAGCTAAAAGCACTCTCTGTTCCATGTGAAGATACTAAAGCTATCGCACAGGTTGGTACTATCTCTGCAAACTCAGATTTAACTGTCGGCAATATTATTGCAGAAGCGATGGAAAAAGTAGGTCGCGACGGTGTTATCACTGTTGAAGAAGGTCAAGCACTTCACGATGAGCTAGATGTTGTGGAAGGTATGCAGTTTGACCGCGGTTACCTATCACCATATTTCATCAATAACCAAGAAGCTGGTTCTGTTGATCTAGAAAGCCCATTCATCCTTCTAGTTGACAAAAAAATCTCAAACATCCGTGAACTACTACCACCGCTAGAAGCTGTCGCTAAAGCCTCTCGTCCACTTCTTATCATCGCTGAAGATGTAGAAGGCGAAGCACTAGCGACACTTGTTGTGAACAATATGCGTGGTATCGTGAAAGTTGCAGCAGTAAAAGCGCCTGGTTTTGGTGATCGCCGTAAAGCGATGCTGCAAGATATCGCGACGCTAACGGGTGGTACGGTTATCTCTGAAGAGATCGGTCTTGAACTAGAGAAAGTTACTCTTGACGATCTTGGTCAAGCGAAGCGCGTAACGATTACGAAAGAAAACACGACAATTATCGACGGTGCGGGTGAAGAAGCGATGATTCAAGGTCGCGTTACTCAAATTCGTCAACAAATCGAAGATGCAACATCAGACTACGACAAAGAGAAACTGCAAGAGCGTGTTGCTAAATTGGCTGGTGGTGTTGCAGTCATTAAAGTTGGCGCAGCAACTGAAGTTGAAATGAAAGAGAAAAAAGACCGCGTAGAAGATGCATTGCATGCAACTCGCGCTGCGGTTGAAGAAGGTGTGGTTGCTGGTGGTGGTGTTGCACTAATCCGCGCAGCGTCTAAAGTGGCTAACCTTGAAGGTGATAACGAAGAGCAAAACGTTGGTATTCGTGTTTTACTACGTGCAATGGAAGCACCTATTCGTCAAATTACTAAGAATGCTGGTGATGAAGAATCAGTGGTTGCTAACAACGTTCGTGCTGGTGAAGGTAACTACGGTTATAACGCTGCAACGGGTGAATACGGTGACATGATCGCAATGGGTATCCTAGATCCAACTAAAGTTACTCGCTCAGCACTACAGTTCGCAGCATCTATTGCAGGCCTAATGATCACCACGGAAGCTATGGTGACCGATCTACCACAAAAAGATAGCGGTGGTATGCCTGATATGGGTGGCATGGGCGGTATGGGTGGTATGGGCGGCATGATGTAATCACCCTCTCTCACTTTGTGATAGTTGCGTTTATAAAGTTATTGAATGGGTTGGTGAGTAACTATACACTCCGCTCACTGAGTTAACGTAACTCATCCTGTGCTGAATAAGAAAAAGCCGAAGCAATGCTTCGGCTTTTTTGCTGTCCAAGAACAAAAATAGGTACGGATTTTGTTCTGTATCCCATAAGCCCAACAGAGACTATGGGGGATAGATTAGTGTTTTGATGAGTATATAAATATTTGAGTGATAACAAGTGATTACCGACGATGAGATAGGATATAAACGGCTATTTGTAGGGGTCACTGCAACTTGTTTACTGATTTTCGTTTGTTTAATTCTGGATTCTGCAGAAGATTCAAAACAAAAATATGATAATCAAATGCGACGAGTTGAGCGCCTTCTCGAAGACTCTAGTCAAGTAATTAATGCGTTAGAGTATAGTATTACATCGTTGTACCCGTTACAAAATGACCGATATGTATTGCCACACACCATTACATTCAACGGGAATGTCTGCAATTTTGGTGGCAAGTCCCATAAAGGTAAAGATTACGACTTTATGTTTGCCGGTCCTAAAGAGATGTGTGACACCGAGTCACCTCTATATGAAGAGGCTTATAAACGTCTTTTTCTTGCGCCATCAATGGCTTATTTCGCCAAAAGCATTAGCCAGATATCATCGATTTATTTCATTTCGAAGAGTAAGTTTATTATCTCATCACCTAAAGAATTTGCTCAATCGATTGAAGGGGATGCATTTGATAAGGTGATCTCGAAGAGACCTTATTGGGTTAGAACATTAAACAGCACTTCAAGTCATGAACATGAAAACATTATTTATACTGGTGGGTATATTGATTACATGACGGGAAAGAGGGTTGTAACCATTACACGTGCGATTTATGTGGATGATGAATTTAAAGGCGTATTGGCAATTGATAGTGATTTAAATGATTTGATTGATGATTATGTTGCAGGGTATAGATTCACTGAAGAGCAAGGACTTAATAGTTCAGATGTATTCAGTTTTACGTATTCACAACCAGTAAAAATTGCTGGTCAAGAAACCGGTCTCTATCTAACGGTAAATGAGCCTAAAGGGCTTCATTTAACACATATATTTGAGGCGGAAAAACAACGAGCGATTGCAATAATCTCATTCTATATCTTGGCTATTTGTATTTTTTGGTTTCGCTATACTCAAATGACACACCTACGCCTTAAAGAATTGGCGATGTTAGATCCGATGACGAACCTACAAAATCGCCGTGGGTTTGCGCATAAGTTGAAGGGGTTAGAGCCAGCGAAATATATCGCAATCGCGGTATTTGATATTGATGATTTTAAAGCCATTAATGATAGTCATGGTCATCAAGCGGGTGATGAAGTCATTTGCCAAATAGCCAAGCAACTTAACAATAGCTTGCGTCAAGCTGATCTGGTTGCTCGATTTGGCGGGGAAGAATTTGTTGTTGCGATCAGTAGTGAATCTATTGCGGTGGTTCAAGCAATACTCAAACGCGTACAGAATGATATCAGCATACCTGAAATTCATCTATCTAATGGGCACGTTATGCCAGTAACCGCGTCTGGTGGCGCGGTTATTTATCGTTGGAGTCAGTTTGATGACATTACTCAATTTTGGCAAAACAACGGTATAGGAAAAGCAGATACTTTACTTTATCAAGCGAAGACAACCGGTAAAAACCGTATCATTATTGCGCAAGATTGGTAGTGGGACTTGATTTAGTTGAGGCTGACAGGTGTAAAAAAGGATGGCAAAGCCATCCTTTTTTGTTTCTTGTAATCACAATGTGATTACAGAATAAAATCGCGTACTTCAGGGTCTTTACGCTCTAGATAGTGCGTTGACTTAATGCGGCGAATTGTACGGCAACGGCCACGTATCAGTAGTGTTTCGGTGGTTGCAATATTACCTTGGCGAGTAATGCCTTCTAGCAGGTCACCTTTAGTAATACCAGTGGCTGAAAAGACAACGTTATCACTGCGTGCCATGTCTTCCATTTTTAGTACGACACCCGCTTCTACGCCCATCTCTTTACAACGAGCAAGTTCAGCCGCGCCATAGATACGGTTTTCTTCGGTGTCGCCTTTTACTTCGTGGCGTGGCATGAGACGAGCATTCATATCACCGTCTAATGCGCGGATAACCGCGGCAGAAACTACGCCTTCTGGAGCGCCGCCGATGCAGTACATTGCGTCCACTTCGCTATCAGGCATACAAGTTAGGATTGAAGCCGCTACATCACCATCTGGCACAGCGAAAACACGTACGCCCATCGCTTGCATTTCTGCGATGGTTTGATCATGGCGTGGCTTTGCAAGAGTGATAACAACAAGAGTATCTAACGTTTTGTTTAACGCTTTAGCGACATTCTCTAAGTTCTCTCTGAGTGGTTTGTGCAGGTCGATACAGCCTTTTGCGCCTGGACCAACAACCAGTTTTTCCATGTACATGTCAGGTGCTTTTAAGAAGCTACCTTTTTCACCAGCAGCGAGCACGGCTAACGCATTTGACTGACCCATTGCCGTCATGCGAGTGCCTTCAATTGGGTCTACTGCGATATCAACCTCATCGCCGCCAGTACCAACATGCTCACCAATGTACAGCATTGGTGCATCATCGATTTCGCCTTCACCAATAACAATTTCACCGCTTATTTCGGTTTTATTGAGAAGGATGCGCATGACTTCTACTGCGGCACCGTCGGCTGCGTTTTTATCGCCACGCCCAAGCCATTTATAGCCGGCGAGAGCAGCGCCTTCAGTGACTCGAGAAAATGCCATTGCTAAATCGCGTTTCATGATGACTCCAAATAGGTTTTATGGAAGGAAGTAAATTTGGCGAGATTCTATCATACCGAAAAGGAAACGTTTGCTTTTTTGCGGTTGGAGATTGAATTTGATTAACAAAGCGAAGTAAAGTAGCTAGTAAAGGCGTTATCAAGCGGTTAACGTTAGGTAAATGTCAGTAACTGCTGTTTTTTTGCGCGAATGGTGCACAATATCAAATATAGGGCGTGTGTCTATGGGCTCTGCTAAGTAGAATGAAGGCAATACGTGAAGCGAACTTCACTTCAACCGAATAGAACAAGGTAGGCTAAGATGTCTTTTGAAGTATTAGAAAAACTAGAAGCAAAAATTCAAACTGCAGTAGATACAATCGCACTGCTTCAAATGGAAGTGGAAGAGCTGAAAGAAGACAAAGAGAAGCTAACTGTAGAAGCAAATGATCTGCGCACTAGCCGTGCAGATCTAGAGCAAAAATCTGAGCAAATGCAGCAAGAGCATGCAGTATGGCAAGATCGCATCCGTAACCTACTAGGTAAAATGGATGATGTAGAATAATTTATTCTATACCCTTCATACTTGAAGTTGCAGCGGTGTTGGCTGTGTTCGTGCGCCCCAATCACATAGTTCACCTATGCTCAGGGGACTTTCTTACTTGCCGCCTACCTGCATCTTCAAGTTTCTTGGGTGTATTCTACTGATATTTGTGTAATGGGCTGACCGGAAGGTCGGTCTTTTTTATGTTTGCTTGATGGAAAAAGGTTGGCGATGAGCCAACCTTTTAAATCTGCTTTAGTAGCGCGTTAACGAACAGCTATTATTCTTGAGGACGCACACCCAATGTATGGCAAAGCGCGTAAGTCATTTCTGCGCGGTTCAGCGTATAAAAGTGGAAATCCTTGACACCTTCACGACCTAGAATTCGGACCATATCGATAGCTTGGCTAGCGCCCACTAGCTGGCGGGTGGTAGGATCATCATCCAAACCTTCAAATTGTTTTGCCATCCATCCCGGTACTTTGACATTGTTTTGCGCAGCAAAGCGAGCAGCTTGATTAAAATTGGATACGGGTAGAATCCCAGGCACGATTTCAACATCAATACCAGCGGCAACGCAGCGATCACGAAAGCGTAAATAGCTTTCCACATCAAAGAAGAATTGCGTGATAGCGCGGTTTGCCCCCGCTTCAACTTTGCGTTTTAAGTTGAGTAGATCAGCTTGGGAGCTTTTCGCTTCGGGGTGGACTTCAGGGAAAGCCGCCACCGAGATATCAAAATCATGGCGTGACTTAAGTAATTTAACAAGATCAGAGGCATACATGTCGGGCGCGCCGCCACCTGGTGGAATATCACCGCGCAGCGCAACAATACTTTCAATACCATTTGACCAGTAATCGTCTGCGATTTGGATCAGCTCTTCACGAGAGGCGTCAATGCAAGTCAAATGAGGCGCGGCAATTAAGCCAGTTGAGGACTTGATCTCTTTAATGATTGAGTGAGTGCGATCTCGCTCGCCAGAGTTTGCGCCGTAAGTAACAGAAACAAATTTAGGCTTAAGCGTTTTTAAACGGTGTACCGAATTCCATAGTGTTTCTTCCATTTTTTCGCTGCTTGGTGGAAAAAACTCAAATGACACATTGATATTGTCTGATAGCTCAGCAATATTCTGATTTAAAGCGTCGATATGACCGGCGTGCGTGTATCCCATCTTGCTCTCCCTGTGGCCATCATGCCACCCTCAATAATCAAATCCTTTGATGACGTTTAGACGTCTATATGTCTACAGAGTGTATTGAATGCCATTTAAAGTCAACAAGCTGACTATGAATAATATTCAAGTTGATAATTATAAAAATTCAAGTTGGGTTTCTGGAGCTTAAAAAACTTGGGCTTAAAAAAAAGCGCGATGAATATCTCCATCGCGCCTTTAAGGGTTAAATTTGACTAGAAAGCAAATTCAAGTCTGACTGAATTGCCCCAGCGGTGACTTCACGCCCCGCTCCCGGACCTCGAATAACCAGTGGGTTATCTTTGTACCATTTACTTTCTATAGCGAAGATATTGTCACAAGGTAAAAGGTTAGCGAGCGCGTGTTCACGAGTGAGTGCCTCAACGCTAACGGTCGCTTTGCCATTTTTCTCTAGGCGAGCAACATAACGTAGTACTTTGTCTTCTCGCTGAGCTTTCGCTAAGCGCTCCGCTAATCGTTCACTCAGAAGATGGCTATTATCAAGAAAGTCATCGAGAGATAAGTCGGTTAGCTCTTCAGGCACCAAGCTTTCAACTTTTACATTCTCAGGTTCGAGAACTAAGCCAGACTCGCGCGCTAATATTACTAATTTACGCATGACATCAGAGCCATCAAGATCGTGGCGAGGGTCGGGTTCAGTCAGTCCTTGCTGCCAAGCGAGATCGACTAATTCGGCAAATGGTACGCTGCCATCATACTGCTGGAAAAGCCAAGATAATGTGCCTGAGAATATGCCAGATAGAGCGACGATTTCATCGCCACTTTCTCGTAAATCACGAACCGTGTGATTGATCGGAAGACCAGCGCCAACTGTAGCGTTATAGAGCCAGTGGCGATTAATTTTGGCAAAGGCATCTTGCACTTGGTGGTAATACTCACTAGAAGCAGAGCCCGCTAACTTGTTCGCCGATATTAAATGCATGCCTTGCTCTGCAATATCAATGTAGCGATCAGCTAGCTGTTGGCTTGCCGTCACGTCTAACACTACTACTTCATCATAGCCTTGAATTGCTCCGAGTTGTTCAATCCACGCTCCGGGTTGGTACTCAATGGCTTCAATATCAAATTGTGCGTTTGCTTGAGACGCGTCAATGCCTTGTGGGTTAAACCAATAGGTTTGGCTATCGATGATGGCAACCAGCTCGAAATTCATGCCACGGCGTTTTTCCAGTTCCGTTTTTTGTTCAGTAAACAGCGTGAGCCAACTACTGCCAATATTGCCTTTTCCACATAAGGCAATGGCAATACGTTTTTGCGCTTGAAATAGTTGACTGTGAATACCTTGAACAAGTTTTTCTGTATCAGTTTTACGTAGTACAGCCACCAGGCTTAACCCGGAGTGAGATTCACAAATAAACTCGATCGGAGCCATTTTTAGTTGTTGGTAAAAACCATAACAATGGTTGGGGTTTTTTGTTACGCCTGCACCAACGGCGGCGACCATTGAGTAACCTTCTTTTAGCTTCAGCTCGGCTTCGGTTGCGATATCTTGTAGATGACGCATTGCTCCGCCTGCAATTTCTTCCGTGTATGTTAAGCGTAGGCAGTGTTGATCGTCTTGTACTTCAAACGCGAGAGGTTCGAGTTGTGCACGAATCAGGCTGGCTAATGTTGCTTTGTGCTGACGAAGGAAGTCATGACCTGAGGGGAAATGTAGCTCAATGATTAGAACGTCATCTAACGAGGAGATGATTTTTGCCCCTCGACCAGATGCGAGTACTCGTTCGATACGGGTAGATCCTGATTCGGGCTCATAGCTGCAGCGAAGGTGACAATCCATGGTGCTTTGTGCGACAGGTTGTAACGTGCGGCTATGTAGAACAGGGGCGGCTAAACGAGCGAGCTCACTGGCTTCATCTAAGCGTAATAATGGCAATAGGCAAGCATCAGCAACAAGGCGAGGGTCGGCGCTGTAAACACCAGCGACATCACTCCAAATCGTCACTCTCGATACCTCAGCTAACGCACCAATGACGGTGGCTGAGTAATCTGAACCATTGCGGCCAAGTAGAACGGTTTGTCCTTGGCTATCTTGTGCCATAAAGCCCGTAATCACCACACGATGATGGCTGTGCTGAGTCAATATTTCTTTAAGTAATGGGTAAGATGCCCCTCGATCGACTTCCGGCTGAGTGCCAGATTCGGCACGTAAAAACGTTCGTGAATCTTGATCACGCGCAGGAAGATTATGTTGATTGAGAAGTGCGGCAAGTAAACGTGAAGACCAGCTTTCGCCACGCCCAAGAACGCAAGCCTGTTCGGCTTCAGTTAACGGCGCTTCTAGCTCACCCAATAATTTGAATTCGTCAGTGAGTTGTTCGAGTAGTTGTTCTTTTTCTTCACCGTCTAGTAGTTGTTCGATTAGATCAAATTGAAACTTTTTCAGCTCTTGCAGTGCTTCATGAGCGAGCCGACCATCTTTATGCAACCCATCAATAAACTCGATTAGGCGGTTAGTGGTTTTGCCTGCGGCTGAAACAACGATAAGGTCATCTTGTTTCGAATACTCCTTGAGAATATTAACTACACGGCGATAACACTCAGGGTCAGCCAAGCTGCTACCACCAAATTTATGCAGCTGTCTCTCAGCGCTCATTTAGTTTTCCTCCAATGCCAATTTAAAGGCTTGCTCAAGATCGGAAATTAGGTCTTGTACATCTTCCAAACCGATGGATAGACGCAGTAATTGCTGTGATATTCCCGCTTCTTCTAGAGCGGCTTCACCCATTGCTCGATGCGTCATGGATGCAGGGTGGCAAATCAAACTTTCAACACCACCCAAAGATTCAGCCAAAGAAAATAACTCAAGTGCGCCAACAAAGCTTTTTAGTTGTTCAAAATTGCCAGCAAACTCAAAACTCAGCATAGAACCAAAGCCGGATTGCTGTTTGGTGGCGATGCCATGACCAGGATGTTGAGGTAAGCTTGGATGGTAAATTGTGCCCACGCAGGCGTGGGATTTGAGATACTCGAGAATGTCGACTGAACTTTCTTCATGTACTCTCATTCGCGCTCCAAGAGTTCGTAAGCCGCGCAGAGTCATATAACTATCAAACGGTGTGCCGGTAGCACCAATGCAATTGCCCCACCATGCCAATTCTTCAGCGTGTTGTTCGGTTTTAGTGATCACCACGCCGCCAATCACATCAGAGTGACCGTTAATAAACTTTGTCGTGGAGTGAATAACAAAATCAGCGCCAAGTTCTAGCGGCTTTTGGAACACGGGTGTCAAAAAGGTATTGTCGACTGCCACTAATGCTTCGACTTGATGCGCTTGCTGGCAAACGTGTTCGATATCTACCACGCGTACCAATGGGTTAGATGGGGTTTCAATTAGTACTAGTTTGGGCTTTTGCGCCAACGCCTCTGTAAGGGCTTGTGGATCAGATTGATCAACAAACAATACCTTAAAATCTCCTTTCTGCGCACGAGTGTTAAATAGACGGTAGGTACCGCCATAGCAGTCATGCGGCGCGACAATTAAATCATCAGGTCCCAGAAAGGTGGTTACCCACAAGTTGAGGGCGGAGGTTCCACAGTTGGTAATGATCGCCCCTTTTCCACCTTCGAGCTCATACAGTGTTTGTTCCAACAAGCCACGATTTGGGTTGCCTGATCGGGTATAATCGTATTTTGGGACATCACCAAAAGCTGGGAAACCATAGTTGGTCGAAAGATAAATAGGTGGAACCACAGCATGGTGCTGGGTATCCGACTCGATGCCAGTGCGGACCGCGATAGTAGCAGGCTTGCGGGTGCTCATAAGTGTTTCCTTCCGAACAATAGTGACTTGTCAGTTTGAATGCGTTATATCTACACAATACTTGTTGATACAATACATTCACAATCCATTCACGCTACTTTACTGCTGTTAACTTAAGACGTCAACACATCCAGACGTCTATATGTCTTTGCTTGTAGCCTTAAAAGCCGCTAAAATTACACTTTGCATAAATTAATGACTAACAATAACGAAGGTGCGCAATGGCAGACTGGAATGGCGATTACATTAGCCCATATGCTGAACATGGAAAGAAGAGCGAACAAGTAAAGAAGATTACAGTTTCAATTCCATTGAAAGTATTAAAGGTATTAACTGATGAACGTACACGCCGTCAGATTAATAACTTACGCCATGCAACTAATAGTGAGTTACTGTGCGAAGCATTTTTACATGCTTATACAGGGCAACCACTGCCGACGGATGAAGATTTACGTAAAGATCGTCCTGATGATATTCCAACAGAAGCGAAGCAGTTGATGACCGATATGGGCATTGAATTTGAAGCGTTTGATGATTAATTGTTAGAAGCTGGAGCCTAGCACCAATCCAGCAGAAAACAAAAAACCGCAGATATTTGAGTCTGCGGTTTTTTGATCTGCTAATACTTAGGAATTGAAATGTATTGGCGTGAGAATTAAGTCGTATAACTCTATGCCATATAATTCTCAGGCATCTCGATTCGTGCCACACCAGAATCAACAGCTGCTTGCGCGACTGCCTTTGCTACTCTAGGCAGTAGGCGAGGGTCCATTGGTTTAGGAATAATGTATTCGTGACCAAATTCAAGCTTGTCAGCCCCAGCGGCAACGAGCACTTCAGCCGGTACTGGCTCTTTTGCTAATTGGCGGATGGCTTCAACCGCAGCCAGTTTCATCTCGTCATTAATCTCACTGGCGCGCACATCCAACGCCCCGCGGAAAATAAACGGAAAACAAAGCACGTTATTGACTTGGTTAGGGTAGTCGCTGCGACCTGTACCCATAATGAGGTCATCACGGACTTGATGAGCCAACTCAGGTTTTATTTCAGGATCAGGGTTAGAGCAAGCAAAGACAATCGGCTTATCTGCCATTAGCGTCAATGCCTGTTGTGGCATCAAGTTAGGTCCAGATACACCTAAGAAAATATCCGCGCCTTCAATCACATCTTCGAGTGTGCGCTTGTCGGTATTGTTGGCGAATAGCTTTTTATATTCATTAAGATCATCGCGTCGAGTATGAATAACCCCTTTGCGATCAAGCATGTAAATTTTCTCACGCATTGCGCCACATTTGATCAGCAATTCCATACATGCTACTGCCGCCGCTCCAGCGCCAAGGCACACGATAGTGGCCTCTTCTAGCTTCTTACCTTGCAGTTCAATGGCATTGAGCATGCCTGCTGCCGTGACAATTGCGGTGCCATGCTGGTCATCATGAAACACGGGTACATCGCAACGTTCAATCAGCTGTTTTTCAATCTCAAAACAGTCTGGTGCTTTGATATCTTCAAGGTTAATACCACCAAAGGTATCTGCGATATTCGCTACCGTATCAACAAACTCTTCAATTGTGCGGTGCTTTACTTCGATATCAATTGAATCAAGCCCTGCGAAGCGTTTGAACAGCAGTGACTTACCTTCCATGACAGGTTTTGATGCCAGAGGACCTAAATTACCCAAACCAAGAATAGCGGTACCGTTAGAAATAACCGCGACCATATTGCCTTTTGAGGTGTACTTATAAACATTGTCAGGATTTTGTGCGATTTCTCGCACTGGCTCCGCAACACCTGGGCTATAGGCTAGAGCAAGGTCTTTGGCTGTTTCTGCTGGTTTTGTTAGCTCGATAGAAATTTTTCCTGCGATAGGAAGGGCGTGGTAATCCAGAGCTTGCTGACGAAACAGTTCTTCGGCGGTCAATTCTTGTGTATGGTCATCTGACATAAGGGATGTTTCTCATTGTTGTTAATTGTTAAGCGGAAGTTATTTTAGTGGAAGCAAATCAAGCTGCATAGGTAAGATTGCGATTGATATTGTTATTATAGATATATTAATCGCTGATAAGACCAGTTTGCTCGCATTTTGGTAAAGGTTCCCCAAAAAACGGGTAATAAAAAAGGACGCCTGAGCGTCCTTTTAGAATCGGTCTAGAGAAGAAATTACTTCTTGCTAGTAGATAGAGCACCGAAACGCTTGTTGAAGCGATCAACACGGCCGCCTGTATCAACGATACGTTGCTTACCAGTGTAGAATGGGTGACATTTGTCACATACGTCTAGGTGGATAGAATCCTTAGCTAGAGTAGAGTTGAACTCAAAAGAGTTACCGCAAGAACAAGTAGCGCTTACAGCTTTGTATTCTGGGTGGATGCCAGTTTTCATTGGAGAACCTTAATAATAGGCCGTGTCGCTATCCGATTCTAAGCCGGACACCACACGTAGTTAATAAAAAATATCGCATACCGCTTGGTGATAAACATCAAGCCATATGCTAAGGCGCAATATAATAATGAATCTGTACTTGAGGATCAACTGATTTACTCGATTAGCTGCTACTTTTTTCACCAGTAGAGTGCCGCCAAGCAACAAGTACTAATTTTAGAGCTTGAGTGGGGGAAACTGGGGAGAAAATAGAATCGCTCTCCGTTTTGCTTTAGACTTGACGGTGTTTATTACTCAACAGTATTTAGCCAAACTTTATGCGTCCTACCATTGCTCGAGTAGCTTTGCCGGTTCCACTGGATAAGCAATTTGATTATCTAATCCCTAGCCATTTATTTCCGGTAATTGGAGGACGAGTGTCGGTGCCATTTGGTCCCAAAACACTGATCGGTGTTGTTACCGAACTGACCAACCAGTCCGCGTTTAAGCAAAGCCAACTTAAGTCTTTAAAACAGGTGCTTGATACACAACCAGTGTGGTCTGATTCTATCTATCAACTGCTGATGTGGTGTAGTCAATTCTACCAATATCCACTCGGTGATACGCTCGCCAATGCAATGCCTTCAGCGCTACGAAAAGGAAAACCAGCCGACTTTTCGACTTTAGTCGAGTGGCAATTGACCTCAAAAGGTAAAGACCAACTTATGTCTGGTTTTGGTCGCGCGGTAAAACAAGAGAGGGCAATGCGCGCGCTGGAAGACGGCGCAGTGTCGCATCAGCAATTGCTTGCTCAAGAGATCAGTGGCACGGTACTAAAAGCGTTGCAAGAGAAAGGCTGGGTTGAATCCATTGAGCGAAAACCAGTGGTTCAAGCTTGGAGCGAGCAGGTAGAAGCGGATGTTGATAAGCCAAAGCTGAACCAAGAGCAGGCAGTGGCTATTGCGACGGTAAATAGTGCTAACGGTTTTGGTTGCTATTTACTGGAAGGTGTCACTGGTTCAGGTAAAACAGAAGTGTACTTGAACTTGATTAAGCCAGTATTAGAGAAGGGCAAGCAAGCCTTGATACTGGTTCCTGAGATCGGTTTAACGCCACAAACTATCAACCGTTTTCGTCGACGTTTTAATGTACCAGTTGAAGTTATTCATTCTGGTTTAAATGAAACAGAGCGTATGAATGCGTGGCTTAGTGCCCGTGATAAGGTGGCAGGAATTGTCATTGGTACTCGTTCAGCGCTACTAACGCCATTTGCTGATTTAGGCATAATTATTGTCGATGAAGAGCATGATAGCTCTTACAAGCAACAAGACAGCTTGCGCTATCACGCCCGTGATGTGGCGGTAATGCGAGCGAATAAAGAACAGATCCCCATTTTACTTGGTTCGGCGACACCAGCGCTAGAGACACTGCAAAATGCGTTGAGTGGCAAGTACCACCATTTGCAACTTTCTCAGCGGGCGGGCAACGCTAAGCCAACCACGAATAAAGTACTCGATGTCAAAGGGCTGTATTTAGAAAGTGGCTTATCAGCCCCACTGATTGCTGAGATGCGTAGGCACTTAACAGCGGGTAATCAAGTCATGCTGTTTCTCAATCGGCGAGGCTTTTCACCGGCTTTAATGTGCCATGAATGTGGCTGGATAGCTGAATGTAAGCGTTGTGATGCTTACTATACTTACCATCAAAACAGCAATGAGATTCGCTGCCATCACTGTGGCTCGCAACAGCCTGTTATTCATCAGTGCCAAGGGTGTGGCTCGACCAACCTTGTTACGGTTGGTGTGGGTACCGAGCAACTCGAAACGCAATTAAAAACACTTTTTCCTGATTACAAAGCGATCCGTATTGATCGAGATAGCACTCGGCGAAAAGGCAGTTTAGAAAGTGCGTTAACGGCGATCCGAAAAGGTGAGTTCCAAATTTTAATTGGTACACAGATGTTGGCGAAGGGGCACCACTTCCCGGATGTCACTTTGGTCGCATTGCTGGATGTAGACGGATCACTGTACAGTAGTGACTTTAGAGCATCAGAGCGATTAGCTCAGTTATTTATTCAAGTTGCAGGGCGTGCAGGGCGCGCGAGTAAGCCTGGTGAGGTGATATTGCAAACTCACCATCCTGAACATGCCTTATTGCAAGCATTACTGAATCATAGTTATCGCCATTTTGCTGATACGGCGTTAGAGGAAAGAAAGGTAGCAATGCTGCCTCCTTTTACCTATTTAACCTTGTTTCGTGCCGAAGCGAACAACAGTGAAGTGGTTGAAGATTTCTTACGGCAGGTTCGCTTTACGCTTGAAGCGCACCCATTATTTGATGGTGAATGCCAAGTGTTGGGACCAACGCCTGCACCGCTAGCCAAAAAAGCAGGTAAGTTTCGTTGGCAACTGCTATTGCAAACTCAAACTCGACCAATAATGCAGCGTTTGTTAGCCAGTGCTAAACCAGCTATTGAGTTATTGCCTAATAGCAAAAAAGTACGTTGGTCGCTAGACATTGAACCGCAAGATTTAAGCTAGTTACCACTTTACAATGTTACGTACGCTAGATCAGAACGTAATTTTGTGACGTAAGTCTCTGTGCCGGGTTGGGTTTTGTTAAATCTCCCGTAACTTTATAGCTCGAAATAAATAAACTAGTACTAGGTGCATTACGCATCATAGTGAATACTTCGAAATGGCAATCGGTTGTGTGTTTTATAGACTTAATTAAGAGTGGGTATTAGCCCATCAATATCAATCAGGCTTGGGTGGCTCACGCTGCTTAACAAGGAAAAATTTAAGAGGGTTACATTTATGGCGACAATGAAGGATGTTGCCCAGCTCGCGGGGGTTTCAACAGCGACGGTGTCAAGGGCGTTGATGAATCCCGAAAAAGTCTCGTCTGCAACGCGAAAGCGCGTTGAGGATGCAGTCTTAGAGGCTGGCTATTCACCAAACTCATTAGCACGTAATCTACGTCGCAATGAGTCCAAAACTATCATCGCGATCGTTCCAGATATTTGCGATCCTTATTACACGGAGATAATCCGAGGTATTGAGGATGCGGCAATGGAGCATGGCTATATTGTTTTGCTCGGTGACAGTGCTCAGCAGAAAAAACGCGAGAACTCTTTTGTTAACTTGGTCTTTACTAAGCAAGCAGATGGCATGTTATTACTCGGAACGGATTTGCCATTTGATGTGAGCAAACCAGAGCAGAAAAATTTGCCGCCAATGGTAATGGCATGTGAGTTTGCTCCTGAGCTTGAATTACCCACGGTTCATATTGATAACCTAACCTCAGCGTTTGAGGTGGTAAATTACTTAACTCAACTTGGTCACAAGCGTATTGCTCAAATTTCCGGTCCTCAAGCTGCGGTACTGTGTCAGTTCCGTCAGCAAGGTTATTTGCAAGCGTTGCGTCGTGCCGGAATTAGCATGAATCCGGCTTACAGTGTTCATGGTCAATTTACGTTTGAAGATGGCGCGAAAGCCGTGCGTCAGTTGCTTACATTACCTGAGCCTCCAACCGCTATTTTCTGTCATAACGATGCCATGGCGATCGGCGCAATTCAAGAAGCGAAACGTTTGGGGTTGCGTGTACCACAAGATCTTTCGGTGGTTGGTTTTGATGATATTGAATTTGCGCAGTACTGTGATCCACCATTAACAACCATTTCTCAGCCTCGTTATGAGATCGGACGTCAAGCTATGTTAATGATGCTTGAAATCTTACGTGGGCATGATGTTCGAACTGGTTCTCGACTGCTAGAAACCAACTTAGTTGTGCGTAAGAGCGCGGGGCCACCGCGAGCGATCTAACTAAATTAACTACGGCGCTCATTGAGCGCCGTTTGTTTTTGCAACCTTGTGTCAAAAATCAAACTTCATTGTGTCAGGAATAGATTGCGACGCTATTATCCGATGACGTTCTGGATTAAGATGTCACGAGAACTAACTGATTTTGTAGTACAACTGTGGCAAGTAAAGATTACGTAAAACGTGGTGCTAGTAAAAGACCCGTAAAAAAGAAACCAGCACCAAAGCGCAAGCCTTGGCGTAGTGGTCTATTGGCGCTAATTATTCTGAGTGGCTTTGGTTATGGGCTGTATACCTTAAGCCAAGATCCTGAACCGCCAGCGACCGTTGTACAAAAAGAAAAACCAGCTAAAGCAAAACCTGCCAAGGTTATTCCACCACCACCAGAAGAGAAGTGGGACTATGTCGATAGCCTGCCGAATCGTGAAGTGGAAGTGAAAGCCAAAGAGCAAGTGATCTCTGATATCCCTTATATCATGCAATGCGGCGCCTATAAGAGCGAGCAACAAGCTGAAGTGCGTAAACTTGATATTGCTTTCCAAGGTATCAATAGCCAAGTTCGAAAGAAAAAGGGCAGTTCTTGGTACCGTGTGGTGCTAGGCCCATACAAACTCAAGCGTGATGCCGAGCGTGATAAGCATAAGTTGCAGCGCGCCAAGATTGAACCATGCGCTATCTGGAAAGAATCTCAGTAGAGTAGGAGCGCACTTTGGCGATATAGCCATGGCGGCGAATTGAATAAAAAGAGGCATACCTGTTGGTGTGCCTTTTTTATTTTGTCCGAGTTGAATGACGATCAGTTCGAGTTATTGATCAGAGAAACCGAGTGGGTTGTTAGATTGCCAACGCCAAGCATCTTGAGTCATATCTTCTAAAGATCGCGTGGCTTTCCAAGCGAGATCTTGTTCCGCTTTGCTCGGATCTGCCCAACACTCTGCGATATCTCCAGGGCGCCGATCAATTAACCGATAAGGTATTGGCTTATTGGATGCTTTTTCAAAAGCATGAATCATATCAAGCACGCTATAACCGTTTCCTGTCCCTAAATTATAGATATGTAGACCAGCTTTCGGTGCTATTTTTTCAAGTGCTGCGATGTGCCCATCGGCTAAATCCATCACATGAATATAGTCGCGAACGCCTGTCCCATCTTTGGTTGGATAATCACTGCCGAAAACAGAGACGAATTCTCTTCTGCCTACTGCGACTTGAGATACATATGGCATTAGATTATTTGGAATGCCTTGAGGATCTTCGCCTAGCTCTCCCGATGGATGAGAACCTACAGGGTTGAAGTAACGGAGCAGGGTAATGCTCCAATCTGGGTTGGCTTTTTGAAAATCAGAGAGGCACTCTTCGACAATCAATTTGCTACGACCATAAGGGTTTGTAGCACTGGTTGGAAAATCCTCAGTAATTGGAACACAGGCTGGATCACCGTAGACTGTGGCTGAAGAGCTGAAGATGAGTTTTTTCACACCCGCCTCTCGCATAGCATCAACCAACACTAACGTGCCGTTGACGTTATCATCAAAATACTCGAGTGGTTTTTCCACAGATTCACCAACGGCTTTTAGTCCAGCAAAGTGAATCACCGCTTCAATATGGTGGTTTATAAGTACATCCAATAACGCGTCTTTATCGCGAACATCAGCTTGAATAAATATAGGGTCGATAAAAGAAACTTGTTTCATTTTTCTTAGTACGGATTTCTTACTGTTGCATAAGTTATCCAATAGAACAGGAGTGATGCCAGCATGAAGCAGCTGGATGCTGGTGTGGCTCCCTATATACCCCGTTCCGCCTGTGACTAAAACGTTCATATTCTACCGAGTCCAATTCGTCCTTGTATTCTACAAAGTGTAGGTCTTGCTGGGAGTAATACCCAAAAAGAAATGCGGTATTTCTTAGAACAAGACTTCTCCCTTGAATTCTTCTTAATCGATCCGCATATAATGATTAATAACGAATTTTAAGAATTATGAGGCTCTACTCGTGACTACCATCGTATCAGTACGTCGAAATAATAAAGTTGTCATCGCGGGCGATGGACAAGTATCACTGGGTAATACAGTGATGAAAGGCAATGCACGTAAAGTTCGTCGTTTGTACAACGGCAAAGTATTGGCGGGTTTTGCCGGTAGCACTGCAGATGCATTCACATTGTTTGAGCGTTTTGAAAGCAAGCTGCAAATGCATCAAGGTCACCTAACTAAAGCGGCGGTTGAACTAGCGAAAGATTGGCGTAGCGATCGCGCATTGCGTAAGCTGGAAGCGCTACTCGCAGTCGCTGATGAAACGGCATCATTGATTATTACTGGTAACGGTGATGTTGTGCAGCCAGAGCATGATTTGATCGCGATTGGTTCAGGTGGCAACTTTGCCCAAGCCGCGGCAATGGCTCTGCTAGAAAATACAGAATTAGATGCGCGTGAAATTGCCGAAAAATCATTAACGATTGCGGGTGATATCTGTGTGTTCACCAACCATCACCACACTATTGAAGAACTAGAAGCTCCAGCTGAAAACGCGGAATAAAACCAAAGATAGTGGCACAACCATTTTTTAAGGAATTTGAATATGTCTGAGATGACACCTCGTGAAATTGTTCATGAATTAAACCGCCATATCATTGGCCAAGATAATGCAAAACGCTCAGTTGCAATTGCACTGCGTAACCGTTGGCGTCGAATGCAGCTTGAAGAGAGCTTGCGCGTAGAAGTGTCGCCCAAAAATATTTTGATGATTGGTCCTACAGGTGTTGGTAAAACGGAGATAGCACGCCGTTTAGCCAAGTTAGCCAATGCGCCATTCATTAAAGTGGAAGCGACCAAGTTTACTGAAGTTGGTTACGTGGGTAAGGAAGTCGAAACGATTATCCGCGATCTTACTGATGTTGCGATTAAGATGACCACCCAGCAAGCGATGGAAAAAGTAAAATTCCGTGCAGAAGAGCAAGCAGAAGAACGCGTTTTAGATGCACTGCTTCCGCCAGCTCGTGATGCTTGGGGTAAGAATGAGCAACAAGATGACAATAGCTCAAACACACGTCAGATTTTCCGTAAGAAGCTACGCGAAGGTCAGCTAGACGATAAAGAAATAGAGATTGATGTTGCTGCACCGCAAATGGGCGTAGAGATCATGGCTCCTCCAGGTATGGAAGAGATGACCAACCAATTGCAGGGCATGTTTTCGAATCTTGCTGGTGACACGACAAAAAAACGCAAACTGAAAATTAAAGATGCGTTGAAATCGTTGGTTGAAGAAGAAGCCGCGAAATTAGTTAATCCAGAAGAGTTGAAAGAGCAGGCGATTTATAACGCAGAAAACAACGGTATCGTATTTATCGATGAAATTGACAAGATCTGTAAGCGTGGCGAAAGCTCAGGTCCAGATGTTTCTCGCGAAGGCGTACAACGTGATTTATTGCCATTAATTGAAGGCAGTACCGTTTCAACTAAACATGGTATGGTTAAAACCGATCATATTCTTTTTATTACTTCGGGCGCTTTTCAGGTGTCTAAGCCGTCAGATCTTATCCCAGAACTTCAAGGTCGTTTGCCAATACGTGTTGAACTAGAAGCGCTTTCTAGCCATGACTTTAAGCGTATTCTAACCGAACCAAAAGCGTCTTTAACCGAGCAATACATTGCACTGATGAAGACTGAAGAAGTTGATATTGAATTTACTGAAGATGGTATTGTGCAAATCGCAGAAGCAGCATGGACGGTAAACGAAACGACAGAGAACATCGGTGCTCGCCGTTTGCATACCGTAATGGAGCGCTTGATGGATGAAATATCGTTTGAAGCAACCGACAAACCAGGTACCAAAATGGTGATTGATGCAGCTTACGTTAATCTTCGCCTCAGTGAGTTTGTTGAAGATGAAGATCTAAGTCGTTTTATTCTTTAGAAAGCGACCCAATTATTGAGCCTCACCATTTGGTGGGGCTTTTTTTATGCAACAACCATAGTGTTGTCAATAAAAATCGCATAAAAATTTATAAGAATAATTGTTTATTTATTATTGGCTTACGCACATTGCCACCTATCTTTGATAAATTTTTTTTAAGGTTTCCATTAGGTGGCTATGTGCAATTTGATAAAACTATATGTATGATAGCTCGCCTTTGTGATCAGCCTCACGCTATGGATGGATTTGTGAGGGAAATACGCCTAACCCGATAATTCGGGCCAATTAAAGCGAGACTACAATGTCTAAAGGCACTTTGGCGGCAGGACTTACCTGCATTTCTGACGCCGAGTATTCGGCTGAATCGTTTACCCAATCGAGTAAACCCTCTATCCGCTCTCAACTGGAGCTGTCTAACCCAGTGCTGTGGTTAAGTGGATCATTTTTAACACTTTTCGTTCTATTAGCGGTTCTAGATGCTGAGCTGCTGACTTCTTTAGTTAATACCGGTTTTAGCTATGCGACCCAATGGTTTGGTGGCTACTGGCAATTGTTACTTTTCGCAAATTTCATCATCGGTCTATTCCTTGCTTTAGGGCAAACGGGCTATGTTCGCTTAGGTGGACTTTCGTCGCCTGAAATGGACACCTCTAAATGGTTGTCGATTGTTCTGTGTACTTTATTGGCTGGTGGCGGTGTCTTTTGGGCTGCGGCTGAGCCTATTGCCCATTTTGTTTCCGCTCCTCCTTTTTATAAAACCAGTGGTGATGCAAGAGAGATGGCAATTAATGCCTTGTCTCAATCATTTTTACATTGGGGCTTTTTAGCTTGGGCAATTTTGGGTTGTTTATCGTCGATTGTTTTAATGCATCTCCATTATGAGAAAGGTTTGCCGCTTAAACCACGCACCTTGCTTTACCCGGTTTTTGGCCATCGAGCCATTGAAGGCTGGTTAGGTAATACTATTGATGCCTTGAGTATTATAGCCGTGGCGGCAGGTACGATCGGACCGATTGGTTTCCTTGGTTTGCAAATCAGCTATGCGTTAAATGCTCTGTTCGGGCTGCCTGATCAATTCGAAACGCAAACACTAGTTGTAGTGCTGGCGATGGCTTGTTACACCTTGTCTGCATTAAGTGGTTTGAGTCGAGGTATCCAATTGGTGAGCCGTTACAACATCGTATTATCTCTGGTGCTTGTGGTCTTCATCCTGATTGCCGGACCAACCAGCTTCATCATTGATGGCTATATTCAAGGTGTTGGTCAGATGGTGGATAACTTTGTGCCGATGGCGCTATATCGCGGTGATACGGGGTGGCTTAGCTGGTGGACTGTGTTTTTCTGGGGTTGGTTTATTGGTTACGCGCCAATGATGGCGATCTTCATTGCTAGAATTTCTCGTGGACGCACCATTAGACAGTTAATTTTGGCGATCAGCATAGCGGCTCCGTTGATAACTTGTTTTTGGTTTAGCATCGTTGGTGGAAGTGGGCTGGCATTTGAATTAGCCAATCCGGGAAGTATTCAAACCGGTTTTGAAGGTTTTAATTTACCGGGCGCGTTATTAGCGATAACACAGCAATTGCCATTCCCAACGCTAATCTCAATCTTGTTCTTGATTTTGACTACAACATTTATTGTGACGACGGGTGATTCAATGACGTACACCATTAGCGTTGTTATGACGGGGAATAGTCAACCCAATGCGTTGATCCGCATTTTTTGGGGTGTTGTTATGGGGACAGTGGCGATAGTACTAATTTCCATGGGAGATGGTGGAATATCTGCGCTGCAATCCTTTATTGTGATTACCGCAGTACCGACGTCGTTCATCATTTTACCTTCTCTATGGCAGGCACCAAAAATGGCGCAGCAGATGGCGAAAACGCAAGGGCTTGTGTAACGATTTCGATAGCGCGGTTTAGCTGGTTGATTGATGGCTGAATAAAAAATCCCCCTGTGCGCGAGGGGGATTTTTTTGCCAGTAAATTGTGATATTAAATCATGAAAATAAAAATAACCGACAGTGCTGAGATTAAGCCAGCAAAGGCATAACAAGCAACTTTACCCGCTACACCAGCGTGGATTTTCAGATCATGCATCCCATGATGAAAGCGATGCATCGCATGCCACATTGGTAGAGCGAGTGTTCCAATGATAAATAGCGCGCCGATAAGGCTGGTAGCAAAATCAGCCACGCGTTCATAGCTTAACGATTCAGCATCAATAATGCCTAGCGGAGCGAGAATACCAAGGACTAATACGGTGATCGGTGTGATCATGGCAAACCATGTACCGCCGGCGCCAAATAAGCTCCACCAAATAGGCTCATCTGAGCGACGTGGAGCGCGGTCAACTTTGTAATTTGGATTCATAACGTAGCTCCTTTAAACGATGATCAGCACAACCAGAGAAATGAACGCAACAGCTGCCCATTGAGCAAGCACGATCACTTTCTTATCGACTGGCTTGCCCTTGATACGTATCGGCATCACTTGCGGCATCATGCTAAAGAAAGTTTGCGCATGAAGCAGGCTACCAGCTAGGGCTACGATGTTGATCGCGACCACAACAGGATTTGCCATAAACTCAAGCCAGCCTTGCCAAGCTTCAGGCCCTTTCACTAGCGCACCCAAACCGAAGGTTAGAAAGATAGTGAAGAGAATAAGAGGCAGTACAGTTGCTTCACGTAGCATGTAGAAGCGATAGACAGGGCTACTTTGCCACCAAGTACGTTTCATTTCACGTACGTAAGGTTTACGATTACTCATCCTTAAGCCTCCTCAGTGTTTTTTGCTGATTGAGCGGGGGTGCCATCCGGTTTCAACATCGCAATGACAAAATCCATTGAAGATTCAATTTTGCCTTGGTTAACCGCTGCGGCAGGGTCGACGCTCTTCGGGCAAACTTCAGAACAGTAACCGACGAAAGTACAACCCCAAGCGCCATTTTGACCGTTGATAAGTGGCATACGTTCCGCTTTACCATTATCACGGCTATCTAGGTTGTAACGGTGTGCCAAAGTCAGAGCTGCTGGACCGATAAATTCAGGGTTTAAACCGAATTGCGGGCAAGCGGCGTAACACAAACCACAGTTGATACAGCCAGCAAACTGCTTATATTTCGCCATCTGTTCTGGGGTTTGGATGTTGGTGCCATCTTCTGGTTTTCGATCGTTACCAATAATGTAAGGCTTGATGGCTTCTAGGCGCTCAATAAATGGCGTCATATCAACAATTAAATCTTTTTCAATCGGAAAGTTCGCTAGTGGTTCGATCTTTACGCCATCAGGGTATTCACGCAAAAAGCATTTACACGCAAGCTTAGGTACGCCATTGACCATGATGCCGCATGAACCACAGATAGCCATACGACAAGACCAACGGTAAGACAGCTCTTTATCTAGGTTATCTTTAACGTAGCCAAGAGCATCAAGCACTGACATGGTGTCATCAAACGGCACTTCGAAATTTTGATAGTGTGGTTCTGTATCTTTCTCTGGGTCATAACGCAGAATATCTACTTTTTGGATGCGATTTGCTGACATTATGCTTGCTCCTCTGCGTTATTTTTCTCAGTGTTTTCTGTTACTTCAGCTGCCGCCGCTTTCTCCGCCGCTTCACCGTATAGACGCGCCTTAGGCTGTGATTTAGTGATGGTTACATCACTGTAATCAATGCTCGGTGCGGCATCTTCTTGGTAGAAGGCAAGAGTGTGCTTAAGATAGTTTTCGTCATCACGTTCTGTACAGTTGTCGTCCAAGCGCTGATGCGCCCCGCGAGATTCGCGGCGTAAAATGGCGGAATGAGCCATTGCTTCCGCTACTTCAAGACCGTAGCCCACCTCGATTGCGTATAGGAGGTCAGTATTGAATACTTTACCTTTATCTTTAATACCAATGCGTTTGTAGCGAGCTTTAAGCTCGGTAATTTTATCTATGGTTGCTTGCATTAAGTCTTCTTGGCGGTAGATACCACAACCAGCTTCCATCGAGTGACCCATTTCAGTGCGGATGTCTGCCCAGTTTTCATCACCTTCTTGGTTCATTAGTGCGGCAATACGCTCCTCGACAGCTTTTACTTGAGTTGCGATAGCGTCTTCGTTCCAGCCTTTGAACTCAGTTGCGCGTTTCACAGCATGTTCACCGGCCACTCGACCAAATACAACGAACTCTGCTAGCGAGTTAGAGCCCAAACGGTTGGCTCCGTGTAGGCCAACGGAGGCACATTCACCAACCGCAAATAGACCTTTGATGCGAGTTTCGCATTGCTTGTCGGTTTCAATACCACCCATGGTGTAGTGAACGGTTGGGCGGATTGGGATCGGATCTTTTGCAGGATCAACGTTAACGTAGGCTTTTGATAGCTCGCAGATAAAAGGTAGGCGCTCTTGCAAGTATTCTTCACCAAGGTGACGAAGATCGAGCAGTACCACATCACCAAGAGGGTGCTTGATGGTGTTGCCTTTTTGTTGTTCGTGCCAGAATGCTTGTGAAACTTTGTCACGAGGACCCAGTTCCATGTATTTATTTTTTGGTTGACCAACAGGAGTCTCAGGTCCCATGCCGTAATCTTGTAGGTAACGGTAACCGTTTTTGTTAACGATAATACCGCCTTCACCACGGCAACCTTCGGTCATTAAGATACCAGTACCTGGTAGACCTGTTGGGTGATATTGAACGAACTCCATATCACGTAAAGGTACGCCATGACGATAAGCCATCGCCATACCATCGCCCGTTACAATGCCGCCGTTTGTATTGCAGTGGTAGACACGACCAGCGCCACCGGTAGCCAATACAACCGACTTAGCTTTAATGGTAACCAGTTCGCCTTCTGCCATATGAATAGCAACAAGACCTTGCACTTCACCATCATCAACCAAAAGATCCAGTACAAAGTACTCATCAAAGCGTTTGATGTTTTGGTACTTCATTGATGTCTGGAATAGAGTATGCAGCATGTGGAAGCCAGTTTTGTCGGCTGCGAACCAAGTACGCTCCACTTTCATACCGCCAAAGCGACGAACATTAACCTCGCCGTTGTCTTTGCGACTCCAAGGGCAGCCCCATTGCTCCATTTGGATCATTTCACGTGTCGCATTTTCAACGAAGTACTCAACCACATCTTGTTCGCATAGCCAATCACCACCACCGACGGTGTCGTTGAAGTGGTTATCTAAGCTATCTTCATCTTTAATTACTGCTGCCGAACCACCCTCTGCTGCGACGGTGTGAGAGCGCATCGGATAAACTTTAGATATCAGGGCGACTTCCAAGTCAGGGTTTGCTTCTGCCGCTGCAATTGCTGTACGAAGACCAGCGCCGCCAGCGCCGATCACTGCGATATCTGTGATGATAGTTTTCACAGTTACCCTCCAGTGTGTAGTTAGTGCGGTCGAGCCGCTTTGTTATAATAAAGAATCAGTGGAGTGGGTCATGTTCTAGCTTGAAAATAACGTGCTACACGTGATTCAAAAGTGTTACTAAGCAGTGTATGAGAGGGATGGGGGGTAAAAATTGATTTGGTCCGACTTTTAAAGCGGTAATGCATTCAAGAGCATAGAATTTATAGAATATGTGAGGCTTGTCACGGCGTGTTATTGCGGTGATTTCGTGAAGAATTAAGCGGGTGTTAGTTCAGTGTAATGAGAAGTTTGTTTTTCTTGAGATTTAGCATTATCAAAGCTTTAGTCTTGGGGTGTTTTCAAACACTTGCTTCAAACTGGAAAAATGATATGTTCGCCGACTATTAGTCTGATTGATATACAAGGTAGCAAGATGAGTTGGCAACCAACCGCATCGATTGAATTGCTTAAACAGCGCGCTGAAATTCTCAGTCAAATTCGTCATTTTTTTTCCGAGCGAAATGTACTTGAAGTTGATACGCCGGCAATGAGTCATGCCACAGTAACAGATATCCATTTGCATACCTTTCAAACGGACTTTATAGGACCGGGATACGCTAATGGCAGTAAACTGTTCTTGATGACCAGCCCAGAATTTCATATGAAGCGCTTACTTGCTGCGGGTAGCGGCTGTATTTATCAAATCAATAAGGCGTTTCGCAATGAAGAGAATGGTCGCTATCACAACCCAGAATTTACGATGCTGGAGTGGTATCGAGTTGGATTTGACCATCATGAACTGATGGATGAAATGGATGCTTTATTGCAGTTGGTGCTACAGGTAGGAAAAGCCGAGCGCATGACGTATCAACAGGCTTTTATTTCCGTTTTAGAGGTATGCCCACTTGAAGGAAGCATGAATGAGCTCAAACAAGTGGCGAGTAAATTGGGCTTGAGCGATATTGCTGACCAAGAACAAGATCGTGATACCTTGCTGCAACTGCTATTTAGTGTTGGCGTAGAACCAAAAATTGGTCAACAAATACCGGCTTTTGTTTATGACTTTCCCGCCAGTCAAGCGGCATTAGCTAAGATTAACCTAAATGATGAACGTGTTGCAGATCGCTTTGAGGTGTACTTCAAAGGTATGGAACTGGCGAACGGCTTTCATGAGTTAGATAACCCAATTGAGCAACGGGCTCGTTTTGAGCAAGATAACACCAAGAGACTCGCAATGGGGTTACCTGCTCAGCCAATTGACTACCACCTAATTGAAGCTCTGCATTCAGGCTTGCCAGAATGCGCAGGTGTAGCGTTAGGGGTTGATCGTTTGATCATGCTCGCACTCGGTTGCGATCATATTGATCAAGTCACTGCATTTCCCTTCCCAATTGCCTAAACGATAGTCTTAAATATTGCTATAAAGCGTGGTAGCGATCTCCGATTCTTTCAGTTCTAGACTCGCTTAGAGCTAACAAGCCCGTTATACTCCCAATCTAATTTTAAAACTGGGGCTACCAGCTAGCCCCTCTTATTTATACAAGAGCACAGGATATGCAAGAGTACATCGCTTTTTTCCAAGAAAATATGATTATGTCAGTGGTATGGGTTGGCCTGGTGGTTGCTCTTATCATGAATATTGTTAAAACATCGACAGCAGCTTATAAAGAGATTACTGCGGGTGATGCGACACAAAAAATCAACCGCGAGAATGGTGTCGTTGTCGACATTCGCTCAAAAGATGAGTTTAAGAAAGGTCATATTACCGAAGCAGTTCACATTTTGCCGTCTGACATTAAAGCTGGCAATTTTGGTAGCCTTGAAAACCGCAAAGCTGACCCAATTATTGTGGTATGTAAGACAGGTCAAACCGCTCAAGAAAGCGCAAACCTTCTCGCAAAATCTGGCTTCGAGCAAGTATTCGTGATGAAGAATGGTTTGGTGACTTGGAGCGATGCTAACCTACCGCTAGTACGCGGAAAGAAATAATAATTGCGAGTTACGTTGATCGATTAATCGACGTTTGACCAAGAGAGATGTGAACTGCAGCACGGATTTCATCGTTTAGTTAGAGCTAAACACATCTCTCCGCTAGTCTCGAGCATAGTTTGAAATTAAGGATTAAAGGATTCAATAATGGCTGAAGCAGCACCACAACAAGAAGCGCAAAATTTTGTTATTCAACGTATCTTCCTAAAAGATGTTTCTTTTGAAGCGCCAAACTCTCCAGAAATGTTCCAAAAAGATTGGAACCCTGAAGTGAAGCTAGATCTAGACACGCAAAGCCGTGAACTAGGTGAAGGTGTGTATGAAGTTGTTCTTCGCCTTACCACTACAGTGAAAAACGCAGAAGAGACTGCGTTCTTATGTGAAGTACAGCAAGGCGGTATTTTCTCAGCTGAGAACATGGAAGCTGGTCAACTTGCACATTGTCTAGGTGCATTCTGCCCGAACATCCTATTCCCATACGCTCGTGAAACTATTTCAAGCCTAGTGATGAAGGGAACTTTCCCTCAACTAAACCTTGCTCCAGTTAACTTTGATGCGCTGTTCATGAATTATCTACAGCAGCAAGCGCAGCAAGGCGAAGCTCAAGAAGAAGCATAATTAACGTTATTTTTTAATGCGTTAAGCTCTAACTAGAATGCACAAGGCATCGCGAAGTAAGCATGCGTTGTGCATTTTTGTTTTAAGCTTTCATTGTTATACCTAAGTGGCTTTTTTAGCCAAAGATCATTTAGGTATAACAACGAAATAAATAGTGAACAGGCGGACGAATGACAAATTCAAACATCAATAATGCCTACGGAAAAGAGATTGCAATGACGGTATTGGGAGCGGGCTCTTATGGTACCTCGCTCGCGATCTCACTTGCCCGTAATGGCGCCAATGTGGTGATTTGGGGGCATGAGCCTGAGCACATGGCGAAACTAGAAGCAGATCGTGCTAACCACGAGTTTTTACCAGGGATTGATTTCCCAGACTCTTTGATCGTTGAGTCTGATTTGGAAAAAGCAGTGCAAGCTAGCCGCGATTTACTTGTCGTAGTGCCAAGCCACGTATTCGGCATTGTGCTGAACAACGTGAAGCCATACTTACACAATAATTCCCGAATTTGCTGGGCAACCAAAGGTCTAGAGCCAGAGACTGGTCGTTTATTAAAAGACGTGGCGAACGATATGCTAGGTGAAAGTTATTCACTAGCGGTTTTATCGGGACCTACCTTTGCCAAAGAGTTAGCGATGGGTATGCCGACAGCCATTTCAGTTGCGTCACCAGACCCACAGTTTGTTGCGGATCTACAAGAGAAGATTCACTGTGGCAAAACATTCCGCGTTTATGCAAACAGTGACTTTACTGGTATGCAATTAGGCGGCGCTGTTAAAAATGTGATAGCGATTGGTGCCGGCATGTCAGATGGTATTGGTTTTGGTGCTAATGCTCGTACTGCGTTGATTACGCGTGGTTTAGCAGAAATGTGTCGACTTGGCGCCGCATTAGGTGCGCAAAAGGAAACCTTCATGGGTATGGCGGGGTTGGGTGACCTTGTACTAACCTGTACGGATAACCAATCACGAAATCGTCGTTTTGGCTTAGCGTTGGGGCAAGGTAAAGATGTCGACACCGCACAGCAAGAAATTGGTCAAGTGGTCGAAGGTTATCGTAATACCAAAGAGGTGTGGATGTTGGCTCAGCGAATGGGCGTAGAGATGCCTATCGTTGAACAAATTTATCACGTACTGTATCAAAGTAAAGATGCACGTGAGGCCGCTAAGGATTTATTAGCGCGCGATAAAAAATCAGAAGCATGACGAAAGGAAGTCGTTTAGGAAGGTTTTATTAATATGAAGCATTGTGAAAAAAAACAGATATGGCAGACCATTGTTCAAGAAGCGCGTGAGCAATCTGAACAAGAGCCAATGCTCGCGAGTTTCTATCATGCGACTATCATTAAGCATGACAGCTTGTGCGCGGCACTTAGCTACATTCTTGCCAACAAGCTTGATACCGTATCAATGCCTGCAATGGCAGTCCGTGAAGTTGTGGAAGAAGCGTTTGCTTCTGATCCTCGCATTACAGAAGCCGCAGCTTGTGATATCTGTGCAACGGTCAATCGTGACCCTGCTGTATCAATGTATTCAATTCCATTGTTGTATCTAAAGGGATACCACGCTTTACAAGGCTATCGCGTGTCAAATTGGTTGTGGAAGCAAGGGCGTGTTGCGCTGGCGACTTATTTACAAAACCAAATATCAGTAGCGTGCCAAGTGGATATACACCCAGCAGCGCGGATTGGTCGTGGCATCATGCTTGATCATGCAACAGGGATTGTTATTGGTGAAACTGCAATAGTCGAGAACGATGTGTCTATTCTGCAAGATGTGACTTTAGGTGGTACTGGTAAAGAGTGTGGCGATCGCCATCCTAAGATCCGCGAAGGTGTAATGATTGGTGCTGGTGCCAAAATTCTCGGAAATATCGAAGTGGGTGAAGGGGCGAAAATTGCATCGTGTTCAGTGGTGCTACAAGACGTTCCAGCACACACAACAGTGGCAGGCGTTCCGGCTAAAGTGGTTGGACGACCTCAATCAGATAAACCATCACTCGATATGGATCAGCAGTTTAACGGTAAGTCACAAAATTTTGAGCATGGTGATGGTATCTAGCCAATACTCACCTTGTGAATAGCAAAAAGGTTGGCGATGATGCCAACCTTTTTATTTACCTGTCTTTCAATGTTTAAGCTTAAGCTAGTTCTTCTAATTCAGCTAAAACCTCATCTGCCCATACAACCCAAGCTTGGCGGATTAAAAGATTTCGACGAAGAGTCAACCGTTCTAAACGCTGCTGCTTGTCTAAAGTGGCAGTGTTAGAGTAGTACGCGCTTTCAATTTCTTTATAGTGTTCAACAAGTTTGCGAGATTCTTCAACTAAGATTGCAAGTTGATCTTTGAAAGGTGTTGAAGGTTGCACTGAGCACGCTATCAATTTTGCTGAGAACTCATCACGTACTGTTGGGTGAGCAGTCGGTTGATCAAACCATTCACCTAAAGCTATGCGACCAGCATCGGTAATTGAATATACTTTACGGTCAGGCTTGCCTTCTTGTGGTTCTAACACGCATGTCACAAGGTGGTTTTGCGCCATCTTGTTAAGTTCGCGGTAAACCTGCTGATGGCTCGCTTTCCAGAAGTAGCCGATGGTAGCAGAAAATTCTTTGGTGATGTCGTATCCAGTTGCATCGCGAGTGCTAAGAACTGTGAGAATTACGTGTGGTAATGACATGTCTTCAATCCAAATGGTCAATAAACTCAATTCAACTGCCAACACCTTGGTGTGCTTCTATAGGCACGAGTGTTATGTCGATGTAGGCAGTACCAACATAAAAAAGTTGGTCATGTCACCTTAATAAAGCCGTTTTTCACCTAGTTCGGTATTGTCTACCGAAGACTGCGATCTGTTGATTTTATGTGTATCACAGCGGAGCGATATTATATCTAAATAATAAGCATAAAGTGGAATAGATGGGATGAACTGAACAAAAAACTGATAAAACTCTCAATAAAAAACAGGCTGCCGAATTATATGCTGCTTAAATGGTTTTTATGTCTCAAAAGTGATATTTTATATCATACAGGTAGGAAACGTTGCGATTAATATCACGAGGATTTCTTTGGGTAGGCGAAAAAAAGCCACTCGTAAGAGTGGCTCAAAATTGTTAACCGGTGTTGCGCATGCCTGCAGCAATGCCGGCAATTGTGACCATTAAGGCTTCTTCAAGCTCTGGCGAAGGTTCATCCACTTGACGAGTTCGGTACAGTAATTCAGCCTGAAGCATATTGAGTGGCTCTACGTAAATATTACGTAAGCGAATTGACTCTTGTCCCCATGGGTCGCTTTGCATGAGGTTTTCGTTGTTTTCAACATTAAGTACCGTCTTAATGTCTTTTTGTAACTGTTCACGCAGTCGGTCACCTAACGGTAGTAAAGCTGGATCGGCCAAACGTTCGTCGTAGTAGCGAGAGATACCAATGTTACATTTCGAATACACCATCTCTAGCATACCTAAACGAGTCGAGAAGAATGGCCATTCACGACACATCTCTTCCAATAGCTCTTGCTGGCCGTGGTCAATCGAGTATTGGATTGCTTCACCTGCGCCAAGCCATGCCGGTAGAACTAGTCGATTTTGGCTCCATGAAAAAATCCATGGGATGGCACGTAAGCTCTCTACGCCACCATTTGGGTTGCGCTTCGCTGGACGAGAACCAAGGGGTAATTTGCCCAATTCAAGTTCAGGGGTTGCTTGACGGAAGTAAGGAACAAAGTCCGGCTCATTACGAACGACATTGCGATAAGCTTGGCAGCTCATATCAGAAAGTTCGTTCATCAGATCGCGCCACTCTTGCTTTGGCTCTGGTGGTGGTAACAGGTTAGCTTCAAGAATCGCACTGGCATACATATTAAAACTGTTTACTGCCACGTCCGGTAAACCAAGCTTAAAGCGGATCATTTCGCCTTGTTCAGTTACGCGTAAACCGCCTTTTAAGCTCTTTGGTGGCTGCGAAAGCAACGCTGCATGTGCAGGCGCACCACCACGACCAATTGTACCGCCACGGCCATGGAATAAGGTCAGTTCGATGCCTTCTTCCTCAGCAACATTCACTAGTGCATCCATTGCGTGATATTGCGCCCAACCAGCCGCCATCACACCCGCATCTTTAGCTGAGTCAGAATAACCAATCATCACCATTTGGTGATTTTGAATAAAGCCGCGATATAGGTCGATGCTCATCAACTGCTTGATAACTGCTTCAGCGTTGTTTAAGTCCTCAAGCGTTTCAAACAATGGACAAACGTCCATGCGGTATGGGCAACCAGCTTCTTGCAGTAACAGATGTACGGCTAAAACATCAGATGCAGTGCGTGCCATGGAAATGATGTAAGCACCAAATGCATCACGCGGCTGAGCAGCAATAATTCGACATGTGTCGATCACTTCCTGAACGGGTGCAGATGGCTTCCAGTCACGAGGCAACAATGGGCGTTTTGAGCTTAGCTCTTGAGTTAGGAATGCAAGCTTATCTTGTTCACTCCACTGATCGTAATCGCCAATGCCTAAGTAACGGGTTAGCTCAGAAATAACATCCGAATGACGAGTGCTCTCCTGGCGAATATCATGGCGAACAAGGTGCACACCAAATGCTTTAACGCGTCGTAGCGTATCAAGCAGAGAACCATCGGCAATCACGCCCATGCCACACTCATGCAGAGATTGGTAACAAGCATACAGTGGTTGCCAAAGTTGGTCTGAGCTTTGTAATGGGGCTTTTACCGCGAGCTTCTCGCCACGGATTTTGGCATCCAAAATATCTTTAGTGTCGTTCAAAAGCTTACGCAGTTGCTTTAAAATCGCACGGTATGGTTCGTGTACATCGTCGCCAGCAAGTTCGCGTAGTTCGTCATTACAGCGAGTCATTGATAACTCGCTGACTAATTCATTGATATCACCTAAGTAAAGGTCCGCGGCTTTCCAACGAGAAAGCAGCAGTACTTCGCGGGTAATGGTGTGGGTAACAAATGGATTACCATCGCGGTCGCCACCCATCCATGAAGTAAAATGCACTGGAGCGGCATCAATTGGTAGCCCTTCACCAAGGTAAGACTCTAAGCGTTCATCTAATTCACGTAGGAAATCGGGTATCGCTTCCCATAGTGAGTTTTCGACCACGGCAAAGCCTGATTTTGCTTCATCAAGCGGGGTTGGGCGTTGCTGGCGGATCACATCTGAGTGCCAGCTTTGTGCGATTAATTGTTCTAAGCGACGCTCGGTTTTTTGGCGCTCTTTAGCCGAGAGTTCATGGAGCTCAAGCTTAGATAGACACTCATTGATTTTGACCAATTTATTGATCATGGTACGGCGAGTGATTTCAGTTGGATGTGCTGTGAGCACCAGTTCGATATTTAGGTTACGTACGGCTTGAGCGGTATCGAACTTACTAATCTTATTTTCGGTGAGCTTAGCAAAAAGGGTGTTGATGGCATCTGGTTCGCAGACATGCGCATCACAATGACGTGAAATAGTGTGGTATTGCTCTGCCATATTCGTCAGGTTTAGAAACTGATTGAAAGCGTGAGCAACAGGAGTGAGCTGTTCATTAGGTAGACTTTTGATTTCTTCAATCAAATTTTCACGAGCTGCTGGGTTACTTGCTCGTGCTGATTTAGAAAGCTTACGTATCGTCTCTACTTTTTCAAGAATCGCTTCTCCGTGCGCATCCTTGATCGTTTTACCGAGCAAGTGACCTAGCATATTCACATTACTTCGCAGAGCAGAGTATTTCTCGTTCATTATCATCCTGCCTTGTAAAAAAATTACATCCATTGTTCCCTGTTGATTGATAATTTAGCGAAAAATATCGCCTTCAGTCAAATACTGTCAGCTATTTTTCTATAAATGGTATTAATCGAAGTTATTGGAGAAGATGGATAACTGTGCCTAAATTACTGAAAATTTATTACAAAACCAATTGGTTTTTCTGCATAAATTACGCGACTGTCTTAGGCTGAACTCTCGATAGGTGTTTAGTTTTAATGGTTATTTTGTCTTGATTCGATGGAAAAAGCTGGCGGAATGCCAGCTCTAGCAAGACGAATTCGATGGTTAGTCGAAGCAATACTTATACATAGATTTTGAAAGAATATGGATAGTTGGTTCGATAAACTCAAAAGCTAAAAACTCATCCGGCTGGTGAGCTTGCTCTATAGAACCCGGACCAAGAACTAAAGTTGGACAAAGCTGGCTTAAGAATGGAGCTTCAGTGCAGTAGTTAACGGTTTGAGATGGTGTTTCACATAATTGTTCAACGCCACTCACAAAGGGGTGTTCGTGACTGCATTCAAATCCTGGTACGGGTTCATGCAATGGAGTGATTTCTATTCTACCTGGCCATTTGGCTTGCACTTCATTTAGCGCACTGCGCAGCATGTTGCTTAACCCATCTAAACTGATCCCCGGCAGCGGCCGCACATCATAATGCAATTCACAACAGCCACAGATTCGATTGGCACTGTCCCCGCCATGAATATGACCGAGGTTAAGTGTTGGGCTTGGAATCGCGAATCCCGGGTGGTGGTACTCTTTAATTAATTTGTTGCGCAGCTGCATTAACGCAAACATTACTTCATGCATGATTTCAATTGCATTGACACCCAGCGCAGGGTCGGAAGAGTGCCCTGATTTTCCTGTTACGCGAACCGCATTAGCGACATGCCCTTTGTGTCCTCGAATCGGGACTAGGCTGGTTGGCTCACCGATGATGCAGTAATCCGGTTTAATCGGAGTTGTATCGGTGAAGTGACGCGCGCCCAGCATTGAGGTTTCTTCATCACAGGTGGCGAGAATATATAGCGGTTTGGTTTGTTTACTCCAATCGACTTTTTTTACTGCTTCAATAATAAAAGCAAAGAAGCCTTTCATATCGGCAGTGCCTAAGCCATAAAAACGATCATTCGCTTCGGTAATGGCGTGAGGTTCAAAATTCCAACGCCCTTCATCGAACGGTACGGTGTCGCTATGACCAGCCAATAGTAAGCCGCCATCACCTTGTCCTTTCTTGGCGACGAGGTTGAATTTTCCCGCAGCGGCTTCGATGATGTCGACTTCAAATCCAATATCTTTCAGCCAAGTCGCGAGCTTCTCGATAACTTGTTGATTTCCTTCATCCCAACTCGGATCGGAAGAGCTAATGGAAGAAGTAGAAATTAGGCCATGATAGATCTCTATAAAGCTGGGTAGTTGCATAATATCTTCGTTTCCCTGTTGACAGACGTTAACTAAGAAGGTAAAACATAATAAATCATTTTTAATGAATAAAAAATCATTAAAAGGCAAATTAAATAGTTTTTTAGTCACTAATCCCTAAGCAATTTGGATTTGCAGGTCGGCGAGTGACGCTCAATAAAGATACGGATGTCTAAAATGCTAAAAACAACCATCATTGGTGCCACTGGCTACACCGGAGCAGAACTTGCACTGATGGTGCACAAACACCCAGAGCTTACGCTATCAGGTTTATACGTTTCCGCCAACAGTGTCGATGCTGGCACACCTATTTCCGCACTACACGGGAAGTTAGCTGGCTTAGTGGATGATCAAGTTCAACCATTAGTTGATGTTGAAGCCGTGGCGAAAAATGCGGATGTTGTTTTCCTCGCAACTGCCCACGAAGTGAGCCACGATTTAGCCCCGACATTACTTAAACATGGCTGCCAAGTGTTTGACCTTTCCGGAGCTTTTCGTGTTAAGAAAAGCGGTTTCTACCCGACATTTTATGGCTTTGATCATCAACACGAGCAATGGCTAGATAATGCTGCTTATGGCTTGGCTGAATGGGCGAGCGAAGAAATAAAACAAAGCCAGTTGGTGGCGGTTCCGGGGTGTTACCCAACGGCTTCCCAGTTGGCAATCAAACCGCTCAAAGATGCAGGGTTAATTGATACTAACCAATGGCCAGTGATAAACGCCACTAGTGGCGCTTCGGGTGCTGGGCGTAAAGCCTCATTAGTCAATAGCTTGTGCGAAGTGAGCTTACAACCATATGGTGTATTTACTCATCGCCACCAACCAGAAATTGCTTCACACCTTGGTTGTGACGTGATTTTTACCCCACACTTAGCAGATTTCAAGCGTGGCATATTAGCTACAATCACGATGAAACTGACAGCGGGCGTGACGGCAGAGCAAGTTGCAAATGTTTACCAAACCGCTTATCAGGGTAAGCCTTTAGTGCGTCTAGTGGATGGTATGCCTAAGTTGCAAAACGTTCAATTTACACCTTTTTGCGATATTGGTTGGCAAGTTCAAGGTGAACACATCATCGCGTGTGCGGTTATTGATAACTTATTAAAAGGTGCATCGAGTCAAGCGATGCAATGTTTGAATATCCACTATGGATACCCTGAATTAACGGCACTGATTTAATCAGTCATATCAAGGAGCAGTTATGACAGATAGCAAACAAACACCATTGGTGATCAAATTAGGTGGGGCAGCGTTGTCGAGCACTGACACGCTAAGTCAGGTTTTTGGAGCAATTGCACGTTATCAAACTCAGGCTCAACGACCGATCGTGATTGTCCATGGTGGTGGCTACCTAGTGGATGAGTTGATGAGCAAGCTGCAATTACCAACAGTGAAGAAGCAAGGTTTACGTGTGACACCTTACGAGCAAATATCGTTAATTGCAGGGGCGTTAGCTGGCACTGCGAATAAGCAACTGCAAGGTCAGGCAATTAAAGATGGTTTGAATGCGGTTGGTTTAAGCTTAGCGGATGGTGGTTTGTGTCAAGTTGTAGAACTTAACCCAGAGCTTGGTGCAGTGGGTAAAGCCACACCGGGTAATGCCACCGTACTACAAGCGATTTTAGCTACTGGTGCACTACCGATTATTAGCTCAATCGGCTTAACAATCGAAGGGCAGTTAATGAACGTCAATGCAGATCAAGCGGCAGTAGCGGTGGCTGGTGCGCTAGATGCAGATCTCGTTTTGTTGTCAGATGTGAGCGGTGTATTGGACGGCAAAGGCAATTTGATCAAGAGTTTAGATGAGAAAAAAGCCAATCAATTAATAGATGGTCAAGTGATCACCGATGGCATGGTCGTAAAGGTACAGGCAGCCCTACAAGCTGCCACTGACCTTGGTCGTCCTATTGAGGTTGCAACTTGGCGCTACCCAGAAAAATTAGCCCAGCTGTTTGCGGGTGACAGTATCGGCACTCAATTTTTGCCGCAGTAAACATTAACAAGGATTAGTCCCTAAGCCGATAAAGCTTAGGCTCGGAGAGTTAAAAATGAGCAAAGTAAACGTAAACAAAGTAGTTGTGGCTTATTCTGGTGGTCTAGATACCTCAGTGATCATTCCATGGTTAAAAGAGAATTACGATTGTGAAGTAGTGGCGTTCGTGGCCGATGTTGGTCAAGGCTACTACGAGCTTGAAGGCATTGAAGCTAAAGCAATTGCGTCAGGTGCATCTGAGTGTTACGTGATGGACCTTAAAGAAGAGATGGTTGCGCAATACATTAACCCGACCTTAAAAACCGGTGCGTGCTACGAAGGTAAATACCTACTAGGTACCTCAATGGCTCGTCCAATCATCGCTAAAGCTCAAGTGGAAGTGGCGCGTAAAGTTGGTGCGGATGCGCTTTGTCATGGTTGTACGGGTAAAGGTAACGACCAAGTCCGTTTCGAAGGTGCATTTGCTGCTCTAGCTCCGGATCTAAAAGTGATCGCACCATGGCGTGAGTGGGATTTGGTTAGCCGTGAAGAGTGTCTTGATTATCTTGAAGAGCGCAATATTTCTTGTTCTGCGTCGATTACAAAAATTTACTCACGTGATGCGAATGCATGGCATCTATCAACAGAAGGGGGTGTTCTAGAAAATACTTGGAACGCAACCAATGAAGATTGCTGGGCATGGACAGTCGATCCTGAGCAAGCGCCAAATGAAGCCGAATACGTGACGTTGAAAGTAGAAAAAGGTGAAGTGGTTGCGGTTGATGGCGAAGTAATGAGCCCATACAACGCACTGGTTTACCTCAATGATAAAGGTGCTAAGCACGGTGTTGGTCGTATCGACATTGTAGAAAATCGTCTGGTTGGTATGAAATCTCGTGGTTGTTACGAAACGCCAGGAGGCACCATTATCATGGAAGCACTGCGTTCAGTAGAGCAATTGGTGCTAGATAAAACCTCGTTTGAATTCCGTGAAGAACTGGGTGTGAAAGCCGCTCAACTTGTATACGATGGTCGTTGGTTTACACCACTTTGCAATTCTGTATTGGCAGCCGCGGAAGAGCTAGCGAAAGACGTGAATGGTGAAGTAGTTATTAAGCTTTACAAAGGTCAAGCAACAGCGACTCAGAAGCGTTCAGACAACAGTCTTTACAGTGAAGAGTTTGCAACTTTTGGTGCTGACGAAGTTTACGACCAAAGCCACGCTGATGGATTTATCCGCCTGTACTCGCTACCAAGCAGAATCAGAGCGCTTAATGCAGCAAGCAAAAAGTAACTGAGTCAAATGAATCTGGTTGAGGCGTTATTTTTTGATCAGATGATATAGCTCGGCGGAGTCCGAGCATTGTGTAGCCTTATTAGGATCTAGCTAGCATTGGCTAGATCCTTTCATTATCAGGAGAGATGCAATGGCACTATGGGGCGGTAGATTTACCCAAGCAGCAGATACCCGTTTTAAAGATTTCAACGATTCGCTTTGTTTTGATTATCGTTTAGCGGTACAAGACATTGTCGGCTCAATAGCATGGTCGAAAGCGTTAGTGACCGTTGGTGTACTTACAGGCGAAGAACAGCAGCAATTAGAATTGGCGTTGAATGAGCTTAAAGAGAGTGTTGAACAAAATCCGAAACAGATTTTGACATCGGATGCAGAAGACATTCACTCATGGGTAGAGCTGCAACTGATCGCTAAAGTCGGCGATTTAGGTAAAAAGCTCCATACAGGTCGTTCGCGTAATGACCAAGTGGCGACAGACCTCAAGCTTTGGTGCCGGGAGCAAGCTGAGGTACTGCTCACTGCGCTAGAACAATTGCAACAACAAATGGTTACTGTTGCGCAGGCTCATCAAACGACTGTGTTGCCAGGCTACACTCACCTACAACGTGCTCAACCTGTGACATTCGCGCACTGGTGTCTAGCGTATGTTGAGATGTTTGAGCGCGATCACTCACGTCTAAAAGATGCACTAGCGCGTCTTAATACATGCCCATTAGGTTCTGGCGCATTAGCGGGTACCGCTTACGCGATGGATCGTGAGCAGATTGCGCAAAACCTTGGTTTTACACGCGCAACGCGTAATTCATTGGATTCTGTTTCCGATCGTGATCATGTGATCGAACTGATGTCAGTTGCCTCTCTCTCGATGCTGCACCTTTCTCGCCTTGCCGAAGATATGATTTTCTACAATTCAGGTGAAGCTAACTTTATTGAGTTGGCCGATACAGTGACATCTGGTTCTTCACTGATGCCACAAAAGAAAAACCCAGATGCACTCGAACTTATCCGTGGTAAAACCGGTCGAGTGTATGGCTCACTTGCGGGCATGATGATGACAGTGAAAGCACTGCCATTGGCGTATAACAAAGATATGCAAGAAGACAAAGAAGGGCTGTTTGACGCGCTTGATACTTGGTTTGATTGTATAGAAATGGCGGCACTGTGTTTTGATGGCATCAAGGTTAATGGTGAGCGTACGTTAGAAGCGGCGCAACAAGGTTATGCTAACGCAACAGAGCTAGCGGATTACTTAGTAGCAAAAGCAATTCCATTCCGTGAAGCTCATCATATAGTGGGTGTTGCCGTTGTCGGTGCGATTGAAAAGGGTTGCGCGCTAGAAGAGCTCTCCATTGAGGAGCTAAAAGTATTTTCTCCTGTGATTGAAGAAGATGTTTACGCGATCCTTACGATAGAATCATGCTTAGCGAAACGTAATGCTTTAGGCGGCGTGGCACCAGAGCAAGTAGCCTTCGCAATAGCGCAAGCTCAAGTTCGTTTAAAGAAGTAATAAAATCAAAAATAGACGCTAAGTGACTGTTTTAAAATTGATTTTAAAAAAGATCCAAAAAAGATCGATAAAAAGTTGAACCATTGAGAAAAGGCTCGGTCTATAACATTACCACTGCTTTTTCTTAGACTTATCTAAGAGAGCCCCGAAACCTGATATTGGTTTCGGGGCTTTTTTCTTTCTACCCCTCTATACCCTGCCTAGTTGAAGCCACAGCGTTGTTTACCTGCTTTCGAAAATCTCATCACATAGTTCCCTATGCTCAGAGACTTTTCTCACTTGGACGCCTAACTGTGACTCCAACTAGTTTGGGTATACTCGGTTTTTGAAGCCACAGCGTTGTTAACCTGCATTCGAAAACCTCATCACATAGTATTCCTGTGCTCAGAGACTTTTCTCATTTGCTCGCCTAGCTGTGAATCTAATTAGTTTGAGGAAGATTTTTGGTATTGGTGTAACAGTGCTGTTGTTCCAACGAATCTGACAACATCAAGCGTTTAAAAATACGCAAAGATGAGTAACACACTAGGTAAAAATTCAGGACGAATTTTTAGGTTTTCGGTGTCGGGAACGCCTAAAACCGACCGAACTACAGCATCAAGACAAAGCGCCTTTCTGATGACTCTTTGGCGTAGCAAAGAGTTATTGGACCGCTTGTGTAAAGGGGAAAGAAAAGCGCCGGACTTATAAGCGGGACATATACACTCCTCTGCCTAATTGAAACCACAGCGTTGTTGAGCCGTACTCGAAAACCTTATTATTTGCACCAACCGTGTCGTAGGCTATTTCCTTTTGCCCGACTTAAGGGGAATGACGATCCAGCGCATCCACAAATGCACGGCTAGTAAGCCACTGAAGGCTATGATTGCAGTAAGTAGGGCGATCGATTCAATGCTTTTCGGATTGTCTCGAAATACCAGCCACCAGATTGCTGCGCTGATGAGCGACAAAGCTGTCAATTGATAGACACAGCGCATGCAGCGACCAATCTTTTTCCAAAACCAGTTTTGTTGGCAAGTAGAACAGCTCATATTTTCTGATTACAGAGAGAGTAGGGGCACTTATTGTAATGCATCTTCGACTAGATGGTTAATATATACCCGTCATACTTGAAGTTGCAGCGGTGTTGGCTGTGTTCGTGCGCCCCAATCATATATTCACCTATGCTCAGGGGACTTTCTTACTTGCCGCCTACCTGTATCTTCAAGTTTCTTGGCTATAAAAGCATGCAACTTGAGGATGATCAAAAATGGAAAATAATATTCACAAATAAATAGTAGCACGCTGGTGGTGTACTTTACTTGCTTCAAAAATAATCAAAATAATCAAAATAAGCTTGCTCGCTAATTAGCGGGATAGAGTGAGGAGAAGTAAAGTGAGTACAGAATTGAAAACAGCACTAGTGATGGGCTCAAGCTGGTTTGTCATTGGGGCTACGGCGATTATATTAGTTAGCCTTCATGCAATGCACTAAATTCCCTGCTTAATTGAAGCCTCAGCGTTGTTGACCTGCATGCTATAGCTCATCAAATATGACAAAGCCTCGCATTGCGAGGCTTTGTCATATTTGTGATAAAAGTGAGTGGCGAGGATTAACAACCAGGACCGCAATCTAGACAGTGCTTAATCACTTCTGGACCTAAATGTAATTTGGCATTCAAGTCACGTAGCGCAGTACGCACGCCTTCTTCAATCACTGGGTGATAGAAGGGCATATCGAGCATTTCGGAGATGGTCATCTTGCTTTGGTGCGCCCAAGCTAATAGGTGTGCTAAATGCTCTGCATTTGGTCCCATCATTTCCGCACCTAGAAAACGTCCTGTTCCTTGCTCACCGTAGACATGCAACAAGCCTTTGTTGCGCAGCATTACTCGTGAGCGACCTTGGTTTTCAAAAGAAACTTCACCAATGGCGAAACACCCACAGCTGCCTAAACGAGTTTCCAATTGTTTACGTGTTTCCCCCACCATCGCAATTTGTGGGTCAGAGAATACCGCTGAAATAACAGAGCGACGTAGACCTGCGCGAATGTCAGGGAAACGCCCAGCATTGTCACCCGCGATACGTGCTTGATCAGCCGCTTCGTGCAGCAACGGTATTTGGTTACTTGCGTCACCCGCAATAAAGATACTAGGCACAGATGTTTGCAGTGTGTAGTAATCCGCAGTTGGAACACCACGTTCATCTAATACTAGCGAAGTGTTCTCAATTGCCAATTTATCGACATTAGGACGACGCCCAGTTGCAGCCAGTACGTAATCAACCGTGAAAATTTCGAGCTTACCATCATGGTTAATAAATTGAATCTCAACTTTGTCTTGATCATTTTGCTTAGGTGAAGAGATACGTTTCATACTTTCAACCTGAACATTCGGGTCTAGGTAAAACTCTTCTTGGAAGGCTTTGGTGGCGTAAGCCATCACGTCAGGGTCAGTGAGTGGACCAACTTGACCACCTAAACCAAATACCTTTACTTTTACGCCTAAGCGGTGCAGCGCTTGTCCTAGCTCTAAACCAATGACGCCGGGACCAAATACCGCAACTGATTCCGGGAGGTCATCCCAATCAAACACGTCATCGTTGATCACGAGTCGATCACCAAGTTCATTCCACACAGCAGGGTAAGCTGGGCGAGAACCAGTAGCAATCACAATACGGTTAGCTTTGATTTCAGTATGGTCATCCACCAAAAGTGTGTTGTTATCGATGAATTTTGCATAGCCTGAGACTTTGTCTTCAGCAGGGATTTCATCGACACCTTCTAGAACAAAACCAACAAAGCGATCTCGTTCACGCTTGATACGATCCATTACCTCGCGACCATTGATCTTAATGTCACCTTGAGGGTAAACACCAAAGCCCGGAGCTTTCTCAATTTGGTGAACGCTTTCAGCGGCCGCAATCAGTAATTTAGATGGCATACAACCTACTCGAGCACAGGTTGTACCGTAAGGACCACCTTCAATGATCACTACATTGTCAGCATGAGCTTTTGCTGCGCGGTATGCGCCAAGACCAGCCGTACCACCACCGATAACGGCAACATCAACAATTAACTGTTTCATAATGGATTCTCGTTTTCTATTCTCACCAAACGCTTAGTTGAACGTGTCGGTGAATCTTTATTTGGTATAAATCTAGATAAATAGAAACCCTTCGATAAGGATTGCTACTTATCTAGATTGGTATTTGTGTTTTTAAAGAAGTCTCCCGAACCCTATAGGTGTCGGGAGACGATAGGCTTGAAGTTTGAAGGCTGGTTAGCCGACCTATCTGGCTAGGTGAGTTAGCCTAGGAATGCTTCTAGTTCTTCGCTGCCACCGATGTGTTTACCGCCGATGAATACTTGAGGAACTGTCGTGCGACCAGAAATTGCACGTAGGCTTACTGTGGTTGCATCTTTACCTAGTACCACTTCTTCGTAGTTCAGACCTTTGTCGATAAGGTTCTGCTTCGCCTTCATACAGAAAGGGCAACCAGGTTTAGTGAAGATAGTGATGGACTCTTGTTCTTTATGTCCTGGCGCAATGTGGTTAAGCATTGTATCAGCGTCAGACACTTTGAACGGGTCACCTGGTACATCTTCTTCAATAAACATTTTCTCGACCACGCCGTTTTTCACTAGCATGCTGTAACGCCATGAGCGCTTGCCAAAACCGATATCATTTTTCTCAACTAGCATACCCATGCCATCAGTGAAATCGCCGTTACCATCAGGAATGAATGTGATATTTTCTGCTTCTTGGTCCGCTTTCCAAGCGTTCATTACAAACGTGTCGTTTACAGAAACACATAGGATGTCATCTACACCGTTGTCTTTAAAAACTGAATACAGCTCGTTGTAACGAGGTAGGTGGCTAGACGAACACGTTGGTGTGAACGCACCTGGTAAGCTAAATACGATAACCGTTTTGTTTTTGAATAGTTCATCAGTGGTTACGTTAACCCAAGCATCACCTTGGCGAGTAGGGAAAGTAACTTGTGGTACCGCTTGACCTTCTTTTGATGCAAACATGATTGTTTCCTTTTCAATATAATTCGGTAAGAGCTTAATCTTTTTTTCTGCTCTGTTTCGTTTTGTTGAGCTCATTATTAAAAAAAAACTTTGATAGCTCTAATCGTTTGGTGCTATGGTTTTGATAGATTTATCCTATTGATGGGTTCGGGAAGGAATTGGGTTATGAATATTCGTGATTTTGAGTACCTCGTTGCGTTAGCGGAGCACAATCACTTTCGTAAAGCCGCAGAAGCATGTTTTGTTAGCCAACCAACCTTAAGTGGTCAAATACGTAAGTTAGAAGATGAATTGGGTACATCGTTGTTAGAGCGTAGTAGCCGGCGTGTTTTATTCACCGATGCTGGTTTGCAGTTGGTTGAACAAGCGAAGAAAATTCTGAGTGAGGTTAAGCTTTTTCGGGATATGGCGAGCGATCAAAGTGGTGCAATGACAGGACCGATGCATATTGGTTTTATCCCTACGGTTGGTCCTTATCTTTTGCCGCGTATCATACCTAAGCTTAAAGAACAGTTTCCTGATTTGGAGTTGTTTCTGCATGAAGCACAGACCCAACAATTGGTGCGCCAGTTAGAAGAAGGTAAGCTTGATTGTTTAGTGTTGGCCTCTGTTGCTGAGACCGCGCAATTTAAAGAGATTGAAGTTTACAGTGAACCACTGAGTGTTGCCGTGCCTTGTGAGCATGAATGGGCAAAGCTTGATGAAGTGGATATGTTGGAGCTTAATGGTCGCACGGTTTTAGCATTGGGTGATGGGCATTGTTTACGCGATCAAGCCTTAGGCTTTTGCTTTGCTGCGGGGGCGAAAGACGATGAACGCTTTAAAGCAACCAGTCTCGAAACGCTACGCAACATGGTTGCTGCGGGGGCGGGGATCACTTTGTTGCCGAAACTTGCTTTACCAAAAGAAAGAAACAAAGATGGTGTGTGCTATTTACGCGCGGTTAACCCTGAACCGACACGCAGCATCGTTGTGGCGTATCGTCCGGGCTCACCATTTCGAGCGCGCTTCGAACAACTAGCACAAACCATTCAGCAGCAGCTTGAATCATATTAGTTCAGAAGTTTCGCTTAGAAGCTTGGTGCTTTATTATGATAGATAGAGAAAGAGGTTGGCATTTGCCAACCTCTTTTATTTTTCGACTTATATGTCGCGACCATCAGACTAGAACAGTTCTTCACTTTCGTCAGTCGTATAGATGGTATCGGTCAATTCATCTGAGACGTACTCCGTTGGTTCATGCCCTTCACGGAAATATTCAAACATTGAGCTGCCATCAAATTTATCGGTGAGCAAACCTGAATCGCGATCAATTCGAATCCGCACAATTCCTTGTGGGATGTGCTTTTCTTGCTCTGCATTAAGTGACAATGCGGTGTGCATAAAATCGACCCAAGCTGGTTCCGCGGTTTTCGCTCCTGCTTCTGCGCCAGTGATTTGATCTTTGCCTAAATTACTATTGCGTGTTGTTCTACCGAGTTTGCGGCTATGATCATCAAAGCCAACCCATGCAATGGCGACAACTCCTGGACCGTAACCATTATACCAAGCGTCTTTGGAATCGTTTGTTGTACCGGTTTTACCACCAATATCACGACGTTTAAGTTTCTGAGCACGCCAACCTGTACCGTTCCAGCCAGTACCATCACGCCAGCTACCACCACCCCAAATATTGCTGTACATCATTTCACGAACTAGGAATGCACTTTGTTCTGAAATAACTTGTGGAGCATATTGTGGCTCTTCAAGGCTTTCTGCTGTGACATCTTGTTCATTGAACTCATTATCAGCGGTTGCTGTTGCTGGGCAATTTTGCTGGCAAATGGTTTTTGGTGATGCCTCAAACTCAATCTCACCATAAGGGTCTTCGATTTTATCGATGTAGAATGGCTCTACATAGTAACCACCGTTGGCAAAGACAGAGTAGCCTTGAGCCATTTTGATTGGTGTTAAGCTACCAGCCCCTAAAGCTATGGTTTCAGAGCGTGGAACATCCTCAATAGCAAAACCAAACCGCGTTAGATATTCACGTGTTGCGTCTAAGCCTACTTCACGTAGTACACGTACCGCCATGACGTTTTTAGATTGAGCAAGACCGATACGGAGACGTGTAGGTCCAACATAGGTTGGTGGAGAGTTCTTTGGACGCCATGCTGTGCCTTGGCTTTGATCCCATTGATTAATAGGGGCATCGTTAATTAACGTTGCCAGCGTCAAGCCTTCATCGATGGCCGCTGAATAGATAAACGGCTTGATACTTGAACCTACCTGGCGCACCGATTGAGTCGCTCGGTTGAATTTGTTGTGCACAAAGTTAAAACCACCAACCAGAGATATGACTGCGCCATTTTCTGGGTTCATCGCTACAAACGCAGTGTTCGCGTTTGGTACTTGGCTTAGTTGCCAGTGGTATACCACTTCGCCTTCATCTTGCTGGATTGCGACTTCGCGCACCCAAATTTGCTCACCAACGTTGAGCACATCTGTCGCTTTCTTCGGTGCAGAACCTTGGCGTTTATCGGTACGGAACTGACGAGCCCATTTTATGCCATCCCAATCAAGCTTCGCGTCACCGTTGTTTTTAATCGTTACCGTTGCTGATTTAGCGTCAACAGCGGTTACAACAGCAGGTGTTAATTCACCATAGCTTGGTACATTGCGCAGTGTTTTCGCGATATCTTCCGCCGGCATTGGTGCAGCTTTAGGTTTCCAAAGTATTTTTTCTGCACCGCGGTAGCCATGGCGCTCGTCGTATGCAAACAAATTGTTGATTGCTGCATCGTTGGCTGCTTTTTGCAGTTTTGAGTTAACCGTGGTGTAGACACTCATGCCTGAGGTATAAGCATCTTCACCGTAGCGTTCAACCATCCAAGCTCGTGCAAGTTCGGCCACATAAGGTGCACTTAACGCGATTTCAGCGCCGTGGTAGCGTGATATAAGTGTTTCTGCACGGGCTTCATCATATTCTTGTTGGGTGATGTATTTCTCGCTCAACATACGAGCCAAAACCACATTACGGCGATTAGTCGCGCGCGTAATTGAATAGATCGGGTTCATAGTTGATGGGGCTTTAGGCATACCTGCAAGCGTTGCTAATTCACTCAAAGTGAGCTGATTAAGGTCTCTTCCAAAATAGACACGAGCAGCGGCACCAAACCCGTAAGAGCGGTGACCGAGAAAGATTTTATTGACATAAAGCTCCATGATTTCAGACTTACTTAAAAGCTGCTCGATGTGGATAGCAATAAAAATTTCTTTAATCTTACGCATGATCTTCTTTTCATTCGACAAGAAGAAGTTACGCGCAAGCTGTTGAGTAATCGTACTTGCCCCTTGCTTGGCTGAACCAGACATAGCGACAACAATCGCAGCACGTGTGATACCAATAGGATCGATGCCGTAATGGTCGTAGAAACGACTATCTTCGGTAGCAATCAGAGCTTCGATTAAATGATTGGGAATGTCATCGTACTTTACCGGGATACGGCGTTTTTCACCAAACTGCGAAATCAATTTGCCATCTTGGCTATAGACCTGCATAGGGGTTTGAAGTTTAACGTCTCGCAAAGTTGCTACGTCTGGTAGTTCTGGTTTCACATAGAGGTAGAAACCGAAAATTGTACCCACTCCAAGAATCATGCAAACCAATGTGAAAATGAGCAATCGCTTTATGAACTTCACCGGATATTCCCTGATTGATTGAGGTCGTCAAGGCACTATGCCTTGTAACCTTAGCTAACAATTTAGCTTGCGTTAATATTGTGCTTTTCCCGGCAACGATGCTGTTTACGCAAATGGAACCGATGCCTGGAGCACAGAGATATGAGTTTATCATTTATCACTGGAGTTGATATTGGTCACTACAGCATAAAAGCCGTTGTCATTAAGCCAGTGAAAGGCACTCTTGTACTCACGGATTTCCGAGAGTTAGTCATAGAAGAAAGCATTTTCTCCGATAACCACCTATTAAATTATCAGCAAATTGTAAATAAACTAAAAGAACTAAGGAAGGCTTTGCCTCTTTTTAGTCGAAAAGTCGCATTATCTGTACCTGATAATTCTGTTATTTCTAAAGTATTACAGATTGATAAGCATTTATCTGTGCAAGAGAAAGAGTATGCCATTATTGAGCTTTTTTCTCATCAAACTCCTTTTGAACTAGAAGAACTTTGCCTCGATTACTGCGCTATTCCCATAAATAATCCTTCAGAATTAACCGAACCCATTCAAATTTATGCTACCAAAAAAGAAGTGGTCGACAATCGTGTCGATGCTTTTCGCAAGGCTGGCTTTACCCCTCTACTGCTTGATGTTCATGCTCACGGTCTAGTTCGTTTGTGGCAGGCCGTTGCAAGTATTCAAAATCGTTCGAACTGGTTGTTATTAGAAGTCGGGTACACGCGATCTTCATTAGTTATTGATTTCGTCGGACAAGCGCCATGGTGTAAAGAATTGCCGATAGGTGTAGAAATCATAAATCATCCAATTGAGGACGATGCATCAACTCATCATTGTTCCACTATGCATTTTATCAATAGTCTAGTTGAGCGGATTCAGCGTCAATTACAACTCATAGGTACGATGGATAAAAAACAACTTCAAGGTATTTGGCTTACGGGAGGCGGGGCAAATACGCCGATGCTGGCTGAAGAGTTAGCAAGCCGTCTCGATGTTGAATGTGAGTTGTTTGATCCTCTTTCATTACTTATTTCGAGTCCGCGTTACAAGAATCAGCGACTTCCTTGTGGCTATAGTTATGCCTCTGCAATGGGGTTGGCGCTTCAAGGGATAGATTGGATGGAGCAAGGTCATGCTTCATCGAATTAATTTACTTCCTTGGCGTGAGCAACAGCGAAAGGCGCACAAACAGAGATTCCTTAGGTCCATTGTTGGCTGCTTGATGATCTCGGCTGCGATTCAGTGGTGGGTAGGGTTTTATATCGAGAGTCAGAAACAGAGCCAGCATCAGCGTTTAACTTTCTTGCAAGCTCATATGGCTAGCCTTGATATTAAAATACAAAAGATGGAAGCATTGGAGAAAGAGTATCAAGCATTACTTACTCGCTTGAAAGTGGTTGAAGGATTACAAATTCAGCGAAATAAGACCACGGAGCTGATGAATTTACTGCCGACACTCATTCCTGAAGGTGTTTACATCGATACCATCAAGATGAGCCACCAACAAATCAATATTACTGGGATCAGTGATACCACATCACGATTAGCGACAATGCTTGAGCGCTTTGAAAACTCTATTTGGTTGGATGAAGTGGCAATGCATTCCATCGTTCACGATAAGCCGCGTTTTGGCGAAAAGTTTCAATCGTTCAGTGTCTCTTTTGATTTTCTACTAGCAGCAGAAAAAATGCAGGAGGCACAAGGTGGCTAACTATACCGAGCTTGATGTAGGAGATATCGCTCAATGGTCGTTATCTGCTCAGTGCGTGGTTTTAGTCGTGTTATTTGCAGTGTTACAAGTGGTTGGTTATTGGTGGTATCTCGATGGGCGACAAAGCGAATTGAGTCAATTACGACAGCAAGAGCAAATATTAAAACAAACCGTGCACATCAAAACTAACAAAGCCGCAGCATTGCCACAGTTACAAACACAACTTGACAAGATCCGGCAGCGTTATGAGCATTTATCCCTACAATTTCCAGTCCAAAACGAGTTAGCAATCATGCTGGCAGCCGTCAATGAGAAGGGATTGCAAAATAACCTCACCTTTACTCGCATGGATTGGGGGGCGAAAGAAAGCCAAGGGGTTCTATATCGCTTGCCGCTCAATATCGAACTAACAGGCGACTACGATGATATTGGTCGATTCTCTCAAGCGATATCGGCTTTACCGAGGGTGATCAACTTTATGGATGTTGAATGGAGGCGAGCCCGTTTAGAAAGCAGCATGCTTCATTTTCAAGTGCGTGCTTATACCTATCAATTCAAGCCAGAGGCGGAAGATGATGATTAGATGGATAGCATCACTGTTGGTAGCGACATTTTTGATCGGATGCCGTGCGAACCCAGATTCGTTGGATGATTTCATTACTCAAACACAACAGCAAGCGCAGTTTGAGGCGATAGTTCCTGTCCCGATGCTAGCCCTTGAAACCGCAGACTATCAAGCTCATTCGGAAAGGTCGCCATTCGTATTACCTAGAGCTGCTTTAGTCATGAGTCAGTCCAAAAAACGCCTAGATTGCTGGCAACCACAAACAAGAATAAAAACGGGTCAACTGGAGCAATTTGCTTTGAATAAGTTGAGTTTAAAAGGCGTTATGAGTCGAAATGGTGATAACTCTGCGCTGGTTCAGATGCCAAATGGGCACATTGTTAAAGTCACCACGGGTCAATATTTGGGCCTGAATAATGGTCGCATTGCCAAAGTAACGGCTTCTTATATTCAAGTTAACGAAACGCTACCAGATGGGTTGGGGTGTTGGAGTCGTCGTAACGTGAAACTAGCACTCAGATAGATTTTAATCATCGAGATAACGTAATGATAAGTAGATTTAAAACAACCACGCAATGGATAGCGATAATCAATGTTTTTGTCAGTTATGTATTCCTCTCGTCTGTATGTTTAGCTCAAGAGGCGAGTAATCAGTTTAAAAGTGTCGATTTTCGAGTTGATAGCGAACGTAACGCCAATATTATTATTGAGTTGAATGATGAACAAATAGTGGTAAATCTACAGAAAACCCCACAAGGTTTGATGGTAGAACTGCTCAATACCACCATCAAAAATAATCACTTGAAGCGATATGATGTGCGTGATTTTGCGACTAATGTACAAACATTTGAGCTATTTAGACAAGTAAGAAAGGTGCAATTATTAGCGAAAATTGAAGGCGAATTTGACTATCGATATTCGTTAAATCGAAATGTTTTAGAAGTAAAAATTAGCCAATCCCAAGCTCCTAACACAGCAAAAAAATCGTCAATTTTAGAACAATCTGACAAGAAGATTTCGATCAATTTTCAAGACATCCCAGTGCGCAATGTGTTGCAACTTATTGCCGAGTATAACGATTTTAATCTAGTTGTGTCGGATACGGTCACAGGCAATTTAACCTTACGTTTGGACGGTGTGCCTTGGCCTCAAGTGCTTGATATCATTTTACAAGTAAAAGGATTGGATAAACGAGCAGAAGGAAATGTGTTGTTAGTGGCTCCGAGAGTCGAGCTCGCTCAAAGAGAAAAGCAACGTTTGGAAAATGCGCGCTTAGGCGATGAGTTAGGTGAACTCAAATCTGAAATCATTAAAGTCAACTTTGCTAATGCCGGTGATATTGCTGACATGATAGATGGTGGCGGTTCGATGAGTATGTTGTCTGAACGAGGTTCTATTACCGTTGATGAGAGGACGAACTCACTACTGATCAGGGATTTAAAAAACAATATTGATGTAGTGCGTGGAATTGTGATTTCACTCGATATCCCAGTAAAACAAGTACAGATTGAAGCGCGCATTGTAACGGTAAACGAAGGCAGCTTGGATGAATTAGGCGTTCGATGGAGTTTAAATTCAAGTGGTGGGAAAGTTGGAGGCTCTCTCGAGGGGAATTTTTACGAACGGGGTTTATATCAGGGGGGAGATTCCGATGAAAACAATCGAGCCGCTATATCACCGGATGATATTGGTGATTTTCTTAATGTGAATTTAGCTGCAGCGGTAGGAAATTCTTCGACGATTGCCTTTCAGGTGGCGAAACTAGGCTCAGGTACATTGCTCGATTTGGAGTTATCAGCACTGCAACGCGAATCAAAAGCTGAGGTTATTTCGAGCCCGAGATTGATCACTACCAACAAAAAATCGGCATATATCGAGCAAGGGACCGAAATTCCTTACCTTGAATCTTCATCTAGTGGAGCGACTTCGGTCGCATTTAAAAAAGCAGTATTGAGCCTCAAAGTTACCCCTCAAATTACCCCAGATAATCGCTTGATTCTTGATCTTAGCGTGACACAAGATCGGCCTGGAGAAGTGGTTAAAATAGGTACAGGAGAAGCCGTGTCGATAAACACTCAACGCATTGGTACTCAAGTGCTGGTGGACAATGGAGAGACAGTCGTACTCGGTGGAATTTTCCAACATAGCGTGACGGATACAGTGGACAAAGTACCACTGTTAGGAGACATACCTTTACTCGGTGTTTTGTTCCGTAGAAGTTACCAAAAAATGGGCAAAAGTGAGCTGCTAATCTTCGTTACGCCCAAAGTAGTTGCGCAGTAATTGGAAAATAAATTTGCATTAGGGCGACCTTATCTAGATAATTTCGGGTCTGATCACGAAACATCTGTGAGGAATAGGTGTCACAAGCATCTTCTAAGTCAGCCCCGTGCTGTCCCTTCTTGTGGCGATGTCATTGAATTAACGTTGTAAATTACTGCTAAAACATGGCTGAGAAACGCAATATTTTCCTTGTTGGCCCAATGGGAGCCGGCAAAAGTACAATTGGTAGGCATCTAGCTCAACAGCTTCATATGGAGTTTGTTGACTCGGACACCGTAATCGAAGAACGCACAGGCGCTGATATCGCTTGGGTTTTCGATGTTGAAGGTGAAGAAGGCTTCCGCGCTCGCGAAGAAAAAGTGATTAATGACCTAACCGAAGAACAAGGCATCGTCCTTGCTACGGGTGGTGGTTCAATCATGAGCAAAGAAAACCGAAATCGTCTATCTGCTCGCGGTATCGTTGTATACCTAGAAACGACAATCGAAAAACAACTTGCACGCACGAACCGTGACAAGAAACGTCCACTGCTACAAACAGATAAACCGCGTGAAGTGCTCGAGGCTTTGGCCGAAGATCGCAACCCGCAATACGTAGAAATTGCGGATTATACTGTACGTACTGACGATCAAAGTGCAAAAGTGGTAGCCAACCAGATCGTAAAAATGCTAGAAGAGAGATAACAATTATTTATCTTGAATTGGAGCATAACCATGGAACGGATTACGGTCAGCTTAGGCGAGCGTAGCTATCCAATATCAATTGGTGCCGGATTATTTAATGATCCGGCCCACCTTTCCTTCTTAACTGCGAAGCAAAAAGTAGTAGTGATAAGTAATATCACTGTTGCACCGCTATACGCTGACAAAATTCTATCAATGCTGGCACAGCAAGGTTGTCAAGCATCGTTACTCCAATTGCCTGATGGCGAGCAATACAAAACCCTAGACACCTTTAATACCGTTATGAGTTATCTTCTTGAGCATAACTTTAGCCGTGATGTTGTGATCATTGCGCTTGGTGGTGGTGTGATTGGTGACTTAGTCGGTTTTGCTGCATCTTGTTATCAACGCGGTGTCGATTTTATTCAAATACCAACGACTTTGTTATCGCAAGTTGATTCGTCCGTAGGCGGCAAAACCGCGGTGAATCACCCATTGGGTAAGAATATGATCGGTGCGTTCTACCAGCCAAAATCTGTCATCATCGATACAGATTGTTTAAGGTCTTTACCTGAACGAGAATTTGCAGCGGGTATGGCAGAAGTGATTAAGTACGGCATTATTTATGATGCAGAGTTTTTTACTTGGCTAGAGCAGAATTTAGAGGCTTTGTACGCTTTAAATGAACAAGCATTAAAGTACGCGATTGCACGCTGTTGTGAGATCAAGGCGGAAGTGGTTGCTCAAGATGAGAAAGAATCCGGCATTCGTGCTTTGCTGAATTTGGGTCATACCTTTGGTCATGCCATTGAAGCTGAACTTGGCTACGGCAATTGGTTACACGGCGAAGCTGTGTCTGCGGGGACTGTCATGGCGGCAAAGACAGCGCAATTACGTGGCGATATTACTCAAGCACAACTTGAGCGGATTATCACACTATTGAAGCGTTCGAAACTGCCGGTGCATACGCCTGAGAGTATGTCTTTTGAAGATTTTATGCGACATATGATGCGTGATAAAAAAGTGCTAGCGGGTGAATTGCGTTTAATTTTGCCTACCGACATCGGTAGTGCTGAAGTGATTAAAGGCGTACCAGAAGCCGTCATTAAGCAAGCGATCGACTTCGGTCGTGGACTTTAATTACATCACGTCTCAAGATCTTAGGTTGATTTTATGAGTTTGACACATCAATCCAGAGTGCTGGAGTTAGACACACAGATTGAGTTATTGGAACGTCTCCAATTATTAACTCACTTTACTTCCAACTTCATTACCGTGTCAGGTGCACCAGGTTCAGGTAAAACTTGGATAGCTCAGCGATACTTAGAAGCGTGGGCGGATGATAAAAACCAAGCTCTATTGATGTGTCATCCGAATCAATCTGATGAGCAGCATCGTACGACGATTTTGACTCAGGTGTTATCTGAGCCATTGTTTAATCCTGCCGACAGTATGGTGACAAGTTTTGCACGTAATATGGAGCACTCTTCGTGCAATATTACGATTGTTGTGGATGATGCTCACTTGTTAAGTGAGTCGCTGATTTCTGAGCTGTGGCTCTTGATGGTGCGAGCTCAGCAACAAAGCCGTTGGACAATTAATGTTGTATTGTTTAGTCGTGTTGCAAGCCTCGACAGTCTGTTTCGACGTTTAAGCCACGGGCAAGATATCAAACCAATTGAGCTAGAAATAGAACCCCTTACTTCGCAAGAAGCCGGTCGATTCTTTGAACAATTGGTGATGCGTTTTGTCGAAGATGACATGGAAAGAAGGGTGCGCAATGCGTATCGAACGGTTGCGCGTCGTCCAGGGGAAATCATGGCTCTAGGGGATCAGAAGGTGGAAAAAAAGATCGTTATTCGCTCAATTATCGGCTCACCGATTAATATTGCAATTGTGGTGCTAGTGTTCTTGCTATTAATTGGTGGGGGCTATTGGTGGATGATGAATCAGCCAACTCCGGATGAAACGGCCAAGCAAATCACGGAACATGTTGAACAGACAGCGATTGCAACACTTGAAGAACCAGAAACATCGGTGAGTGAAGCGGCAGCAAGTGGTCACATTGTGATTGAAGATGTTGAAGATGATTCTAATGCACTGCCACCGGAAGTGACCGATGCTCCTGCTAGTGTGGGGGTGATTGAGGATAACTCTCAACGTGTTGTCATCACCTCTGAAGTGGTTGATGCGTTGTTGGAAAATGAAGCTGAAAAAGTTGATACCACCGAAATTGAAAAAATCGTTGATGACACACGACAGCAGATCCCGATTGAATCAAGTGTAAACGTCTTAACACCAATCACTTTCGAGTTTGCCAAAGATGAATTGAACAGTTACTCAGGACGTAGCTACACCTTGCAATTGGCAGCGGTTCGCAGCCGTCTTGAGGTACAAAATTTCCTAAACCGCTATGAGTTGAATGACAAAGCGCTTGTTTATCCAGCCACGCGTGATGGCGTAGAGTGGTTTATTATTGCCTACGATAACTACCCAACGATTCAAGTCGCACGTGATGCGGTTACCCAATTACCGGAGTCACTGCAAAAGCTCGATCCTTGGGCTAAATCGTTGAATCAAGTACAGCGTGAAATTGCCCGCAGTAATTAATATGATAAAGGTTGAGTGGAACCAGTGACTTTCTGTTCGCTCAGCCCAATTGACCAAGCCAATTGCTTTGGGTATGGCGCTAAATATGTTACATTCCGCAGCCTTAATTTGTGGTTGATAGATAGAGCAGTCGATGAAAAAGCAGCGTGCCTTCCTTAAATGGGCTGGTGGAAAATACGGTCTAGTTGAAGATATTCAGCGTCATCTGCCTGAAGCACGCAAATTGGTGGAACCGTTTGTTGGTGCTGGTTCGGTTTTTCTTAATACTGACTATGAACAATACTTACTAGCAGATATCAACCCCGATCTGATCAACCTCTACAACCTGCTAAAAGACGCCCCGCAAAGTTACATCAATGAATCTAAGCGTTGGTTCACAGCAGAAAATAACCGCAAAGAATTCTATTTAGATGTTCGATCTCAGTTTAATCAAACTGATGATGTGATGTATCGCTCGCTCGCATTCCTATATATGAACCGATTTGGTTTTAATGGCTTATGCCGTTACAACAAAAAAGGTGGCTTTAACGTACCATTTGGTTCGTACAAAAAGCCTTACTTCCCTGAAAAAGAGTTGGAGTTTTTTGCTGAAAAAGCGAAGAGAGCGACTTTTGTCTGTGAAGGCTATCAAGAGACATTCAAACGCGCCCGTAAAGGCTGTGTAGTGTACTGTGATCCACCATATGCACCGCTTTCAACCACCGCAAACTTTACTTCTTATGCGGGGAATGGTTTCTCACTTGATGATCAAGCTGATTTAGCCAATATCGCCGAAACGGCGGCGAATCAGCGTGGTATTCCGGTTCTGATCTCGAATCACGATACAACCTTAACCCGTCGTCTCTATCACGGTGCTGAATTGAATGTGGTCAAAGTAAAACGCACGATTAGCCGTAATGGTGCAGGACGCAACAAAGTTGATGAGCTACTTGCCTTGTTTAATTCAAACAAGGTCTAAAGCACACATTTCTTAATCAGCCACTATCATATGCCTGACTGCTTAGGTAGAATTGCGCCAAATTTACGCAATGAAGCCTATTTACTTTTTGAGGTCAGGTATGAAAGATTTCCTTATCGCTCCGTCGATTCTGTCTGCAGATTTTGCTCGTCTTGGTGAAGACGTAGAAAAGGTTCTTGCAGCCGGTGCTGATGTTGTGCACTTCGATGTTATGGACAACCACTATGTGCCAAACCTGACTTTTGGTGCTCCAGTGTGTAAAGCGTTACGTGATTATGGCATCACAGCCCCTATCGATGTACACCTAATGGTAAAGCCTGTTGATCGCATTGTTCCTGATTTTGCTAAAGCAGGCGCATCGATGATTACCTTCCATATTGAAGCGTCTGATCACGTCGATCGTACATTACAGCTAATCAAAGAACACGGTTGTAAAGCGGGTGTTGTACTTAACCCTGCAACCCCACTTGCTCACCTAGAATACATTATGGATAAAGTTGACATGATTTTATTGATGTCCGTGAATCCTGGATTTGGTGGACAATCATTTATTCCTAATACCTTGGATAAACTGCGCGCTGTTCGTAAGATGATTGATGAATCGGGTCGTGATATTCGCCTTGAAATCGATGGTGGTGTAAAAGCGGAAAACATTCGAGAAATCGCTGAAGCGGGTGCGGATATGTTTGTTGCCGGTTCAGCTATTTTTAGTCAATCAGACTACAAAACAGCGATTGACGAAATGCGCGCTGAATTAGCGAAAGTAAAATAGGGCAGAGCGTTGAAAGAACTTAAACTGATTGCGTTTGATCTTGACGGTACGTTACTCGATAGCGTACCGGATTTAGCGGTTGCAGCTGATCAAGCAGTAAAAGCGCTTGGTTTTTCTGGTGTAAATGAAGAGCAAGTACGTGATTACGTTGGTAATGGCGCCGATGTATTAATTGGTCGCGCATTAAGTCAAAGCTTAACCATCGACCCTGAATTTAGCCCAGAGCTACTCGCTAAAGGTCGAGAGTTGTTTGATGATTACTACGAGCAAAGTGGTCACAAGTTGACTCACCTATACCCTGCGGTAAAAGAAACCTTGGCTGAGCTGCAACAAGCAGGTTTTACATTAGCTTTGGTGACCAACAAACCATCTAAATTTGTGCCAGAGATCTTGGCACAACACGATATCGCAAAATACTTTGTTGATGTGTTGGGTGGTGATGCTTTCCCTGAGCGTAAGCCCAACCCCGTAGCGCTGAACTGGCTGCTGGAAAAGCACGCCTGTACCGCAGGTGAAATGCTGATGGTTGGTGATTCTAAGAACGATATTTTGGCGGCAAAGAATGCTGGTTGTCGTTCATTTGGTCTTACCTATGGTTATAACCATGGTGAGCCAATTTCCGCGAGCGCGCCTGATTTTGTCGCGGATAATATCGCAGAATTACTTGATGTTGTGACGGTTTCTGCTTGATTGAAATAAAATCACTAGCAAAATAGTCATCAAAATGAGTAAACTGGAAAACCGCATTTTCTCTGCTTTCTGAACGCCGTAGCTGCGTTGACTGCACGCCTCACCCTAATTACATAGTTTATCTATGCTCATTGGGAGCTGGGGTTCGTTTGCTAGTCGCCTTGTTACAGTATTCCTAAGTTTGAGGAGTAACACATTGCGGTTTACCCAATTTATTCAATTAAGAAGTCAAAGGAATTATTCCCATGAGCAAACCCATCGTATTGAGTGGTGTTCAACCGTCAGGTGAACTTAGTATCGGTAACTACTTGGGTGCTCTACGTCAATGGCAGCAGATGCAAGATGATTATGATTGCCAATATTGCGTAGTTGACCTTCATGCTATTACGGTTCGTCAAGACCCGAAAGCGCTGCATGAAGCAACGCTAGACGCATTAGCAATCTGTCTGGCAGTTGGTGTTGACCCACAGAAGAGCACGTTATTTGTTCAGTCACATGTACCAGAGCACGCTCAACTTGGTTGGCTTCTTAATTGCTACACCCAAATGGGTGAGCTGAGCCGTATGACTCAGTTTAAAGACAAGTCTGCGCGTTACGCGAATGATATCAATGCCGGTCTATTTGCTTACCCGGTACTGATGGCGGCGGATATTCTGTTATACGGTGCACACCAAGTGCCGGTTGGTAACGATCAGAAGCAACACTTAGAATTAGCGCGCGATATCGCGACTCGTTTCAATAACGTCTACTCTCCAGAGAGCCCAATCTTCACTATTCCTGAGCCTTACATTCCAACGGTGAATGCGCGTGTAATGAGCCTTCAGGATGCGACGAAGAAGATGTCTAAGTCAGATGACAATCGTAAGAACGTGATTACTCTGCTTGAAGACCCAAAATCGATCATCAAAAAGATCAATAAGGCGCAAACAGATGCTGAAACACCTGCACGTATTGCCAATGATTGGGACAATAAAGCGGGCATATCTAACTTAATGGGTCTGTACTCTGCCGCGACTAATATGAGCTTTGAAGAGATTGAAGCAAAATACCAAGGCGTTGAAATGTACGGTCCATTTAAGAAAGATGTTGGTGAGGCGTTAGTTGCAATGCTTGAACCAATTCAAGCTGAATACCACCGTGTTCGTGCTGATCGCGCCTATATGGACCAAGTGATGAAGCAAGGCGCAGAAAAAGCTTCTGCTCGTGCAGCGGTAACACTAAAAGAAGTGTACAAAGCTGTCGGTTTTGTTACTCGCCCATAAGCGCTGAAAGATTAAATAAGGTCAGCAATTTGCTGGCCTTATTTTTTTGAAGAGGCACTTTTTACTTGCCTTTGTGGTGCACTATTGCACAATACTCGCCCCGAGTAAGATTGATTATTGAGCTGTTTATCCGTCATGTTACTAATCATTGATAACTACGATTCGTTTACCTATAACCTTTACCAATACTTTTGCGAATTGGGTGCAGAAGTTCAGGTAGTACGTAATGATCAGATTGATATTGAGGGCATTGAAGCTTTAGAGCCCACTCACTTAGTGATCTCTCCAGGACCGTGCACGCCGAACGAAGCTGGTATTACACTTGAAGTTATAGAGCACTTCGCTGGTAAGTTACCTATTCTCGGTGTTTGTTTGGGGCACCAAGCCATCGCTCAGGTCTTTGGTGGGGAAGTTGTACGTGCTCGTCGAGTCATGCATGGTAAAACGTCGCCAATTCGCCATACTGGCATGAGTGTATTTAAAGGCTTGAATAATCCTTTAACCGTCACCCGCTATCATTCACTTATCGTCAAGAAAGATAGCCTTCCTCAGTGCTTTGAGCTTACCGCATGGACAGAGTTTGAAGATGGTTCGATGGATGAGGTCATGGGCTATCAGCACAAGACCTTGCCAATTGATGCTGTGCAATTCCATCCTGAGTCGATTAAGACTGAGCAAGGGCATCTATTACTCGCCAACTTCCTTTCGCGTTAGTCAGTTAATTTCTCAGTGCGGCTTTTCGCCGTACTGAAGTTCAGATACAGATCACCATTCTTAACATTTAAGTTACATTTGTTGTAATTTCCTCATTTGCAAAACTATTCGTTTACTCAACGCAATTTAGCAATGGCGCTTTATTTCGACTACTAAAAGCCTAGCTTATGGCTGAGTTAAGTAAAAAACGCTTCATAAAATTATGCTTATGGTGCATAAATAGTCATTGTTATATTTGTTTGATTTTCCCATAGGGCTTAATCAGCATAAAATACTATTGAAATAGTTAATTAAATGTAAATACAATGCCGTGTCAGTGGATACATAATACAAAAATTTGTTTCTATACTTATTAATAGTAATCAGAGCAAGGTAAGGATACAGAACCTGCATTGGCATGCGGTATCGAGAGGGAATGTGCGATGGCGATAGAAATGAAGGTAGAACGTGGACTATTTGATGAGGTGATGGTGCCTTGTTATAGCCCAATGGAAATGATCCCGGTTAAAGGTGAAGGTTCACGTGTTTGGGATAGTGCTGGAAACGAATATATTGATTTTGCCGGTGGTATTGCTGTCAGCTGTTTAGGGCATTGCCATCCAGCGATGGTGAAAGCACTCATCGAGCAAGGTCAAAAGCTATGGCATCTGAGTAATGTGATGACCAATGAGCCAGCTCTGCGTTTGGCGAAAAAACTCACTGAACTTTGCTTTGCTGACAAAGTCTTCTTTGCTAATTCTGGTGCAGAAGCCAATGAAGCAGCACTTAAGCTGGCGCGTCGGTATGCCGCGGATGTGTATGGCATAGAGAAATCTGAAATTATCGCATTTAAACAAGGTTTTCACGGTCGTACTTTTTTTACCGTTACGGTTGGTGGACAAGAGGCTTATTCAGATGGCTTCGGACCTAAACCCGGTAATGTGACTCACCTTGAATATAATGATGTAGAGGCATTGCGCGAACATATATCCGATCGTACTTGCGCCATTATGATGGAACCTCTGCAAGGCGAAGGTGGCATCATTCTGCCGACAGAAGAATTTGTGCAAACAGTGCGAGAGCTGTGTGACAAGCATAATGCGTTACTGATTTTTGATGAAGTGCAGACGGGTAACGGACGAACTGGGCAATTCTATGCTTATCAAGGTTTAGGTATTACACCTGATATTCTTAGCACCGCTAAGTCACTCGGCGGTGGCTTCCCTATTGGTGCGATGCTCACTACAAGTGTATTGGCTGGGCATTTAAAAGTAGGTACTCATGGTTCAACTTATGGTGGTAACCCACTAGCTTGCGCAGTCGCAGAAGCGGTAGTTGATATTGTCAGTGATCCACAAACTCTAGCTGGAGTGAGAGAGCGAGAAGTACTGTTCCGTGATGGTTTGAATAAAATCAATGCTAAGTATCAAATCTTTAGCGAAATTCGTGGTAAAGGCTTGCTGCTTGGTGCTGCCCTGAATGAAGATTGGCAAGGCAGAGCTCGCGATGTACTTTTGGCTGCAGGTGAACAAGGTTTGATGGTATTGGTCGCTAGTGCAGACGTCGTTCGTTTTGCGCCATCATTAGTGATCAATAAGCAAGATATAGAGCAAGGATTGGAAAAATTAGACAAAGCCATAGCTTCTTTAGTGGCATAACAAGCGCAGTTAAGCGCGCGAGAGATCAGCCTAGTAAGAAAGGTATCTTACGTAGTTGGCTGGTCTCCTTGAGCATCAGGAGGGAGTATCGATGCTGATTGTTCGTCCTATCGCCATGTCAGATTATGAAGCACTGCATATTTGTGCGGTTGAATCAGGACACGGATTTACATCTCTTCCGGTTAATGAAGAACTACTGACTAACCGAATTACCCATTCAGAATACAGTTTTAGTAAACCCAACGTAGTTGAGCCGGGTGATGAAGGTTATCTCATGGTTGGCTTTGACAGTGATACCAGCGAAGTGGCTGGTTGCACGGGTGTCGAGGCCGCTATTGGCTGGGATGTGCCTTTTTACTCCTACCATATCAGTACCATTGTTCATTCTTCACCCAAATTGGGTGTGAATAATGTGGTGAAGCTTCTGACGTTTGGCAATAACTACACAGGATGCAGTGAAATTTGCACTCTATTCTTAAGATCCAAATTTCGCGGCGGTCTTAATGGTCGTTTAATGTCTAAATGTCGTTTCCTTATGATGGCTGAACATCCTCACCGTTTCTCTAATATTGTGTTTGCTGAGATGCGTGGCGTTTCAGATGAGCACGGCAATTCTCCATTCTGGCAGTGGTTGCAAGAGAACTTCTTTAGCATTGATTTCACTATGGCTGATTACCTAACCGGAATAGGCAAGAAAGGCTTTATTGCTGACTTAATGCCAAAGCTGCCGATTTATATCAACTTACTTAGCAAAGAAGCTCAGGCTGTGATTGGTAAAGTGCACGAAAATACCAAACCAGCATTGAGCTTACTTGAGAAAGAAGGATTCACTTGCCGCAACTATGTCGATATTTTTGATGGTGGGCCAACGGTTGAGTGTGATGTTCGTAATATAGAGTCTGTACGTCACTCATTTCGAGCCAAAGTAAGCATCGCCGAGCACAGTAGCAGTAATCATTACTTAATCAGCAATACGTCATTTGAACACTTTAGAGCAGTTGCTGCTAAAGGGGCTTATGATCAAGCTACGGGGACGGTGATTTTAGCGCCTGATGTAGCTCAAGCATTGCAAGTTGAATCGGATGGTTTTGTGCGCATGTTGGCGCAGTAACATTGAAGTACGGATGATTCTAAGGAAGGAATAAGATGGCGAATTGGATTGCAGGTCAATGGTTATCCGGTCTGGGAGATATCATTCAATCAACCAGCCCCTACAATGGCGACGTTATTTGGCAAAGTCAGAGTGCCACAGCCCCACAAGTGAACGAAGCGGTTAGCGCCGCGCGTAACGCCTTTATTGGTTGGAAAAAACGTACGATTGCAGAGCGAGAACAAATCGTACAGCGTTTTGCTGATCTAGTGAAAGCCAATAGCGAACAACTGGCAGAAGTGATTGCGAAAGAAACTGGAAAACCATTGTGGGAAACCCGTACTGAAGTCGCTGCAATGGCAGGTAAGATAGCGATCTCCATTCGTGCTTATCATGAGCGCACTGGTGAGGCTCAACGCGATCTGGCGGGTAATCAAATCGTACTACGCCATCGACCTTTAGGTGTTATGGCGGTATTTGGTCCCTACAACTTCCCTGCTCATTTGCCTAATGGTCATATTGTGCCTGCAATATTAGCGGGGAATACGGTGGTATTTAAACCGTCAGAACAAACGCCGTGGACCGGTGAAGTGGCGATGAAGTTATGGCAACGAGCAGGCTTACCTGATGGGGTGATTAACCTAGTTCAAGGTAGTAAAGAAACCGGGGTCGCGCTGGCAGAATCAAAAGGGATTGATGGTTTGCTCTTTACTGGCAGTGCCAATACGGGACATGTACTGCATCGTCAGTTTTCGGGTCGGCCAGAGAAAATGCTGGCGCTGGAAATGGGCGGGAATAATCCGATGGTGATTTCAGAGCAGTATGGTGAACTTGATGCGACGGTTTACACCATCATCCAGTCTGCCTTTATCAGTGCCGGACAACGTTGTACTTGCGCTCGTAGGCTCTATGTACCGAGTGGTGATAAAGGAGACGCGTTGCTGGTGCGTTTGGTTGAGGCAACCCGCAATATTGTTATGGGTGAGCCTTTTGCCCTACCAGAGCCTTTTATGGGTCCACAAATTTCGATCGTTGCGGCACAGCATATTCTTGATGCTCAAACCAAGCTACAAGATTTAGGTGGGGAGAGCCTCATTGAGGCAAGAGCGGGTAAAGGAGCGTTTGTTAGCCCAGGAATCATTGATGTGACGGCAGTTACAGAGCTGCCCGATGAGGAATACTTCGGACCACTGTTGCAAGTTGTCCGTTACCAAGGGATTGAACAAGCGGTGGCACTGGCGAATGATACTCGCTTTGGATTATCCGCAGGCTTAGTTTCGACCGATGATGCAGAGTGGGACTATTTTGTAGAGCATATTCGAGCCGGCATTGTGAATCGTAACCGCCAACTAACCGGCGCCAGTGGTGATGCACCGTTTGGTGGTCCGGGGGCGTCGGGCAATTTACGACCTAGTGCTTACTATGCGGCAGATTATTGTGCATACCCTATGGCGTCTATGGAAGGTGAGCAAACTGAGCTACCTGAAACACTAAGCCCGGGTATTCATTTGTAGCAAGTGCGGATGTAGCTCACAGAGGTTAATACTTCTGCACCCTGACATTTTCACTGAACTACACTGTAGTGGTCGAATTAAGCCAAATACCAACATTGAGACAAGGAGGCGCTATGACACCAAGTGTTCTGTTCCAGTTATTATGGCAAGACTACACCTCTCGTCTGTGCCCATCTGCGGGTAACGTTCATAAGTTGCTTAAAGAAGATGACCCATTACTCAATGATCATATAGCGCTTCGAACTTTTAACGTCGCGCCTGTTGGATTGGAAGTGTTAGCGAAGCCTTTTCTTGAATTAGGTTATCAGGAAGCGGGCGATTACGTATTTGAATCGAAAAAATTAGTAGCTAAGCACTTTCAGCATCCAGACCCAACTCAACCGAAAGTATTTATTAGTCAACTTAAAGTGGAAGAATGCTCAGAAGCATTGCAAGGTATCGTTAAGCAATTGGTTTCTCAGGTTGAGCAAGGTGAGATGCAAGGGGTTGAGTTTTTGTACTCAGGTAGACCATGGCAATTGCCCTATCAAGATTATCTTATATTGGCTCAAGAGAGTGAATATGCAGCATGGTTAGCTGCTCATGGTTATGGTGCGAATCATTTTACGGTTAGTGTTAACCAACTTAAGCAGTTTAGTGAAGTGCAGCAAGTGAATGACTACCTAAAAGCCACGGGGTTTGTGATTAACCAATCGGGTGGGGAAGTGAAAGGTTCTGCAGAGGTGCTACTGGAGCAATCTTCAACAATGGCAGATCGTGTTCATGTTGAGTTTGATGACGGTGTAATGTTGATACCGGGCGGTTTTTACGAATTTGCCAAGCGGTATCCAATGGCTGATGGTCAGTTGTATCCAGGCTTTGTTGCGGCTTCTGCCGATAAGATATTTGAAAGCACCAATATTGAAAGTACTAATATAGAAACTACCAACAACTGACTCAATGAATGAGCCGTCAAAGATGGAAAACAAAAAAGCCACCGAAAGGTGGCTTTTGCAATGTGACTTGTCCACTAAATGTAACTTAGCGAGTTCCGTACACAACGATAGTCTTGCCGTGAGCAGAGATTAAGTTCTGCTCTTCTAGCATCTTCAAGATACGACCAACAGTCTCGCGAGAACAGCCCACGATTTGACCGATTTCTTGACGAGTGATCTTAATTTGCATTCCATCTGGGTGAGTCATCGCATCAGGTTGCTTCGCTAGGTTTAGTAGCGTTTGCGCGATACGACCGGTTACATCTAGGAATGCTAGGTCGCCAACTTTTTGGCTAGTCACTTGTAGGCGACGAGCCATCTGAGAAGACAGACGCATTAGAATATCAGGGTTTACTTGTATTAGTTGGCGGAATTTCTTAAATGAAATCTCTGCAACTTCACAAGGAGACTTGGCGCGAACCCAAGCAGTACGTTCTTGGTCTTCTTCAAATAGACCAAGCTCACCAATGAAATCACCTTGGTTTAGGTAAGAAAGGATCATCTCCTTACCTTCTTCGTCTTTAATAAGTACCGCAACAGAACCTTTAACGATGTAGTACAACGTCTCAGCTTTCTCGCCCGCATGAATTAGCGTGCTTTTTGATGGGTACTTATGAATATGACAGTGTGAAAGGAACCACTCTAATGTTGGATCGGTTTGAGGTTTACCTAGAACCATAATATCTCACTTCCTCTGCAGGGTACGCTTGCGCTTTCCGTGTTGTAGCTAAGCCCAAATTGGGAGTAAACAGGATAAGAGCACTTCAGTAGTGCTGCAAGCTATCTTGTGTTTCGACCTCAAATAGTATCCTTTTTCCTGAACTATTTCTTGATTTTAATCGAGTAGTGGATGTTATTTTCTAAGCAAAAACGTGCACATGATCACGGTATGAAAAGTAATCGTGTTTAATCGCGGTGATTTAGCCAATTTTCCCAGTTTCTATTAATTGTTGAAGAATTGGTCTGACGATTAATTCCATCGCGAAACTCATTTTACCGCCGGGAACGACAAGGGTGTTATGACGCGACATAAATGAACCATCGATCATGGCTAACAGATACGGATAATCGACATTTTTGAAGCCACGCAATCGAATTACAACAAAGCTTTCGTCTAAGCTTGGAATGCCTTTCGCATCAAGAGGGTTAGATGTATCGACGGTAGGGACACGCTGAAAGTTGATGTGGGTACGCGAAAACTGCGGAGTAATGTAGTTTAAGTAGTCATCCATCGAGCGAACGATAGAGTCCATAACGGCTTCGCGAGAATGTCCGCGGTCACGAGTATCGCGGACAAATTTTTGGATCCATTCAAGGTTAACGATTGGCACCATACCAATCAAAAAATCCACATGCTGGGCAACGTTAACGTCACCATCGACCACACCACCGTGTAATCCTTCATAAAACAGCACATCGCTATTTTCAGGAAGATCTTGCCAATGGGTAAAAGTACCAGGCATTTGGTTATAGGGTACGGCTTCATCAAAGGTATGTAGATAGCGGCGTACCTTACCAGTGCCATCGTTACCATACTCATGGAAAAAATCCGCCAGAGCAGGAAAGTCATTAGCTTGAGGACCAAAATAGCTAATATGGCGACCTTGATCGCGAGCTTTACGAATCTCTACGTCCATTTCAGGACGAGTAAATCGGTGGAAACTGTCCCCTTCGATCCACGCAGGCTTTATGTCCATCATATTGAACATTTTGCGAAAGGCTTCAGATGTAGTTGTGGTTCCCGCTCCGGATGAACCCGTTACGGCAATGATTGGATGCTTTGCTGACATGACAAACCCTGTCTAAAAATAACGTTCCTGTTAATATTTGAATGGGTGTTACAAATTCTACGTATCAATATAACATGATTAACGTTCTGTTTAAAAAGCTTAAACAGTTAAAACTTCTTTCTGAGTTGGATATCGACCGTTTCGTGTAGCTCAGAGAAAACGATCGCCGCTTCGCCTGACGCAAGTTGAGTTTTGACTTGGTCCACTTTATCTTGCAGCGAGATTTCCATTTCGCCGTAATCGGTACCTTCTCGTAATACAAATTCGCGAATTAGGTTTTCTAACGTTTCAGGTGATACATCTTGCCAAGGAACAATCATAAATACCTCTTTATTCTATGATGGTTGCGATGATGACATTATGCGGGTTTTAAGGGCTGATAGTAAGCGGGAAGCATTTCCTCGAGCCAAAATCGTGGTTTTAATAGAGAGCCAGTGACAAAGCCGACATGTCCACCGTTATCAAACAATCGATAATCAATGTTCTCAGGTAGAATGAAGTGAGGGATCACCGCATCGGTCATAAACGGGTCATCTTTAGCGTGAATGATTTGGGTAGGCAGTTTTATTTGTTGCAGGCGGTGAATGCCAGAACAGCGCTGGTAATAATCATCAGCATCTTTAAAACCATGTAAAGGAGCTGTAATCAAATCATCAAAATCATAGAGCTTGGTGACGCGTTTAATTGATTGATAAGTTAGCCCTAATTCACCTTTGAGTAGATGATGTTTTCGCAACGCATTTCGTTTGAGTGAATTGAGTAAATAGGTTTTGTAAACTTTAGAGAAGCCTTGTTCAATTCGTAGTGAGCAGGCGGAAAGATCTAAGGGTGCTGAGACGATGGAAGCTGCATCAATTAATGGCTTGTCGGCATATTTGGCTAAGTAATTTGCCAGCATATTACCACCGAGAGAGATCCCAACGGCTACTTTGACTCGCTCAGGGTATTGTTCATGTATTCTTTCAAGGAAGAAGCGTGCATCTTCCACTTCACCTGAATGGTAAGCGCGAGGCAGGCGGTTAGGTATACCACTGCAACCACGAAAGTGCATCATGACTGACAACCAGCCTTCTTTGGCAAACGCATTCATTAATCCATTGGCGTATGGACTATAAAAACAACCTTCTAAGCCATGAAAGAGTACAAACAGAGGCTTGTCCTGCGCCGTTTTAGAGTCAGGGTCCTCGCTCCAAGCCAGATCGATAAAATCACCGTCAGGGGTATCGAGTGTTTGCCAAATAGGTTCAAATAGCGCTTTTTTACGAATAAAACGTGGCGCTAAGGTTTGCAGGTGTGCGTTGGTGATACCTGCGGCTGCAATAAATTTTGTCATAGCGTGTCAGTTGGATCATCCGATGTAAATGGTTGTGAAAATACGGAGTACAAATGCTCTCCATCCAACTGACGACAATAACGTAAAGTAAGCGGATCACCATTTGCGTTACCAAGGGTGAGTCCGTTAATGCAATCAACTAAATCAGACTGCTGTTGCTTTTCTAGTTGTAATTCAAACTGCAGCGTTTCGCGGTACAAAGTGTCGGCAACGTTGCGTTTTAGCCTTCTCCGCAACTCACGAAAACTGCCAAGCAGGGATTCAGATCGGCTCAAGCATTCTCCCACTTGATGCCAATCTTGCTCACTAATAGTAGCACCTTGTTCATCGAGCCACTTAAGCAGCAAGAGTAAGTTGACGTTACCATGGTAGTGATTCTGAAGAGTCAAGCACGCATCTTTTACTTCTCGGACACTGTAGTATTGCAAGCTAAATTGCCATAGTCGTTCAAGTGTTAAAGAAACATATACGCGCTCGATACTCATTGATTGCTGAACTCCTGTTCCATCTGTTCTAGCTCTTCTTGAAGAGCCATCCATTCCATTTCAACATCTTCTAAATCGGCTTTACTGGAGGCTTGATCAGCCAGAACTTGTGTAAGTTTAGCTTTGTTTTCGGCTTCATACAGCGAGATATCCGACAATTGTTCTTCAGCGTTGGCTGATTTTTGAGCTAACTTATCCATTATATCGTCAAGTTGTGTCAATTTTTTGCGAATTGGTGCCGTTAGTTTTCGAAATTCAGCTTCACGTCTTTTTTGATCTTTCTTTGCTGACGCACTGTTGGTTGTGTTCTTCTCTGGTTGTTCTGCTTGGGCTTCGCGACGTTCCGCTTTTTGCTGATCCGTTAACCATTTGTAGTAATCGCTTAAGTCCCCATCAAACGGGGCGACTTGGCGGTCGTGTACGAGGTAAAGATCATCGGTGGTGGCACGCAGTAAATATCGGTCGTGCGAAACAATCACCATAGCGCCTTCAAAAGTTTGTAGTGCCATGGTTAGAGCTTGGCGCATATCCAAGTCTAAATGGTTTGTTGGTTCATCGAGCAATAGCAGGTTCGGCTTTTGCCATACCACCAACGCCAGTACTAGACGGGCTTTCTCACCGCCGGAGAATGGAGCCACTTTTTCGAGTGTTTTTTCACCTTGAAAGCCAAAACTTCCCAAGTAGTCACGCAATTGTTGCTCAGTGTGGTTCGGTGCGATTTGCATCAAGTGCTGTAGCGGTGTTTCTTCCGGGTGCAGCGTCTCTAGTTGATGCTGAGCAAAGTAGCCAATTTTTACCCCTTGCGAGTATGTTAACTTGCCACTCTGAGGTTTATGCTCACCTGAGAGTAATTTAATCAGCGTAGATTTACCTGCGCCATTGCGACCTAGTAATCCAATACGGCTACCTGGAACCAGATTCAGGCGTATTTTTTCTAAGATAAGATTGTCGCCGTAACCAGCTGATATTTCATCCATCATAATAATTGGATTTGGCAGCGTATCCGGTTCGCGGAATTCAAAACTAAATGGGTTGTCAAATTGTGCAGGAAGCACTTTTTCCATGCGCTCTAGAGCTTTAATACGGCTTTGTGCTTGGCGAGCTTTTGACGCTTTGTAACGGAAGCGATCAATATAGCTTTGCATGTGCGCCATGTGCTTTTTCTGTTTGGTAAACATGGCTTGTTGCAGGATCAGTTTCTGCGCACGCTGCTCTTCAAATGATGAGTAGTTGCCGGTGTACTCATTGAGTTGTTGATTCTCCACATGGATCACTCGTCCAACAATAGGATCAAGAAAATCTCGGTCGTGAGAGATTAACACCAAGGTGCCAGGGTAGTTTTGTAGCCAACGTTCTAGCCACATGACAGCGTCTAAATCTAGATGGTTAGTTGGCTCATCGAGTAGCAGTAAGTCGGAACGACAAAGTAGTGCTTGTGCCAAGTTGAGGCGCATACGCCAGCCACCAGAAAATTGAGTGAGATTCCAGCTCATCTGTGGTTGAGTAAAGCCTAAGCCATCAAGTAATTCTGCAGCGCGAGCACGAATGCTATAGCCACCAATGGTTTCAATTTTTCCGTGCAACTCAGCAACCAATATGCCGTTGTCTGCGTCTTCAGCAACGGTGAGTTGTTGTTCTAAAGATCGAAACTCACGATCGCCGTCAATAACGTATTCCAGCGCGGTACGATCAAGTGCAGGGGTTTCTTGTGCTACCCAAGCCAGTTCCCAATGTGCCGGCTTACCGAAGTTGCCCGCGTCAATAGAGAGCTCATCTTTAATTAGGGCGAACAAGGATGACTTGCCGCAACCATTTTTTCCCACCAAACCGACTTTATCGCCAGGGTGGATGATTGCAGAGGCATTATCTAATAAGGGCTTGCCACCGCGTAGCAGTTGGATGTCAGAGAAGGTAATCATAGAGTTTTGTTTTTTCTTTAATCATTTCGCTCCGCATAGTAGGAGGAATGACCGAAAAAGTCGATCATTGCGTTATTCGCTTCAACCGCGTATAACAAAATGATAACGAAAATAATAGGACTGCTGTACAAGGGATGGTTTCATTAGCTTCTGCTCAGGCTAAAGTATTAGTCATTTACGCTCATCCGGAATCGCAAACTTCCATCGCCAATCAAGTCATGATCAATAAGATCGAATCACTTGAGCATGTCACAGTGCGTGATCTTTATGCGCTCTACCCCGACTTTTTTATTGATGTTAGTGCTGAACACAATGCCCTCTTAGAGCATGATGTGATCGTTTTTCATCATCCAATGTATCTCTACTCTTGCCCAGCTTTATTGAAAGAGTGGCTCGACAGAGTGTTAGGTAAAAAAGGGTTTGCCTACGGAGAAGGCAGTGCATTGCAAGGTAAGTATTGGCGTAGTGTTATCACCACAGGGGGGAAAGAGGAAGCCTTTGGTGAACATGGCTATAATAAATATCCGCTAGAACAAATTTTACAGCCGTTTGAATTGACAGCTGCTTTGTGCCGCATGCATTGGATGGAGCCGTACGTGCTGTATTGGGCGCGCAATGTATCTGATGCGGAACGTGAGCAGCACGCTGATCGTTATTGCCAATGGTTAATCTCCCCGCTAATTGGTGTCGACGGTGATGAAGAAGGAGGCAGTAATGGCGCTTGAAAGTGACTTTCTCCAAAGTAGTGCAATTTTCTTAACGGCTGCGGTTGTCGCTGTGCCGTTGGCGCAGCGCTTTGGTTTAGGCTCAGTATTAGGTTACCTCCTTGCTGGCGTTGCCATTGGGCCATGGGGCTTGGGGCTTATCCGCGATGTTGATGCGATACTACACTTTGCTGAATTCGGTGTGGTATTACTGCTATTTCTCATTGGTTTGGAACTGAATCCCAAGAAATTGTGGCAGTTACGTGGACCCATTCTCGGTTTAGGCGGCGCGCAAGTCGTGCTGACGACTGCGGTGCTAGCAAGTATCGCCAACGTTATTGGGATGACATGGCAGGTCAGCCTGACTATTGGTATGGGATTGGCGTTATCTTCCACCGCGATTGCGTTGCGAGTGATTGAAGAAAAAGGGCTAGCAGGAACAGAAACAGGGCAATCTGGTTTTGCGGTACTGTTATTTCAAGATGTTGCAGTTATTCCAATGCTTGCTATGTTGCCTTTACTGGCAGGCAACACGACGGGTAATTGGCAAGATGGCTTGTGGATGCTTGCTGGTGTCTCCGGGTTGTTAGTCGGTGGGCATTTTTTATTGCGCCCATTGTTTCGTTATGTAGTTGCTAGTGGGGTAAGAGAGTTATTTACCGTCGCGGCTTTATTGCTGGTCATTGGTATTGCGTTATTGATGAAACAACTTGGCTTATCGATGGCTTTAGGCGCATTTATCGCCGGCGTGTTGTTAGCCGAAAGCGAGTATCGTCATGAGTTAGAGATTGCCATTGAGCCTTTTAAAGGGCTGTTGTTGGGATTATTTTTTATCGCGGTTGGCATGGCCGTCAACTTAGGTTTACTTGCTCATCAGCCTTGGGTGATTTTGATCAGTGTCCTCCTTTTGGTGACGATTAAGGGTTTATTGCTCTATGTGTTAGCGCGGATGGCAGGTAGCCGTGCTAAATCTCGTAGCCGAATAGCTGCGATTCTTAGCCAAGGTGGTGAGTTTGCCTTTGTTATTTTTACCGCAGCACAAAGCCAGAGTTTATTAACTACCGAACAAACTGCCTTTTTGCTGGTGGTTGTCAGTTTATCGATGGTGACAACACCTATTTTGTTAATGGGGCAAGAAAAGTGGTACGCGAGAAAACTTAACCAAGAAGAAGAAGCTTTGCTTGCAAGTGATGTGGTTGATAATCAACCGAGGGTAATCATTGCTGGTTTTGGACGTTTTGGACAGATCGTGGGGCGTTTGCTGTATGCCAATAAAATCAAATTGACGATTTTAGAAAGCGACGCGAGCCAAATCAAGTTACTGCGAAAATATGGATACAAGGTATTTTACGGTGATGCGACTCAACTGGATTTATTGCGAGCGGCAGGGGCGAGTAAAGCTGAAGCAATTATGCTGTGTACCGACTCCCCTGATGAGATAATGCAAATCGTTGATTTGTGTCGCCAGCATTTTCCCAATCTAAAAGTATTGGCGCGAGCACGCAGCCGAGTTGAGGCTTATCAATTGCTCAGCCATGGCGTGGATAAGTATTCCCGTGAAACATTCCTTGGAGCATTAGATTTAGGTAAGTTAGCCTTGATCGAATTGGGTATGCATCCCTATCAAGCCCACCGCGCAGAAGCACACTTTCGCAAGCTCGATAATGCGATGCTCGAAGAACTGTTACCACAACATAGTGAAGATAAACAATTGGCCCAAAGAGCCAAAGAAGCACGCAAAGAGCTGGAAGAAATATTTGGTCGAGAAATGGAAAATGATCAGCAGACTAAAAATTTCTGGGATTAAATTAGCCTAATAAAAGAGAACAAAATGAAGAAACGTTTTATCGCTGGAGCAAGTTGTCCCCAGTGTCAGCAACGCGACAGTTTACGCTGGTGGATAGAAAATAACATTGAGCTAGTAGAGTGTGTTGACTGTGATTACCATGACCAACGTAAGCCCCAATCAGTCGAAAAGACACTGCGTTCTGATGACAATATGATCGGAATTTTTCGCCCTGATTGATTGTGTTTCTTAAATAGATCCCCATAATACCCAAGTTATTATTTTATTCCCCAGCTGTCTGGGTACCCAATGCCTTGGAGCAATTATGAAAATTGAAAAGAATGTCGTCGCAAGCCTAGCGTACCAAGTGAAACTAGAAGATGGTGCAGTTGTTGACCAATCAACAGCTGAAGCACCGCTAGATTACCTACACGGTAACAGTAACTTAATTTCTGGCCTGGAAGCTGCGCTAGAAGGTAAAGTGGCTGGTGACAAATTTGAAGTAACGATCGCTCCAGATGATGCTTACGGTGAGCACAGTGATGATCTAGTGCAGCGTGTTCCTGCTGACGTATTCCATGGTGTTGAACAAATCGAAGTAGGTATGCGTTTCCTAGCGGATACTGACCAAGGTCCAATCCCTGTAGAAGTAACAGAAGTTGATGGTGACGAAGTCGTGGTTGACGGTAACCACATGCTAGCTGGCCACACTCTAACTTTCGTTGTTGAAGTTGTAGCAGTACGTGAAGCAACCGCTGAAGAAGTTGAACACGGTCATGTACATCAAGCTGGTGGCTGTGGTCATGACCACGATCACGACCACGAAGGTGGCTGTTGTGGTGGTGAAGAGAAAGCTGACGATCACGAATGCTGTGGCGGCGGCGGTTGTGGTTCTCACTAATCGTATACCCTTAGCTTAATTGTTAATTGATTAAGCCGAATAAATTTTAAAAGCGCAGCTTGTTGATTCAAGCTGCGCTTTTTACATCCATAAGATAAACGCCATTGAGTTGGGTTATCTGTTGTCATATTCCCACAATGAGAGGTGCAAAAATGTCTCTATTTTCTATCGCCATTCATGGTGGTGCCGGCACGATTTTACCTCAGCATATGAGTGCCGATCTTCAAATTGCGATTGAAACTGACTTAGAAATCGCGGTGAAAGCAGGGCATCAAATACTTGCTCAGGGTGGAACAGCGGTTGATGCGGTTGTTGCTGCGGTTAAAGTTCTCGAAGATTCACCACATTTTAATGCTGGTCGAGGTTCTGTTCTTACTCATCAAGAGATGGTCGAAATGGACGCCTGTATTATGAGTGGTGAAAATAGTGAGGCAGGGGCGGTGGCTTGTGTTCGCCATATTAAGAACCCAATATCATTAGCTTATGACGTGATGAAACATAGTCAACACGTGCTATTGATGGGAGATGGTGCAGAAGAGTTTGCTTTTGAGCATGGGCATATTTTTACCGAGCAAGATTATTTCTTCACAGACCGACGATATGACCAACTGATGGCGATCAAAGATTCCAATTTGCTGGCACTGTCAGAAGCCAATTATCCCGATGATGACAAACATGGAACGGTAGGCGCGGTGGCGCTCGATAAGTATGGCAACCTTGCTGCGGCGACGAGTACTGGCGGTATAACCAATAAAAAGTATGGTCGAGTTGGGGATTCTCCGATCATAGGAGCGGGAACATTTGCCGAAAATGGCAACGTAGCTTTATCAGCAACGGGGGTTGGAGAATATTTTCTTCGTAAAGCGGTTACGGCTGATATCGCGGCTCGCATGCGTTATCTCAATGAAGATGTCCATACCGCGTGTGATGCTGTGATCCTAGGTGAGCTGAAAAATATCGGTGGTGAAGGCGGTGTGATTGCCGTTGATCGTAGCGGAGAGGTGCACTTTGCTCTTAACTCTACAGGTATGTACCGCGCCAGCATTGATAGATATGGAAGATTGAGCGTAAAAATTTATGCATAAAAGCATGAAATTATCAGCATATCCTCTAAGTTACTTAGCAAACTCAGTCTTTTATCCTCGATATAGAATTTGTCGCCATATAAAAGAGGCATGATTAAAAAATGACTGCAAGACAGCTAATTCGGTGCTAAAATCCTTTTTTAACTAGCTATCAGACTGGAAAGATGGGAAATAACGTAGTCGTTCTAGGCACCCAATGGGGTGACGAAGGAAAAGGTAAGATCGTAGACCTTTTAACCGAAGATGCAAAATATGTGGTTCGCTACCAAGGCGGACACAATGCAGGTCACACACTTGTAATCGACGGTGAAAAAACCGTTCTTCACTTAATTCCATCAGGTATCCTTCGCGATAATGTTAAATGCATTATCGGCAATGGTGTAGTGCTATCACCTGACGCATTAATTAAAGAAATGAAGCCTCTTGAAGAGCGCGGCATTGCAGTACGTGACAGTCTTTTCATTTCTGAAGCATGTCCTCTAATTCTTCCTTACCACGTTGCTTTAGATCAAGCGCGCGAAATCGCTCGTGGCAAGAAAGCTATCGGTACGACTGGTCGTGGTATCGGTCCTGCTTACGAAGATAAAGTTGCTCGTCGCGGTCTACGCGTTGGCGACCTATTCGATATGGAATCATTCGCTGAAAAACTTAAAGAAGTAATGGAATTACATAACTTCCAACTAGTTAACTTCTACAAAGTGGAAGCAGTAAGCTACGATGAAGTACTTGAGCAAGCTAAAGGCTACGCAGAGCTACTAACTTCAATGGTTATCGATGTAACTGACGAACTAGACGCAGCACGTAAGCGCGGCGACAAGATCATGTTCGAAGGTGCGCAAGGTACACTACTTGATATCGACCATGGTACTTACCCATACGTAACGTCTTCTAACACAACCGCTGGTGGTGTTGCTGCAGGTTCTGGTTTTGGTCCTCGTCACCTAGGTTACATCTTAGGTATTGCGAAAGCTTACTGTACTCGTGTAGGTTCAGGTCCATTCCCAACAGAACTATATGACGGTCTAGATAAGCAAGATCCAGTAGGTAAGCACTTAGGTACTGTTGGTCACGAATTTGGTGCAACAACAGGTCGTTTACGCCGTTGTGGTTGGTTTGATGCCGTTGCTATGCGTCGTGCAATTCAAATCAACTCTATATCTGGTTTCTGTCTAACTAAATTAGACGTGCTAGATGGTCTAGAAGAGCTTAAAATCTGTACTAGCTACAGAATGGAAGATGGCTCTGTGCTAGAAGTTTCGCCAATGGCTGCTGAAGCATTTGAAAAAGCGACGCCAGTTTACGAAACAATGCCAGGTTGGTCTGAAAATACATTTGGTGCTAAATCTATCGACGCGCTTCCACAAGCTGCTCTAGATTACATTAAACGTATTGAAGAACTAACGGGTGTACCTGTTGATATCATTTCAACGGGTCCAGATCGTAACGAGACAATCATCAAGGTTCATCCATTCGAATCTAAGTAACTCGTAACAGTTTGATGAAAGCCGACCTCAGGGTCGGCTTTTTTGTATGACGACTTTGCTGTTTTTTTGAACTGCATATGGCAAACTATTGCCAACTCGCGGCAAATTTTGTCTAAAGACTTCATCATGTTTGCCGATAAAGTTATCGAACCTAACTTTGCTTTTCATTAAGACAGAGTGGGCATCGAATTCAACAAAGAGTGCAGGTATGAAGCTACGAACAGTAGCAGCTTCGTTGATGATGACATTGAGCGCGACCTTCAGTTACGCCAGCGTGACTGATATCGGTGGGCCAGTGCCGATATATTCCGAAGCTGAACTAATCAAACTGATTGAACAAAGTAAACATTTAGAACGAGTTAAAGCTGATAACTGCCAGTTGGTAGAGGACATTGTTGCGCGAGCGACACGCATTAGCCTTCCTTCATACGAGTTTCTCTATGGAGATATGTTGGCGTGGGGTGTTTGCGTTAAGCAAGATGTAGAGCTTGGTCTTTATTACATGGAAAATGCAGCGCATCAAGGCTTACCAACTGCGCTTGAGCAATTGGGGCGTTACTATTCTCGTGGAACTCTAGTTCAGCAAGATAAAGAACGAGCAATTCCTTACCTACGTGAAGCCGCTGCAATGGGGAATCTCAATGCGCGCATTCACCTTGCGGAACTGCTTTTACGTGATTATGGTAGCCCGCTCGATTATGAAGATGCTTACCGTTGGCTGTATAACTCAGTCACAGCAGATCAGCGTCAACACAAACGGATTTCACGTTTGAGAAATGGTCTTGAACAGCGTATGCCTGACAATATTATTGCGCGAGCTAAGCGGCGCGAAACATTCTGGTAAGCTTAATCGGCTGAAAATTGTAAAACCTGCACTTATAAAAATGCCCAGCAATTGCTGGGCATTGTTTTTTCAATCGTGGTTTATTGAACCACTTCTCCAGATTCAATGACGGCATCACGCACTATTTGTGTAAACGCTACCGCTTCCTTACGGATGGTTTCTTCATCGACGGTGAGGATCTGACGATCTTTCATCAGCAACTTGCCATCAACAATAGAGTGGCGAACGTTAGCTGAGTTTGCTGAGTAAACCAATGCTGAGTAAGGGTTGTAAACAGGAATCATGTTTGGTGCTTTGGTATCAATAACGATGATGTCAGCCAGTTTCCCCACTTCAAGAGAGCCGACCTTGTCTTCCATGTGCAGTGCTTTTGCGGCGCCCATCGTTGCCATATCGATGACTTTAATTGGCGGCATTGCAGCACGGTCTTGATTGACTAATTTGTGAACTTTTGCAACTTGGTTAAATTCATCGATCGTGCTCAGCGTATTACCTGACATAGGACCATCAGTACCTAAACCAATACGCACATTTTCGTCATACATTTTCAGCGCTGGAGAGACGCCTTTTGCTGATTTGATATTAGCACTCATATTGTGCGCAACACCCATATCTGCTTTTTTAACCAGCTCAATATCCTTGTCGTCCACTAGGATCATATGTGCACCAACAAGGTTTTTGTTTAGCGCGCCAATGCTGTCCATGTATTCAACAGGCGATAAGCCGTTAGAACGTTCAGCGATTTTCTCTTCTTCGCGATGTGATTCAGCTAAGTGAATCATCACAGGTACATTGTTCTCTAACGAAAGTTTTGCAACTTTTTGTAGTGTTTCAGTTGTGTTGGTATAAGGCGCATGGGGAGCAAACGCTGGCGTAATACGTGGATGGTTTTTGTATTCTTCAATAAATTTAAGCGTGTAATCAATTCCTGCATTGGCATTTTTTGCTGATGCTACTGGGAACTTGATGATGGTCTCGCCTAGGATAGCGCGCATACCAATCTTATCGACAGTTTTAGCCACTTCGTCTTCAAAGTAATACATATCTGCGTAGGTGGTGACACCGCCTTTTAACATTTCTACGTTACCTAGGTTTGCACCAATACGAACCATTTCACGAGAAACCAGTTTTGCTTCTAGTGGGAAAATGTAGCGGTGTAGACGATCAGGTACGTCATCCGCTAGCGAGCGGAATACTGTCATTGAAACGTGTGTGTGCGTGTTGATTAGGCCGGGCATGACAATATCGCCATCAACATCAAGCACTTTCTCTGCTTTATATTGCTTCTCTAAAGACGCATCACCAACGGCGATGATTTTGTTGTCTCTAACAACCACTGTACCGTTTTCGTATACGGCTTTATCTGGGTTCATGGTGAGAACCATAGCATCAGTGATCATCAAATCAGCTTTATCTGCTGCATGTGAAAGAGCTGAAAATAGACCTAAGCTTGCAATAGCCGTGGTTAATAAAGTACGTTTCATAGTGATAATAAAACCTAGAAATGGGAACAGGAAGTTGGAAGGGAATATGGCAACAAGGACGCCAACTTGCAAACGTTTGCTTTTCTACTTGCAGTAAAGTGTGATCTGCATCAACCTTATGGTTGGTGGATTATTATTCCGCTAAGTTATGAAAATAGCGCAGCTATTTTTCCTTTTTGTAACCACTAAGCTGTAGGTTACTTCGTTAGTCAGATATAATAGCCACATACCTTCCTTGCTAATTGGGCTTGCTTATGTCAGACCAAATCCCTAACGATCCTTTCGCTAAACGTGAATCAGAAAATTATGAAAATCCGATTCCAAGCCGTGAATTTATTCTCGAATTTTTGAAAACGGCTGGCGTTCCCCTAAACCGAAATGACTTATTTGAAGCACTCAAGTTACAGGGTGAAGAGCATTATGAAGGCTTGCGCCGCCGCCTGCGTGCCATGGAGCGAGATGGTCAATTAGTTTTCACACGTCGCCAATGTTATGCGCTCCCTGAAAAGCTAGAAATGATAAAAGGGTACGTGATTGGTCATAAAGATGGTCACGGCTGGGTAAGACCAGAAGGCAGCATGAATAAAGATGCTGACATTGTGTTGCCCAATCACCAAATGAAGACAGTCATACATGGTGATTTTGTGTTGGTACAGCCAACAGAGAACTCAAAACGTGGGCGCAAAGAAGGACGATTAGTACGCATATTGGAAGAGCGAAATACCCAAATCGTGGGTCGCTTCTTCCTTGAGTACGGTTACTCATACGTAGTTGCTGATGACTCGCGTATTAGCCATGATATTTTGATCCCAAATGAGCACAAAACCAGTGCACGTATGGGTAATGTGGTCGTAGTTGAGATTACAGATCGTGGTTCACGCTCACGTGGCATGATGGGTAAAGTGGTTGAGGTACTTGGTGAGAATATGGCGCCAGGTATGGAAACGCAAATAGCGATTCGCACTCATCAAATTCCGAATGAATGGCCAGAAGCTGTAGAGAAGCAAACCGCCAATCTGGGCGAAGAAGTTCCAGAAGAAGCGAAAGTAGGTCGCGTTGATCTGCGTGAATTACCATTAGTTACCATTGATGGTGAAGATGCACGCGATTTCGATGACGCAGTTTACTGTGAAGTGAAGAAAGGCGGTGGCTGGCGCCTGTGGGTAGCCATTGCCGATGTTAGCTATTATGTTCGCCCTAATACCGCTTTAGATAAAGAAGCGATTAACCGTGGTAACTCGGTTTACTTCCCATCGCAAGTAGTGCCAATGTTACCGGAAGTTCTATCAAATGGTTTGTGTTCGCTTAACCCGCAGGTTGATCGCTTGTGTATGGTATGTGAGATGACCATTTCAGCGAGCGGTAAGTTATCAAGCTACAAGCATTATGAAGCAGTGATGAACTCGCACGCACGTCTGACTTACAGCAAAGTAGGCGCAGTCTTAGACGGCGATGAAGAACTTCGCCAACGTTATGAACCTTTAGTTTCGCATCTTGAAGAGCTGCACAAGATGTACAAGGTGTTAAAAGTTGCACGTGATAACCGCGGTGCTATTGAGTTTGAAACGGTAGAAACTAAGTTCATCTTTAATGCTGAACGTAAGATTGACCGTATTGAACCTGTGATCCGTAACGATGCACATAAAATTATCGAAGAATGTATGATTTTGGCAAACATTGCCTCTGCATCGTACGTAGAAAAAGCAAAAGAGCCGGCACTATTTCGTATCCACGAAACTCCAGGTGAGATTCGTTTACAAGGTTTCCGTGATTTTCTAGGTGAGCTAGGCTTAAACTTAGGTGGCGGATTAGAACCTTCGCCAACAGATTATGCCGATTTGGTTAAACAAATCGCCGAGCGTCAAGACAAAGAGCTTATTCAAACCATGTTGCTGCGTTCTATGAAGCAAGCGGTTTATAACGCAGATAACTGTGGACACTTTGGTCTGGCGCTAAAACGTTATGCGCACTTTACCTCACCAATTCGCCGTTACCCTGATTTGCTATTACACCGCGCAATAAAATACTTAATTGCCAAGGAAGAGGGGCGTAATCAAGATCGTTGGACACCAACCGGTGGCTTCCACTATTCATTTGATGATATGGATGTGTACGGTGAGCAGTGTTCAATGACTGAGCGTCGTGCTGATGATGCAACACGTGATGTGGCAGATTGGCTCAAGTGTGAGTATATGCAAGACCATGTTGGTGAGCAGTTAGACGGCGTAATTGCCAATGTAACCAGTTTTGGTTTCTTTGTTCGTCTAACCGAACTTCATATTGATGGTTTGGTGCATATTTCATCTTTGGCGAATGATTACTACCAGTTTGATCCAGTTGGTCAACGACTTATTGGCGAAAGCTTCGGCGCGATCTATCGCTTAGGTGATGCAGTAAAAGTCAAAGTGTTAGCGGTGAACTTGGACGACAAGAAAATTGACTTTGAATTAGTTGAAACAAGTCGTAAGCTACGCGGCGAAGGAAAGACGACCAAAAAGCGTGCGGCAGAAGCGCAACAAAAAGCTAAAGCGAAAAAACGTGCAGCGGCGGGAAGTCGCCCAGCGCGTAAAGCAACACCTGAACTTGAACCGACTAAGCGTCCGGAACGCAAAGAGGTAAAGAACGTTGGTGATGAGAAAAAAGCTAAGGTGAAAAAGGCGCGTAAAAAAAAGCCGCATAGCAAACCAAAGAATGCCAAGCGCGCGGATAACGCGCAGTAAGCAAATAAATGCTTGAATGACAGGTTTAGAGAATGAGTAACGAATTTCTTTACGGTATCCACGCAGTGAAAGCTGTGTTGGAGCACGAACCAGAGCGCTTTATTGAAGCGTACGTACTTAAAGGTCGTCAAGATGACCGCTTAATGCCAATTTTGAATGACCTACAAAAATTTGGTATATCTATCCAGCAGATGGTACGTAAAACTCTGGATGACAAAGCACAAGGTGCAAACCACCAAGGCATCATCGCTCGCGTTAAGCCAGCGAAGCAACTTAATGAAAATGATCTAGATGATATTCTAGCAAAACATGAGTCGCCTTTATTTTTGGTACTTGATGGTGTGACTGATCCTCATAATCTAGGCGCTTGTCTACGCAATGCTGATGCAGCAGGCGTGGCAGCGGTCATTGTACCGAGAGATAAATCAGCATCAATGAATGCAACGGTTAGTAAAGTTGCCTGTGGTGCTGCGGAAACAGTGGCTTTGGTACGAGTGACTAACCTAGCGCGAACAATGCGAGCACTGCAAGAAAAGGGTGTTTGGTTTTTGGGAACCGCTGGTGAAGCTACCCAAGACATTTACCAAGCCAAATTGACTGGTTCGTTAGCTATCGTGATGGGCGCAGAAGGTGATGGTATGCGCCGATTAACTCGTGAAACGTGCGATGATCTGATAAAAATACCAATGGCAGGTAGTGTATCGAGCTTGAATGTTTCGGTAGCGTCAGGTGTTTGTTTATTTGAAGCGGTACGCCAGCGCATGGCGTAAGTTTACATTGAAGTAAATCCCTGCGCATAAAGCAGAGAAAAAACGCAGATTGTTAGTGCAATCTGCGTTTTGTATTATATGGATAATACAAAATTAGGGACATCAGTGAGTTAAAAAAAATGGTGTTTATTTTCCCCAGACAGCTTGCAGATAGAATTGTGATCTGTATAATACTGCTCACTGGTTAAGCCAGTTGTGAACCAATGAGCGATGAGGAGCTAGCAAATCATTAAGATTTGATAGGTAATGTAGACTCAGCTTATGTTCGCGGTTAATACAATTAGCTACCTTTTCTTCGGAAAAACTATCCCCAGAGGTGACTCTGACATGTAGGGGGAGTTAATCGAAAATTAACTGACAATGCGTCCTAATCTTGGATGCTACGGTTTCACATAAATCAATCGGCATTCTCTCGTCTTAACGAGTTTGAGTGGCGATATTGTTTGTGTAATATTAAATAATTGGAGCTCTGTCTCATGCAGAACCAACGTATCCGTATCCGCTTAAAAGCATTTGATTACAAGTTAATCGACGCTTCTACAGCGGAAATCGTTGAAACAGCTAAGCGCACAGGCGCACAGGTTCGTGGTCCAATCCCACTACCTACACGTAAAGAGCGTTTCACAGTTCTTATCTCTCCACACGTTAACAAAGATGCACGTGATCAGTACGAAATTCGTACTCACAAACGTCTAATCGACATCGTTGAGCCAACAGACAAAACTGTTGATGCTCTGATGCGTCTAGACCTAGCTGCAGGCGTTGACGTTCAAATTAGCCTAGGTTAAGGGAGATTAGAATAATGATTGGTCTAATCGGTCGTAAAGTGGGCATGACCCGCGTATTTACTGAAGAAGGCGTTTCTATCCCTGTAACTGTTGTTGAGGTTGAAGCGAACCGTGTAACTCAAGTTAAATCACTTGATACTGACGGCTACGCAGCAATCCAAGTTACAGCTGGAACTAAGAAAGCTAACCGCGTTACTAAACCAGAAGCTGGTCACTTTGCTAAAGCAGGTGTAGAAGCTGGTCGTGGTCTTTGGGAATTCCGTTTGGAAAACGGTGAAGAGTTTGCAGTTGGCGCTGAGCTAACGGTTGAACTATTCAACGAAACTAAAAAAGTAGACGTTACTGGTACATCTAAAGGTAAGGGTTTCCAAGGCGCTGTTAAGCGTTGGAACTTCAGTACTCAAGATATGACTCACGGTAACTCATTGTCTCACCGCGCTCCAGGTTCAATTGGCCAATGTCAAACTCCAGGTCGCGTGTTTAAAGGCAAGAAAATGGCAGGTCATATGGGTGCTGAGCGTGTAACGACTCAAAACCTAGAGATCGTACGTGTTGACGCTGAGCGCAACCTGCTTCTTATTAAAGGTGCAGTCCCAGGCGCAGTTGGTGGCAACGTGATCGTTAAACCAGCTATTAAAGCATAACGTCTCAGGAGTAAGTAATGGAACTTATGGTTAAAGGTGCTGATGCACTGACTGTTTCTGAAACTACTTTCGGACGTGAGTTTAACGAAGCTCTTGTACATCAAGTAGTTGTTGCATTTGCAGCAGGTGCTCGTCAAGGTACACGCGCTCAAAAAACACGTTCAGAAGTATCTGGCGGTGGTGCTAAGCCATGGCGTCAAAAAGGTACTGGCCGTGCACGTGCTGGTACAATTCGTAGCCCAATCTGGCGTTCAGGTGGTGTTACTTTTGCTGCGAAACCTCAAGATCACAGTCAAAAAGTAAACAAGAAAATGTACCGCGGTGCTATGAAAAGCATTCTTTCTGAGCTAGTTCGTCAAGAGCGTTTAATCGTTGTTGATAACTTCTCTGTAGAAGCACCAAAAACTAAAGAGCTAGTAGCTAAGCTTAAAGAGCTTGAGCTTAACGATGTATTAATCGTTACTGGCGAAGTAGATGAGAATCTATTCTTAGCGGCTCGTAACCTGTACAAAGTTGATGCACGTGATGTTGCTGGTATTGATCCAGTATCTCTAATTGCTTTCAACAAAGTGCTAATGACTGCTGACGCAGTTAAACAAGTTGAGGAGATGCTAGCATGATCACTGAAGAACGTATCCTAAAAGTTCTACGTGCTCCGCACATCTCTGAGAAAGCAACTATGGCTGCAGAGAAAGCGAACACTATCGTTTTCAAAGTAGCTAAAGATGCAACTAAGAAAGAGATCAAAGCAGCTGTAGAAAAGCTATTTGAAGTTGAAGTTAAGTCTGTAAATACTCTTATTACTAAGGGTAAGACCAAACGTCAAGGTCTACGCCAAGGTCGCCGCAGCGACGTTAAGAAAGCGTACGTTACTTTGAACGAAGGTCAAGATCTTGACTTTGTTGGCGGCGCGGAATAACAGGAGTAGTTGAGAAATGGCTATTGTTAAATGTAAGCCGACTTCCCCTGGTCGTCGTCACGTTGTTAAAGTTGTTAACGCTGACCTACACAAGGGTAAGCCTTACGCACCTCTTCTAGAGAAAAACTCTAAGAATGGCGGTCGTAACAACAACGGTCGTATTACAGTACGTCACATCGGTGGTGGTCACAAACATCACTACCGTCTAATTGACTTTAAACGTACTAAAGACGGTATCCCAGCGAAAGTTGAACGTCTAGAATACGATCCAAACCGTAGCGCAAACATCGCTCTAGTTCTGTACGCAGACGGCGAGCGTCGTTACATCCTTGCACCTAAAGGTGTAAAAGCTGGTGATGCTATCCAGTCAGGTGTTGATGCACCGATTAAAGCTGGTAACACGCTTCCAATGCGTAACATCCCAGTAGGTTCAACAGTACATAACGTTGAACTTAAGCCTGGTAAAGGTGGTCAGCTAGCTCGTTCGGCTGGTGCATATGCTCAAATCGTTGCTCGCGACGGTACATATGTAACTATCCGTCTACGTTCTGGCGAAATGCGCAAAGTATTGTCTGAAGGCCGTGCAACAATCGGTGAAGTAGGCAACTCTGAGCACATGCTACGTGAACTAGGTAAAGCTGGTGCTAAGCGCTGGCGTGGTGTTCGTCCAACCGTTCGCGGTGTGGTAATGAACCCAGTTGATCACCCACACGGTGGTGGTGAAGGTCGCACATCTGGCGGTCGTCACCCAGTATCACCATGGGGTATGCCTACTAAAGGCTTTAAGACTCGTAAGAACAAGCGTACTGATAAGTACATTGTACGTCGTCGTAACAAATAATCTATAAAGAGGAATCGCCATGCCACGTTCTCTCAAGAAAGGTCCATTTATTGACCTACACTTGCTGAAGAAGGTAGAGAAAGCGGTGGAAAGCGGAGACAAAAAGCCTATTAAGACTTGGTCCCGTCGCTCAATGATCATCCCTACGATGATCGGTTTGACCATCGCTGTCCATAATGGTCGTCAGCACGTACCAGTATTTGTAACTGAAGAAATGATCGGTCACAAACTGGGCGAATTCGCACCAACTCGTACTTACCGCGGTCATGCTGCGGATAAGAAAGCTAAGAAGCGCTAGGGAGTAGATGATGGAAGCATTAGCTAAACATAACTTTGCTCGCATTTCTCCTCAGAAAGCTCGCTTAGTTGCAGATCAAATTCGTGGTAAATCAGTTGATCAAGCACTAGAAATCTTGACGTTCAGCAACAAAAAAGCTGCTGAACTAATCAAGAAAGTTCTTGAGTCAGCTATCGCGAACGCGGAGCACAACGAAGGTGCAGATATCGACGATCTAAATGTCGCTAAAATCTTCGTAGATGAAGGCCCTACCATGAAGCGTATTATGCCTCGTGCTAAAGGTCGTGCGGATCGTATCTTGAAGCGTTCAAGCCACATCACTATTGTTGTAGCAGATCGCTAAGAGACTAGGAGAGTAAGCAATGGGTCAAAAAGTACATCCAAATGGTATTCGTCTCGGCATCGTTAAGCCTTGGAATGCTACATGGTTTGCTAACACCAAAGATTTCGCTGACAACCTAGACGGCGACTTCAAGGTACGTCAGTTCCTTACAAGCGAACTGAAAAAAGCATCACTATCACGCATCGTTATCGAACGTCCTGCGAAGAGCATCCGTGTGACTATTCACACTGCTCGTCCAGGCGTAGTTATCGGCAAGAAAGGCGAAGACGTAGAGAAACTACGTGCAGCTGTAGCGAAAATCGCAGGTGTACCAGCGCAAATTAACATCGCTGAAGTACGTAAGCCTGAGCTTGACGCTCAACTTGTTGGTGATAGCATCGCGTCTCAGCTGGAACGTCGTGTTATGTTCCGTCGTGCTATGAAGCGCGCGGTACAGAATGCTATGCGTTTAGGCGCTAAAGGCATCAAAGTGCAAGTAGGCGGTCGTTTAGGCGGCGCTGAAATCGCACGTTCTGAGTGGTACCGTGAAGGCCGTGTGCCTCTACACACTCTACGTGCTGACATTGATTACGCAACTTCTTCGGCTCACACTCAATATGGTGTGATCGGCATTAAAGTTTGGATCTTCAAAGGTGAGATTCTAGGCGGTATGCCAGCAGCTAACGCTGTAGAGCCTAAAGGCGACAAGCCTAAGAAGCAGCGCAAAGGCCGTAAGTAAGGAGTCGACAGATGCTACAACCTAAACGCACTAAGTTCCGTAAGGTTCAGACAGGTCGTAACCGTGGTCTAGCTAAAGGTACTGATGTAAGCTTCGGCGAATTCGGTCTTAAAGCTATTGGCCGTGGTCGTCTAACTGCTCGTCAAATCGAAGCGGCACGTCGTGCAATGACACGTCACGTTAAGCGTCAAGGTAAAATCTGGATCCGTGTGTTCCCAGACAAACCAATCACAGAAAAACCACTTGAAGTTCGTCAAGGTAAGGGTAAAGGTAACGTTGAGTACTGGGTAGCCCAAATCCAACCTGGAAAGGTTATGTACGAAATGGGTGGTGTACCTGAAGAATTGGCACGTGAAGCGTTCCGTTTAGCGGCTCGCAAACTGCCATTCAAGACGACATTTGTAACTAAGCAGGTGATGTGATGAAAGCACAAGATCTACGCGAGAAAAGCGTTGAAGAGCTTAACGTTGAGTTATTGAGCTTGCTACGTGAACAGTTCAACCTGCGCATGCAGGGTGCTACTGGTCAACTGCAGCAAACTCATACACTGAAAGCTGTACGCCGTGATATCGCACGTGTGAAAACTGTTTTGACTGAAAAGGCAGGCGCATAATGAGCGAAGTAAAACGTACTCAACAAGGTCGTGTTGTTAGTGACAAGATGGAAAAATCTATCGTTGTTGCTATCGAACGTACTGTAAAGCACCCTCTTTACGGTAAGTTCATTAAACGTACGACTAAAGTACACGCACATGACGAAAACAACGAATGTGGCCTAGGCGACAAAGTTGAGATCGCTGAGTGTCGTCCACTGTCTAAGACTAAGTCTTGGACTTTGGTAAAAGTTTTAGAAAAGGCGAAGATGTAATCTTCTCTCTTCTATCGATAAACGGCTCCAAAAATTAAGTTGGAGCCGTTCATTTTTTGACTACCCAAGCTCGGAAAAGGGTGGTACAATTCGCGTCCCTTTTAAAGAGGCAGCCCGACCCGAGATGGGTCTAGTTTTAATATTTAGCGGAGCACTAACAATGATCCAAATGCAAAGTACACTTGACGCTGCAGATAACTCTGGTGCGCGCAAGGTAATGTGTATTAAGGTCCTGGGTGGCTCTCACCGCCGTTATGCACATATCGGTGACGTCATCAAGGTTACAGTGAAAGAAGCAATTCCTCGCGGTAAAGTTAAAAAAGGTGATGTTCTGAAGGCGGTAGTAGTGCGCACCCGAAAAGGCGTTCGTCGCCCAGACGGTTCTGTCATTCGCTTCGACCGTAATGCCTGTGTATTGCTTAACGATACTACAGAGCAACCAATCGGTACACGTATCTTTGGCCCTGTGACACGCGAACTTCGTGGCGATAAGTTCATGAAAATCGTATCACTGGCTCCAGAAGTTCTGTAAGGAGCGCTATAATGGCAGCTAAAATCCGTCAAAATGACGAAGTAATCGTTCTTGCTGGTAAAGATAAAGGCAAGAAAGGTAAAGTAACTAAGGTTCTGACAACTGGTAAAGTTATCGTAGAAGGTATCAATCTAGTTAAGAAGCATCAAAAACCTGTTCCAGCTCTAGGTATCCAAGGTGGTATTGTTGAGCAAGAAGCAGCTATTGACGCATCTAACATTGCGATCTTCAACGCAGCTACTGGTAAAGCGGACCGTATCGGTTTCCGTTTCGAAGAAGGTAAGAAATTACGTTTCTTCAAATCAAACGGTGAAACAATTAAGTAATTTGGAGTTCTACTATGGCGAAACTGCATGATTACTACAAGTCGTCTGTAGTCGCTGAACTGGCCAAACAGTTTAGCTACACAAGCGTCATGCAAGTCCCTAGAATCGAAAAAATCACCCTTAACATGGGTGTTGGTGAAGCAATCAACGACAAGAAACTGCTAGAAAACGCAGCAGCTGATATGGCTACGATCTCTGGTCAAAAGCCTCTTATCACTAAAGCGCGTAAATCTGTTGCAGGTTTCAAAATTCGTGAAGGCTACCCAATCGGTTGTAAAGTAACCTTGCGTGGCGAACGTATGTGGGATTTTCTGGAGCGTTTGATTAACATCGCTCTTCCACGTGTACGTGACTTCCGTGGTGTTAGCGCTAAGTCTTTTGACGGACGCGGTAACTACAGCATGGGCGTTCGCGAGCAAATCATCTTCCCGGAAATCGACTTTGATAAAGTTGATCGTGTCCGCGGTCTTGATATTACTATCACGACGTCTGCTGGTTCCGATGAGGAAGGCCGCGCTCTGCTGGCTGCCTTTAACTTCCCATTCCGTAAGTAAGGTGAAGGGTTACTGTTATGGCTAAAAATTCAATGAAAGCACGTGAAGTTAAACGTGCAAAGCTTGTTGCTAAGTTCGCTGAAAAGCGTGCTGCGCTTAAAGCTATCATTAGCGATGTAAACGCATCAGAAGAAGATCGTTGGAACGCAGTTCTTAAACTGCAAGCTCTTCCACGTGATTCAAGTGCATCACGTCAGCGCAACCGTTGCAACCAAACTGGTCGTCCACACGGTTACCTACGTAAGTTCGGTTTAAGCCGTATTAAGGTTCGTGAAGCTTGCATGAAAGGCGAGATTCCGGGTCTTCGTAAGGCTAGCTGGTAATTGCTACTTAATCATTTGGAGTAAATCATATGAGCATGCAAGATCCGATTTCGGATATGCTGACCCGCGTTCGTAACGGTCAGGCAGCAAATAAAGTTGCTGTAAAAATGCCTTCTTCAAAGCTTAAAGTTGCAATCGCTGCACTACTGAAAGCTGAAGGTTACATCGTTGACTTCGCTGTTGAAGGCGAAGCAAAACCTGAGCTAGAAGTTACTCTTAAGTACTTCCAAGCGAAACCAGTAATCGAGCAACTTAAGCGTGTTTCTCGTCCAGGCCTACGTGTTTACAAGAAGAAAGATCAACTTCCTTCTGTAATGGGTGGTCTTGGTGTTGCGATTGTTTCTACTTCCAAGGGTCTGATGTCAGACCGTGCTGCCCGTAAAGCAGGTCTTGGCGGTGAAATCATCTGTTACGTAGCGTAAGGAGTAGGATATGTCTCGTGTTGCTAAAGCACCTGTCGCTATTCCAGCTGGCGTAGAGGTGAAACTAAACGGCCAAGAAGTTACTGTAAAAGGTGCTAAAGGCGAACTGACTCGCGTTCTAAACAACGCTGTAGTTATCGCTCAGGAAGAAAACAACCTTACTTTCGGTCCTAAAGATGGTGTTGTAAACGCATGGGCACAAGCAGGTACTGCTCGTGCACTAGTTAACAACATGGTTGTCGGTGTGACTGAAGGCTTTGTGAAGAAGCTAACTTTAAAAGGTGTTGGTTACCGTGCTGCTATTAAAGGCAACGCTGTAGGTCTAACACTAGGCTTCTCTCACCCTGTTGAGCACGAGTTGCCAGCAGGTATTACAGCAGAATGTCCAAGTCAAACTGAAATCATTATTACTGGCTGTGATAAGCAAGTAGTTGGTCAAGTTGCGGCTGATATTCGTTCTTACCGTCGCCCTGAGCCTTATAAAGGTAAAGGTGTTCGTTACGCAGATGAAAATGTGCGTACCAAAGAAGCTAAGAAGAAGTAAGGTAACACTATGGATAAGAAAGCATCTCGCATCCGTCGTGCTACACGCGCACGTCGTAAGATTGCAGAACTTGGCGCAACTCGCTTGGTAGTACACCGTACTCCTCGCCATGTTTACGCACAAGTTATCGCGGCAAACGGCTCTGAGGTTATCGCAGCTGCTTCTACTGTAGAAAACGCGATCCGTGAGCAAGTGAAATACTCTGGTAACATCGATGCAGCTAAAGCAGTAGGTAAAGCTGTTGCTGAGCGCGCTCTTGAAAAAGGCGTAACTTCAGTTGCATTTGATCGTTCTGGTTTCCAATACCACGGTCGAGTAGCGGCGCTAGCAGAATCTGCTCGCGAAGCTGGTCTGAAATTCTAAGGTAGGGTTGGAAGATGGCTAAAGAACAACAAGTTCAAGCGAATGATTTGCAAGAAAAGCTAATCGCAGTTAACCGTGTTTCTAAAACGGTTAAAGGTGGTCGAATCATGAGCTTTACTGCACTAACAGTAGTTGGTGACGGTAATGGTCGCGTAGGTTTCGGTTACGGCAAAGCACGTGAAGTACCTGCAGCGATTCAAAAAGCAATGGAAAAAGCGCGTCGTAACATGACTACTATCGCGCTAAACGAAGGTACTCTTCACCATCCAGTGAAAGGTCGCCATTCGGGCTCTAAAGTTTACATGCAGCCAGCTGCAGAAGGTACGGGTGTTATCGCCGGTGGTGCGATGCGTGCAGTACTTGAAGTTGCTGGTGTACATAACGTTCTTTCTAAAGCATACGGTTCTACGAACCCGATCAATACCGTTCGCGCGACGATCGATGCATTAGCTAGCGTTAAGTCACCAGAAATGGTTGCTGCTAAGCGTGGTCTAACTGTTGAATCTATTTCGGAGTAAGAACACGATGGCAACTATTAAAGTAACTCAAACTAAAAGCTCAATTGGTCGTCTGCCAAAGCACAAAGCTACTTTGCGCGGATTAGGCCTTCGTAAAATCAACCACACAGTAGAACTTGAAGATACTCCGTGCGTGCGCGGTATGGTCAACAAGGTTTACTACATGGTTAAAGTTGAGGAGTAATCAGAATGCGTTTGAATACTCTATCACCGGCTGCTGGCTCGAAAACTTCTCCGAAGCGTGTAGGTCGTGGTATCGGTTCTGGCCTGGGTAAAACTGGCGGCCGCGGTCATAAAGGCCAAAAGTCACGTTCTGGCGGTTCTGTCCGTCCAGGTTTTGAAGGCGGTCAAATGCCTTTGAAACAGCGTCTACCTAAGTTCGGCTTCACTTCTCGTAAGAGCCTAGTGTCTGCTGAAGTTCGTCTAGCTGAGCTAGCGAAAATCGAAGGTGACGTAGTAGATCTAAACAGCTTGAAAGCTGCTAACGTTATCACTAAGAACATCGAATTTGTAAAAATCGTTCTTTCTGGTGAAATTAGCAAATCAATGACTGTTAAAGGTCTACGTGTGACTAAAGGTGCTAAAGCTGCGATCGAAGCTGCAGGCGGTAAAGTAGAAGATTAATCTTCGAAGGAAAGGTACAGATGGCTAAAAAACCAGGACAAGATTTTAGTAGTGCGAAAAATGGATTGGCGGAGTTAAAGTCGCGCCTATTATTTGTATTAGGTGCTCTTTTGGTATTCCGCGCAGGGTCCTTCGTGCCAATCCCTGGTATTGACGCAGCTGTACTTGCCGATTTGTTCGACCAGCAAAAAGGTACCATCGTTGAAATGTTTAACATGTTCTCCGGTGGTGCTCTTGAGCGTGCATCTATATTAGCATTGGGCATCATGCCGTATATTTCGGCGTCAATTGTTGTCCAATTGCTAACTGTAGTACACCCAGCGTTAGCTGAACTCAAAAAAGAGGGTGAAGCAGGCCGTCGTAAGATAAGCCAATACACACGCTACGGCACGCTTGTACTTGCAACATTCCAAGCTATTGGTATTGCAACTGGCCTACCAAACATGGTCGATAATCTGGTTGTTATCAACCAAACCATGTTTACGCTAATTGCTACCGTAAGTTTAGTAACCGGTACCATGTTTTTGATGTGGTTAGGTGAACAAATTACAGAGCGCGGAATTGGAAACGGTATTTCGGTACTGATCTTTGCAGGTATTGTTGCTGGATTGCCTTCGGCAATCGGTCAAACAATCGAGCAAGCGCGTCAAGGTGAACTGCATGTACTTCTTCTGCTGTTGATTGGTGTACTTGCTTTTGCAGTCATCTACTTCGTTGTTTTCATGGAGCGTGGTCAACGTCGTATCGTCGTTAACTATGCGAAGCGTCAGCAAGGTCGTAAAGTATTTGCTGCACAAAGTACTCACTTGCCACTTAAAATTAATATGGCGGGTGTAATACCAGCAATCTTCGCATCAAGCATTATCCTGTTCCCTGGAACATTGGCGCAATGGTTTGGTCAGAATGGCGAGAGCAGCGCGTTCGGTTGGTTAACTGACGTGTCTTTGGCTCTAAGCCCTGGTCAACCTCTGTATGTAATGCTTTATGCAGCAGCAATTATCTTCTTCTGTTTTTTCTATACAGCGTTGGTGTTTAACCCACGTGAAACTGCAGATAACTTGAAGAAGTCTGGTGCATTCGTGCCCGGTATCCGCCCAGGTGAACAGACAGCGAAATATATAGATAAAGTGATGACTCGACTAACCCTAGCGGGTGCGATGTATATTACCTTTATCTGTCTGATCCCAGAGTTCATGATGGTCGCGTGGAACGTACGTTTCTACTTCGGCGGTACTTCACTACTAATCGTAGTGGTAGTAATCATGGATTTTATGGCACAGGTACAGACTCATCTGATGTCCCAACAGTATGATTCTGTGTTGAAGAAAGCGAATCTGAAAGGCTATGGCCGTTAATTCGGCGGTAGTATCAGATTTCATTTACGGAGTTTAGCAATGAAAGTTCGTGCTTCCGTTAAAAAAATCTGCCGTAACTGTAAAGTAATCAAGCGTAACGGTGTCGTTCGCGTGATTTGCAGTGAGCCAAAGCACAAACAGCGCCAAGGCTAATCAGTAGAAATTTTTACTTGAAATGTAAGGTAGTGTCGAGTATATTTCTCGGCCTACCTTTTGCGTGCAAAAGAAGTAGCGTTCCGCAGCGTATCCGAAACGGGCTTTGCTGCGGCTAATTCTTTTAAGAAACACTATGGAGTGAATAATGGCCCGTATAGCAGGCATTAACATTCCTGATCATAAACACGCTGTAATCGCATTAACTGCGATTTACGGCATCGGTAAGACTCGTTCTCAAGCTATTCTAGCTGACGTGAGTATTGCTGAAGATGTTAAGATCAGTGAACTATCTGAAGAACAGATCGATCAACTGCGTGATGGTGTAGCTAAATACACTGTAGAAGGTGATCTACGTCGTGAAGTATCGATGAACATCAAGCGTCTCATGGACCTTGGTTGTTACCGCGGTCTTCGTCATCGTCGCAGTCTACCACTACGTGGACAGCGTACTAAAACCAACGCTCGCACCCGCAAGGGTCCGCGTAAGCCGATCAAGAAATAGTCGGGAAGGTAGAGTACAATGGCTAAACAACCAACACGCGCGCGTAAGCGCGTTCGCAAACAAGTTGCGGATGGCGTTGCGCACATCCATGCTTCTTTTAATAACACAATCGTTACCATTACTGACCGTCAAGGTAATGCACTAGCTTGGGCTACTGCAGGTGGTTCAGGTTTCCGTGGTTCTCGTAAGTCAACTCCGTTCGCTGCACAAGTTGCTGCTGAGCGTTGTGCTGAAATGGCTAAAGAATACGGTCTAAAGAACTTAGAAGTTATGGTTAAAGGTCCAGGTCCAGGTCGTGAATCTACTGTTCGCGCACTGAACGCTGCTGGTTTCCGTATCACGAACATCGTTGATGCGACACCAATTCCTCATAACGGTTGTCGTCCACCTAAGAAACGTCGCGTATAACGTTTCTAGGACTATTGGAGAAGAATCATGGCAAGATATTTGGGTCCTAAGCTGAAGCTTAGCCGTCGTGAAGGCACTGACTTATTTCTTAAGTCTGGTGTTCGCGCGATCGATACCAAGTGTAAAATTGATAACGCACCAGGTGTACACGGCGCTCGTCGCGGTCGTCTATCTGAGTACGGCGTTCAGCTTCGTGAGAAGCAGAAAGTTCGTCGTATGTACGGCGTTCTAGAAAAACAATTCCGTAACTACTACAAAGAAGCTGCTCGCCTTAAAGGCAACACAGGTGAAAACCTGCTTCAGCTTCTTGAAGGTCGTCTTGATAACGTAGTTTACCGCATGGGCTTTGGTGCAACTCGCGCTGAATCTCGTCAGCTAGTAAGCCACAAAGCTATCCTAGTAAACGGTAAAGTTGTAAACGTTCCTTCTTTCAAAGTAGCGGCTAACGACGTTGTTTCTATTCGTGAGAAAGCTAAACAGCAATCTCGCATTAAAGCAGCTCTAGAAGTTGCGGAACAACGCGAAAAACCAACTTGGATTGAAGTAGATGGCGGCAAGATGGAAGGTACATTCAAGCGTAAGCCTGAGCGTTCTGATCTGTCAGCTGACATCAACGAACAATTGATCGTCGAGCTTTACTCTAAGTAAGGTTAAACTAAAGAGAGGACACAATGCAGGGTTCTGTAACAGAATTTCTTAAGCCACGTCTTGTTGACATCGAACAAATCAGCACGACTCATGCAAAAGTAACTCTTGAGCCGTTAGAGCGTGGCTTCGGTCACACTCTTGGTAATGCACTTCGCCGTATTCTTCTATCTTCTATGCCGGGTTGTGCGGTAACAGAAGTAGAGATTGAAGGCGTTCTACACGAGTACAGCACTAAAGAAGGCGTTCAAGAAGATATTCTTGAAATCCTACTTAACCTTAAAGGTCTTGCTGTTCGCGTTGCTGAAGGCAAAGATGAAGTGTTTATTACGCTGAATAAATCAGGCTCGGGCCCTGTGGTTGCAGGTGACATCACCCATGATGGTGATGTAGAGATCGTTAACCAAGAACACGTTATTTGTCATCTTACAGATGACAATGCTGAGATCGCTATGCGTATCAAAGTTGAACGTGGTCGCGGTTATGTTCCTGCTTCTGCTCGTATCCATACCGAAGAAGATGAGCGTCCAATTGGTCGCCTACTGGTTGATGCAACTTACAGTCCAGTAGACAAGATTGCCTATTCTGTTGACGCGGCTCGTGTAGAGCAACGTACAGACTTAGACAAGCTTGTAATCGATATGGAAACGAACGGTACTCTTGATCCTGAGGAAGCAATTCGTCGTGCAGCTACTATCCTAGCTGAACAACTTGATGCGTTCGTAGATCTTCGTGATGTACGTGTACCTGAGGAGAAGGAAGAGAAGCCAGAATTCGATCCGATCCTACTGCGTCCTGTAGACGATCTTGAACTAACAGTTCGCTCTGCTAACTGTTTGAAAGCAGAAGCGATTCACTACATCGGTGATCTTGTACAGCGTACTGAGGTTGAGCTACTTAAAACGCCTAACCTTGGTAAAAAATCTCTTACTGAGATTAAAGACGTACTTGCATCACGTGGTCTTTCTCTGGGCATGCGCCTAGAAAATTGGCCACCAGCGTCTATCGCTGAAGATTAATCGATACTAGTTAGAAGGATTAGGTCATGCGCCATCGTAAGAGTGGTCGTCAACTCAACCGCAATAGCTCACATCGTAAAGCGATGTTTAGCAACATGGCTAGCTCTCTAGTACGTCATGAAGTTATCAAGACTACTTTGCCAAAAGCAAAAGAGCTACGTCGCGTAGTTGAGCCTTTGATTACACTAGCTAAGACAGACAGCGTTGCTAACCGTCGTCTAGCATTTGCACGCACTCGTGATAACGAGATCGTTGCAAAACTATTCAACGAATTAGGTCCACGTTTTGCAGCTCGCCAAGGCGGCTACACACGTATCCTAAAAGCTGGCTTCCGTGCTGGTGACAAAGCTCCAATGGCTTACATTGAGCTTGTTGATCGCCCAGCTGCTGAAACTGCTGCTGAGTAATCAGGTTCGAAAGAACAGAAAAAGCCGAGCAATAGCTCGGCTTTTTTGTGTCTTAAATTTGTTAGCGCTAAATCATGAGTATTACCGCACTTAACTTTTTGGCATCCAAAGATTACTCAAAGAGCCAAGTAAGCCTTCACTTGCCCCACCATCGCCAAGGTATTGCAGAATCAATGGTGCGAACTGACTAATCATTGATGGGTCTAAACCAACTTGGCTAAAAGCATTCTGTACTGCCGCAAAGTTTTCAATCCCCCCTAGACCACCAAGAAGATTCGATGCGCCACCCAGTTTATCCATACCTGGTATCATTGACTGGAGTTCGTTGCTGTATTGACCTGGCAGTTGATTTCCAGCTAAAGATAGTAGTGCTCCCGCCCCTGCAGTTGCTTGATCTGGCGAAACAGGTAGTTGATCACTGAGCAGGCTTGTTAGTGGCGATGTCGTCGCTGACGAACTGATATTATCGCTTACCATATCTGTTAAGCCTTTACTAAGACCGCTGTCTTTAGTTAAATCCCCGAAGGCGAGAGTAGAGCTACTCGCTAACATTAAAATTGAGCAAACAAGAGTTTTCTTCACAACAGGTTTCCTTTTCTGCTTTTTAGTCGTTCTTATAGAATAGCGAAAAAAAAACGGCGCAGAGCGCCGCTTTCAAATTAATCGCTATAAACGCAATTATAGGATATCAAGTAGTTCCACTTCGAAGACTAACGCTGCGAAAGGAGGAATCGCAGCACCTGCACCACGCTCGCCGTATGCAAGGTCTTGAGGGATGTAAAGTTTCCACTTTGAACCAACTGGCATTAGTTGAAGCGCTTCAACCCAACCTTTGATCACGCCAGTTACTGGGAATTCTGTTGGTTGACCGCGAGACACAGAGCTGTCAAATACGGTTCCGTCAGTTAGCTCACCGTGGTAGTGCACACGTACTTGCTTGTCAGATGTTGGAATTTCACCCGTACCTTCAGTGATGATTTCGTACTGTAGACCAGACTCAAGTACAGTCACTTCTGGACGAAGTGCGTTGTCTTTTAGGTAAACTTCACCGTCTGCTGCCGCAGCTTTTGCCGCTTCTTGACGAACTTCTTCTGCACGCATTTGCATTTCTTGAAGAGCTTCGTTGATCTCATCGATTTCGATTACTGGCATATCACCAGTAAGTGCCGTTGCGATACCAGCCGCGATTGCAGCAACATTTAGACCTTCAAGACCAGCGCCAGCAAGTTGCTGACCCATCTGTAGACCAATACCGTAGCTTGCTTTTTGTTCTACAGTTTCAAATTTAACTTCAGACATGGAGTCTCTCTTTTTATGGGTGTCGAAAGAACTAAAGGATACCAGTATTAGCTTTAGGATGAAACGTCGGCTCTATGAGATTGTTTACTAACTAACAGAGTGAGAGATAAGTCTTAGTTTTTAGGGGAAAGTGTGAGATTTGACCTGAGCATTACTTTCATTGACGAAATTTCCTATACTCGACGCATCTAGGTTTTTATACTTAGCATTAGAGCAGTTTGGAGACGCGTTGCAATGAATCGCCGTAAGAAAAAGTCACAGCAAGTCGATTACATTCAATTGGCCAAGAGCAAGATGTTAGCCTTTGATTGGATCAAGTTTAAGCGAAATGCACAGAACCGATGGAATCAGTTACCCAAATTGCACCAGCGTACCTTGTTGATATTGGTGCCAATCGTTCTGTTGTTGGTATTGATTCCTTTTCCTGAGGTAGATAAGCAGCCAGATGTGCTAGAGGCACAACGTGTTGCCGTTGAGGTCAATACACAAAGTTTGAGCGAGCAAGGAGAGCCGAAAATTCAGCCTCTTCAATCAGAACAATGGAAAGAATATCAAGTCAAATCAGGAGATACGTTGGCGCAGGTATTTCGTGCTAATAATCTACCAATGGTTGATTTGAATGCATTGGTCAAAGTAGAAGGCAGTGATAAACCACTGAGCCAAATAAAGGTCGGGCAACTTGTACGCTTTAAGATCAAAGATGACGGTAATCTTGACATCTTACAGCTTAAGAGTTCTTCTAAATCTGTCATGTTTTACCGCAACTCTAGCGGTAGTTTTACTAAAAGTAAGTGATCGCTTACTTAATTCCTTTTCGCCGCTGGAGCACATCTCGATAGGGTAACAGCGGCAAGATAATCAAAATAATTCCTAGCGCAGTTAAGCTGTCAGGAATTTCATCGAATCCCCAAATACCGATTGCGGCAACAAATACCAAACCGGAATACTCTGCAAGTGCAATTTGCCCAGCGGGTACTTTTTTGTAGGCAATGACCGCTAACCCGTTATAGATCAATATTAAGCTTGCGCTCATTGTGACTAGTGCTACTTGTTGCCAATTCATTGGTTGCCAGTGTAATACTGCGAGCCCCCCTGATATTGGCACTGTCATGACTGATGTCCAAAATAGTGTAGTAATGACGGGTTGGTTTTGCGGTAGCTTACGCGCAAGAATATTGAAAATGGCTAACGTTGTTGCTGTTCCAAGCGCAAACCATGCTGCCCAGTGAAACTGAGAGGGGCGCAGAACCAGCAACACACCAGTAAAACCGATGAGAGTTGCGACTACTTTAGCCAGTGGAGGTGTTTCTTTTAGTAGCCAAACTGAAAGTGGCAACATGATCAAGGGGGCGGCATAAAACACCGCGTTTGCTGTTGCCAATGGTAAGTGAGTGATTGCTACCATCATGCAGCTACTACCAACCATTATCAGTAGAGCTCGTATGCTAATCACCACTGGCGCGGTTAGTACCCGCTGCGAAGAGGGCAGTTTAAGCCAGAATGGCAGTAGCAACAGAACAGAAAGCGACTGGCGAACAAATACATATTGAAATGAAGTAATTTCGCCCTCAAGCAGTTTTACCGCTACGTCTGAAAGTGAGGCAGCTAAATTACCGACAACTAATAGCACAATTGCGACAGTGGTTACTGACCACGCCACTAGATATCCTCCCGCAGCATATCGATGTGCGGAATGTCGTCTTCTAGGTACATATCGGTGGTTTGTACAAAACCATGTTGTTGATAGAAAGCTTTGAGATGTTGCTGCGCACCAATCTCAATATTTTGCTTAGGCCACAGCTTATTACACTCGTTTATCGCCTGTTTAAGTAATTGATGACCTAAGCCACCGCCACGCGCATCTTTCAAGGTGGCAACTCGTCCAATACTTGCGCAAGGATAGGTTATTCCTTTTTGTAACAAGCGCGCACAAGCGACTAGAGTCTCTCCTTGGTAACCAAGTAGATGATAGACACCATCAAGCGTGTCATTACCATCTAATTCTGGATAAGGGCAAGTTTGTTCGACCACGAATACATCAACTCGTAGTTTCAGTAGCTGATATAACTCAATATTGGTTAATTGGGGAAAAGAGATGAGCTTCCAATTGATCATAATTTAACTATCGTAATAGGTTTGGCTCAAAGTTAACAAGTTTCATCGCTGTCAGCATTAACAAATGTTATTCGGCAGCTCTATTTTTAATCCGGCTCAGACTGACCGGAGAAATGCCTAAATAGGCTGCGATTTGGTAATCAGTAAGGCGCTGTTCAAGATCTGAAAAGTGTTGGCAAAATAGTTGGTAGCGCTGTTCTGCACTATACAGCAACATAAAGCGTTCCTTATTTTCCTTATTCATTAGCTGAGTTTCAACTAGCTTGAGGTAGGTGGGATGGTTGCTATCTCGCCACTGTTGTAATGTCGCCAGCGGTAAGCAGAGTAAGTGACATGGCGTGAGTGTTTCGAGCAAAAAAGCCGAGGGCTGCTGTTTTATTAGACTTTCAAAGCCGATTATCCAGTCGAGCTCCCAGTAAAACTCCTTACTGTATTCTTTGCCTTGCTCAGTTAGGTAACTGGCATGGCACAAACCATCCAAAACAAAAAAGAAACTGTCGGAGTTGGCACCTTGTTCAATCAATATATGGCGGGTTGGTAGTTCTAGAGGTTTGGCGAGTTGAGATAATTCGCTGATCTCACTAGAAGAGAAGCCGTGTTGTGATAAGTAATGTGTAAATCTTGTAGCCATGGTTTCTCCTCATCAAAAAAGCCGCTATAAATCTATAGCGGCTCGATATTAACACCTATACCCTTGCGACTTGAAGTTACAGCGGTGTTGACTAGCACTCGAGAACCTCAGAACATAGGATCACTATGCTCAGATTCCTTTCCCACTAGCCTCCTACCTGAAACTTTAAGTTGTCTAGGTATAGGATCATGGCAAGGTATTATTTTTGTAGATCAATTTGATAAACTGCAAAACCAAGGTCATCCGTTGCAACTTGCTTCATCGGATATTGCCCTTTGTCTTTTACAAACTGCGCCGCTTTTTCGCTCGGAGAGGTTTCAAAACGAATATCTAACGCTTTATCGGCTTTGATTGGTGCAAATGTCCAGTTGTTATCTGCGCTTGGCGTAACTTCGCCTTTCTCTTTGCTTACGCGAGAGATGTAAGCTGCAACCACAGAGCGGTTTTCATCTGGAGAATCGAATGCAATATGCTCGCTACCTGTACCAGGGAACTTGTTGCTGTAGGCACGGTAGTTGTTAGTAGCAATAATAAAGTCTTTCTTCATATCGATTGGCTTACCTTGATAAGTTAAACCAATGATACGCGCCGCTTCAGGGTTAACCACTTTACAGTTACCATCGTATTTTGCAGGTTGAGTAATGTCGATTTGGTAGTTTACGCCATCAATTACGTCGAAGTTGTAAGTACGGAATCCATCCCAGTTAATCAGTGATTGAGGTTCGGTACTATTTACGTCAACTTGGTTGAATTGACCTGCTGAACACTCTAGCCACTCTTTAACTTCGTTACCTGTCATTTTAAGTGCGACAAGTGTATTTGGATAAAGGTAAAGATCTGCGGCGTTACGGAAGGTTAGTTGACCCGATTCAACTTCGGTGAAGTTCGCTGGGTCATTTTTACGACCACCGGCTTTAAATGGTGCAGCCGCAGAAAGAACTGGGATATCCGCTAGATCTGGGTCACCTTGAATAAAGCGTTCCACGTAATCTTGTTGTGCAAGGTTAACGATTTGCACGGTTGGATCATCTTGTACCAGTGATAGGAAGCTGTACATTACGTCGTTTGCTTTACCAATTGGTTGGTTAACAAATTCACGTGTTGCTTTGTGGTCCGCTTCCAATGCTTGCACTATAGCTGGGTCAGCTTTTGCTAATGATTTTTTGTTGACGCCGTCATAAATAGGACGAGCTTCCGTCTTACCAGATGTCACTTCCCAGTTACCGTCTTTTTGCTCAAGCTGAAGATCGATAACTCCAACATGGCTACCCCAACGACCAGGCATCACGGCTGCAACGCCATTGATGGTACCGTTTTGGTTGTCGATACCAGGAATGTTGTCAAAACCTTTACCTGGGAATACCGCGTGTGAGTGACCAAATGCGATGGCATCGATGCCTTCAACTTCTGATAGGTAGTAAGTCGAGTTTTCCGCACCTTGCTTGTATGCTTCAGAAGCGACACCAGAGTGAGGGATGGCTACAATAACGTCAGCGCCTTCAGCTTTCATTTGAGGTACAAGCTCTTCTGCCGACTCTTTGATATCTTTAGCGAAGACTTTACCTTCTAGGTTCTTCTTATCCCAAACCATGATTTGTGGTGGCACAAAACCGATGTAACCCACTTTGATTTGGTGTTCCGCACCATCGGCATCTTTGAATGTATGAGTTTTGATGATGTAAGGTTTAAAGTAGTGCTCACCAGTTTCTTTATCAAACACGTTAGCACTAACGTATGGGAAATTTGCGTCATTTAGCGTTTCTGCTAGGAACTCTAAACCATAGTTAAATTCGTGGTTACCAATGTTGCCAACATCATAGTTAAGCTGGTTCATTGCTTTATAAACAGGGTGGACTTCGCCAGCTTCGATGCCTTTTTCCGCCATGTAGTCACCCATAGGACTACCTTGGATCAAGTCACCATTATCAACTAACACGCTATTTTCAACTTCAGCTCGAGCCTGTTTAACAAGAGTAGCGGTGCGGGTAAGACCGATCTTCTCCGACGCAGCATCTTTGTAATAGTCATGATCCATCACGTTGGTGTGGATATCTGTGGTTTCAATGATACGAAGTTTGAGCGTATCAGCCATTGCAGGACCTGCCATGGTTAACATGCCACCGAGTACAGCGAGGGTTAAGGGTTTCACTGCTACTTTCATTTTTGTTTTGCTCCAATAGCGTTAGTTTTAACGAGTGTAATGTAACAAAAGTTTATGCAACAATGATTTTGTCACATCGCAAAGTGTGATATTGAGCGACTGATAAATGTAGTTCTGTTGGTGAATTCTCAGAAATGCTGTTTGTTCAATCGATGCCTATTTTTGTCCCTTATCATTAATTGATATAAAAAATGAAATTTTAGAATTTCAGGTAATATGCTGAGAAGGCCATAATGCAATCATTCACATGGAAGGAATGATCAAATGGCGAGCAATGATACAGTATCTCAGTTTCCTCTGAATCACTTACGAACAACACCAATAATAACTCATCGAGCTAGCTTTGCTGCGAAGAGTCAGCTTCAACATGGCGAAGTTGCCCTTGTTGGTGCTGGTCCAGGGGATGCCGAGTTACTCACCATCAAAGCTCTGAGCTTTATTCAACAAGCGGATGTTGTGCTCTACGACTATCTTGTCTCTGATGACATTCTAGCTCTTATTCCAGATGACACCATTTTAGTTTGTGTCGGCAAACGTGCCGGTCATCACAGTGTTTCCCAAGAAAAAACCAATCAACTGTTGGTTGATTTTGCCAAGCAAGGGCATCGAGTTGTTCGGATTAAAGGCGGCGATCCATTTGTTTTTGGGCGTGGTGGAGAAGAGCTTGAAGTGTTAGCCGATGCCGGAGTGAGCTTTCAAGTGATTCCCGGTATTACTGCGGCAGCAGGGGCAACCGCTTATGCAGGTATCCCATTAACTCACCGTGATTACGCCCAAACTGCAATGTTTATTACCGGTCATTTAAAAGCGGAAAGTGATGACATGGATTGGTCGACGTTAGCACGTGGAAATCAAACCCTAGTCATTTATATGGGCTTGATGAAATCTGACTACATCCAGCAGCAATTAATCAATCATGGTCGTCAGCCAAACACCCCTATCGCCATTATTGAGCGTGGTACACAAGTCTGCCAAAAAGTATTTAAAGGGCAGCTCTCTGAGTTAGCTAAGTTAGCGCAAGATGCTGAATCACCATCCTTGATAGTGATTGGCGAAGTTGTTGCGTTAGCAGAAAAATTACAGTGGTTCAATCAAGATGATAATGCCACTTCGCAACAGACCTCTTTACAGAAGAAAGTCGCGCAACGTCATTACGCATAGAGATAAAGATTAGCCGAAATGCTCGTAAGAGCCGCAAAGGAAGCACCAACATGGACCAAGAACGTTTAACTCACCTTAAGCAGTTAGAAGCTGAGAGTATTCACATTATTCGTGAAGTCGCGGCGGAGTTTGATAACCCGGTGATGATGTACTCCATCGGGAAAGACTCATCGGTAATGTTGCATTTAGCAAGGAAAGCATTTTATCCAGGAAAAATTCCTTTCCCGCTATTGCATGTAGATACCGACTGGAAATTTAAACAGATGATCGAGTTCCGCGATAAAACAGCGGAAAAATATGGTTTTGAGCTTTTGGTACATAAGAACCCAGAAGGTCTAGCCATGGGTTGTAACCCATTCGTTCATGGTTCATCTAAGCATACCGACATCATGAAAACCCAAGGTTTAAAGCAAGCACTTAATAAATACGGCTTTGATGCCGCCTTTGGTGGCGCTCGCCGTGATGAGGAAAAGTCACGAGCGAAAGAACGTATCTACTCATTTCGTGACAAAAACCATACCTGGGATCCTAAGAATCAACGCCCTGAACTGTGGAAAACTTATAACGGTCAAATCAATAAAGGCGAAAGTATTCGAGTATTTCCACTGTCGAATTGGACTGAGCTTGATATCTGGCAATACATCTATCTTGAAAACATTGAAATTGTGCCGCTTTATTTGGCAGAAAAACGCCCTGTCGTAGATCGCGATGGCATGCTGATCATGGTAGATGACGAGCGTATGGAGCTGCAACCTGGTGAAGTGATTGAAGAGAAAAGCGTTCGTTTCCGCACGCTTGGTTGCTACCCACTAACTGGTGCCGTTGAATCAGAAGCCAACACCTTAACCGGTATTATTGAAGAGATGTTGGTCGCCACCTCGAGTGAACGCCAAGGTCGCGCGATCGATCACGATCAGTCTGGATCGATGGAGCTGAAAAAGCGCCAGGGTTATTTCTAGGGATTAAGGATAGACAAGATGAACAGTGAAGTAGAAGCCCAATTAGCTGAGTTAGGTATTGAAGGGTACCTAACACAACACCAATACAAGTCATTACTTAGATTCCTAACTTGTGGTTCAGTAGATGATGGTAAGAGCACTTTGATCGGTCGCTTGCTCCATGACTCAAAACAAATTTATGAAGATCAACTAGCTGCAGTTCATTCTGATAGCCAACGTGTTGGCACCACTGGTGAGCGCCCTGATTTAGCCTTGTTGGTTGATGGTTTGCAAGCTGAGCGTGAGCAAGGCATCACCATTGATGTGGCGTATCGTTATTTTTCTACGCAAAAACGTAAATTTATCATTTCAGATACGCCAGGACATGAGCAATACACTCGTAATATGGCAACAGGTGCTTCTACCTGTGATCTGGCGGTGATCTTGATTGATGCACGTAAAGGTGTATTGGATCAAACTCGTCGTCACTCATTTATTGCGAACTTGCTGGGTTTGAAGCATTTTGTCGTTGCAGTGAATAAAATGGATCTCGTTGATTACTCACAAGATCGCTTTGAACAAATCCGCGATGAGTATCTCGAGTTCTCGAAAAACCTTTATGGTGAAATTGATATCCAAATTCTGCCATTGTCTGCTTTAGAAGGCGATAACGTCGTAGATCCTAGCTCGAATATGAGTTGGTTCGAAGGCAAACCATTGCTAGATATTTTAGAAAGCGTGGATGTAGACCAAGAAAAAGATGCGGGAGAATTCCGCTTCCCAGTTCAATACGTTAATCGCCCGAATCTCGATTTTCGTGGTTTTGCTGGCACTATTGCGTCAGGTACTGTCAGTGTCGGTGATGCGGTGCAATCTTTACCGTCAGGTAAGTCGTCGAAAGTGGCGCGTATTGTCACTTTTGATGGGGATTTACAAACCGCTCACTCTGGTCAAGCAGTTACTCTTACCTTAGAAGATGAAATTGATATTAGTCGCGGTGATCTATTAGTACTTAATGGCGCTCAAGTGACATCAAGTAACCACTTACTCGCTGATGTGGTATGGATGACAGAGCAGCCATTACAGCCAGGTCGTGAGTATGACATCAAGATAGCAGGTAAGAAGACTGTTGGGCGAGTTGAAGCGATTCGTCATCAATACGACATCAATAATCTCTCGTCACATAACGCGGTTGAATTGCCATTAAATGGTATTGGCTTGTGTGAATGGAGCCTAACCGAGTCCGTAGCACTTGATCATTATAACGACTGCCAGGATACCGGTGGCTTTGTGGTGATTGACCGTTTAACTAACGTGACGGTAGGCGCTGGCTTGGTTCGTAAGAGCTTAAGCCAGATAGAGCAAAAAGTGGGTGACTTCTCTGTGTTTGAAGTAGAGCTAAATGCACTGATTCGTAAGCATTTTCCTCATTGGGATGCGAAAGACATCGGTCAATTATTTAAGTAGTCGCCAGAGTTTGGTGAAGTAGGGAAGCGGTATGTGGCAACAAGGATTTGTGTTGGCTATCTTACTTGGCATCGTGACATGTCTTGTAGCTACTCGTCTTAAACCCAGTTCTATTTTTGCTGGAGCAGCATTTATTGCTTTTATGGCTGGCATGATAGAACTGAAAGATGTCGCGACTAACTTCACCAATTCGTCATTATTGACTCTCGTGTTATTAGTTTTAGCCTCTTGTGCCCTAGAGAAAACGCTACTGATTAGTTGGGTTAGCCGTAGTCTTTCTACTGGGAGACTAGGTTTAGTCGTGGCAAAAATGGGCGTGTCTACGGCGCTACTTTCGTCATTTACCAACAATACCGCAGTTGTGGTTTCTCTTATTGGAGCAATCAAGCGTAATCAACAACATGCACCCTCTAAGCTGTTGATCCCGCTTTCTTATGCAGCGATCTTAGGTGGCACGTTAACATTGATAGGTACATCAACAAACCTGATCATAAATAGTTTTGTTGAAGATGCCGGTTTACCAAGTTTAGGTTTTTTTACTCCAACAATGATCGGTTTATCGGTATTGGTTGGCGGTATGTTGATCCTGATCCCTCTCAGTTATCTATTGCCGAATTACGACGATCAATCGCAAGATGACTTGCCGTATTTTCTTGAAGCAAGGGTGGAGCCAGGATCACCATTGGTGGGACGGAGTATTACGCAGAATAATTTACGAGCGTTGCGTAAATTGTTCCTTGCCGAAGTGATCCGAGATGATAAGACCATGCCTTCAGTCGATCCGGACTTTATCCTAAATGCGAATGATCGACTACTTTTCTGTGGTGATATCGAAAGCGTTGCGACGCTACAGGAGATACAAGGATTAACCTTGTTCGGTCAGCACCATCTCAATGGGCAAAGCTTTGTCGAAGTCGTCGTCAGTACATCCGCGACCTTTTGCAATAAAACGCTTAAAACCAGTCGCTTTCGTGACCGTTTTGATGCCGTTGTCGTAGCCATTCGTCGGGGGCATGAGCGTTTAGAAGGTGGCTTGGGAAATATTACGCTTAGTGCAGGAGATACCCTAGTTCTGGTACCGGGTAAGCGTTTTGAAGCTGAGCGTCGAGCGCATCGTAGAGAATTCGTATTGGTGAATGATCTCGATTCTAGTGCTCGCTTAGATTTTCGAAAATCCAGTATTGTACTGTTAGGTTTTGCCGCTGTAATTACACTGGCTTTACTCGAGTGGGTACCATTAATCAAAGGTTTAGCTGTGTTTCTGCTCGCAGCGTTACTGCTCGGTATCGTTCAAATTAGTGAGTTACGCCGCCGTTTTCCTATTGATATTGTAGTGATTGTTGGTTCAGCACTTTCTATAGCTCAATTGATGCTGTCGTCCGGTTTGTCGGTCAAGTTAGGGCAGATGTTTATTGAAACTTTCAATGGCGGCGGAGTATTTGGTGCATTGGTAGCGACTTACTTGTTAACTCTAATACTCACCGAGCTCGTCACCAATAATGCAGCCGCAGCGCTTGCTTTTCCTATTGGTTACAGTATGGCTATTGGCTATGGGGTAGACCCAATGCCGTTTGTCATGGCTGTACTGTTTGGTGCTAGCGCCAGTTTTATTTCTCCTTATGGTTACCAAACCAACTTATTGGTTTATAGCGTAGGCAATTATAAGCTAAAAGATTATGTACGAGTTGGGATCCCATTGTCGATTGTATATTCGGTGTTGGTATTGGCTTTGATCCCACAATTCTTCCCTTATTAAAGGATGCTATTCATGACAACAGAGACCAACGTCAAAGATGAAAACATCGTTTGGCATCAGCACAGCGTTGATAAATCTTCTCGTGCCGAATTAAAACAACAAAAACCAGTAGTGCTTTGGTTTACAGGGTTATCTGGCGCGGGCAAATCGACCATCGCAGGCGCATTGGAGAACCAATTGGCAGAACTTGGTTATCATACTTACCTGCTTGATGGGGACAACGTTCGGCATGGTTTATGTAGTGACCTTGGTTTTTCGCAGCAAGACCGCAGAGAGAATATTCGTCGTATTGGTGAGTTGGCTAAATTGATGGCTGATGCTGGACTGATCGTGCTTTCAGCTTTTATTTCCCCGCATAGAGCTGAGCGAGAACTAGTACGTAACTTAATGCCAGAAGGTGAGTTTCTAGAGGTGTTTGTTAATACATCCTTAGATGTTTGCGAACAGCGAGATCCTAAAGGTTTATATAAAAAAGCACGTGCTGGTCAAATTGCCAATTTTACAGGAATTGACTCAGAGTATGAGGTGCCATTTCAGCCTGAAATTGATCTGCCAGCTGGTGAATTACCAATAGATTCATTGGTTGAACAATGCATATTGGCGCTAAAGAAGAAGAGTATTATTAGTTAGAAACGGGTTAATGAGCTTTAGGGTTGCTATGATCTAAAAGCCTATCATGGGCGAAAGGTTACCTATATACCCAAAGCTAATTTAAGTCTAAAAACTAAAAAAGCTTCCGCAAAGGAAGCTTTTTTATATCAACAGTGTATTGTAGGTGCTTATTCGAAACAAATTTCGATAAAAGCGTTCCCCCACTGTGAACTGAAAGGCATGATGATAATCGACCCATCGCACTTGTGGCGAATGGTGTGAGCCCGACCTGAAACAACAACAGGGGTTGCCATATCAAAATCAAAGCCGCTTTCTGCCAGAATGCGTTTAGCACCACCAGTTACCATGTTGGTGATCTCTCCAACCATATCAGTAACTTCATCATTCAAGCCATTTGGGCGTTCACCCAACATATTTTGCATGATTTCAAGTGCTAAGCTTTCATCAAATGTAATCGACATAGAGCCGCGAGTTTGCGGACCAACCATCCCGATTAGACCCGATACGTCACCACGTGCGATCTCGTCTTTTTTTACACGAGGCTTTTGCGGCTTCAACTCAAGTGAGGCCATCGTTTTTAGGACGTTCATCAATGAAGCTAAAAACGGATTTACAAATTCAGCGCGCATAATTTTCTTCTATATCTTATTCTTCAGTATTAGATGAACATGACTTACAAATACCATGTGATTCAATAACATGGTTAGTGATTGCAAAACCATGCTTTTCTGCGTTGCTAGCCAACAAGGCTACTAAACTATCATCTTGTAGTTCAATAACGTTACTACATTTATCGCAAATTAGCAGATGTGAGTAATGTTTATGTGCGTTACACGAGCAACATTGGATAAAACTGTTAGTTGACTCGACTCTATGGATGAAACCCTGTTCCAATAAAAAGTCTAATGCACGATAAACCGTTGGTGGCTTTGCTTGAGGTTCACTGATCTTAAGTTGCTCTAGCAATTCATAAGCACTTGATGCTTTAGGGCTAGCGCAAATCAATTGGAAAACTTGTTTACGTTGTGGCGTAAACCTAACCCCTCTTGCAGCACATATATCTTCGGTCTGTTTAATTAGTTCTTGGTCCAAATTTTTCACCATAACGATTGGACTTTTTTACAATATACCACTCAACATCGAATAATGTTTATCATTCGCGTCATTTTGATAAGACCATCGATACTTTGAGCGAGCATAGGGCAGGCTCAATGCACTTTTCAATGAAGTACTTAATTTACCAAAATAACGAAAGAAACGATACTGAAGAAGATAAATTGGCAGTTATCCTTGGAATATATTAGGGATAACTATAGTCACTACCTCAGACTATCCTCTGATAGTGATTAAAATTTTATAATTTTGGCAGCCTGCTTTGTTGTTGATTGATGCCGATTTCTTCTGTCAACCCTACCTTACTCTGCTTAAATCACTACCCAAATACAGATGTACTACAATATGAATTCCATATGCCAGTTAGGTCATATCCTGATGGTTTATTCACCATACGTACCCTTATTTAAAAAGGGGGCGGTATTTCATATCAAGTTTTAAATGGGGTTTGAATGGGACTGAAGCGAGCAAATATAATAGGTGTATTCGGATTTTTCATTACAACAACAAGTATGGCTCATGCATCAGAGGTTTATGGTGTATTTGAGGTTGGTCATGCTGCTGGGCGGTTTTATGATGCTGAGGTGACAATTCCTTCAAGTACCACTACGAGTTCAGCTGTTGTTGACGATACAGACCACTCTCTATTTGCTGCTATTGGGATCGGTTATTATTGGGAAAGCAAACCATTAAGAACTGAAATTGTTTATCGTAAACTCGGCAGTCAAGAATTTGTAGAAGATACAGTTTTTACAAGCAGTTTGAATGAAAGGACAACAGTAAATGTGGAGCAAGAATCATTAATGATTAACCTTTTATATGACTTTGAGAACAATAGTGACCTAATACCTTATGTTGGGTTTGGTATTGGCGGATCTAGAGCGAAAATTAGTGCTATGCAGTACGATTATCCTTTAACGGATCGTTTTGCAAGTTTTGCTGAAAGCTCTGATACGAATTTTGCTTGGAATTTTGTTGTAGGCACTAATTACAACGTTTTTGAAAAAATGGCAATTGGTCTAGGTTATCGTTTCATCAGTGCTGGTAAGGTGAGCACAGCAGACAACTGCATAGGCTCAGATCTTGCTATTTGTGATGAAAATGAAAAGCATTCCGCTGATTTGAAATTACATTCGTTGTTTTTAAATGTTAACTATCAGTTTTAGTTGATGATGTTTCGATTGCGATGTTATAGGAAAGGTGAATCGATTATCAGCTTTGGTGCATCTTCCCTATAATTTTATCATCACGTTATTAAGAATTATTAAGTTCGAATCTTCCTCTTTCATCAATTCTCAATGCCATCGATAACGTCTTTTTTTGAACGTTTTACTTTCACGATGTATTATGCGGCAACTATTTTTACAAACACTGTGGTTTTATAGCGTGGTTCGCCATTGCTTGGGGCTCGTCGTACCATATTGAAATGCTTATCCCCTATTTTGGATTACTTGTGTAAGAGTGGATTTATCGTATTTTAATTAACTTGCAACGATTCTAAGAAACATCTAAAAAACCTGAAAAACCAAGGCTCTAAAGGTATGACTAACAATTACAGATCGTCCCGACTATCCGTTGCCCCAATGTTGGATTGGACAGACCGTCACTGTCGATATTTTCATCGCCTATTGTCTAGCGAGACACAGCTATATACCGAAATGATAACAACAGGCGCTATCATTCACGGTAAAGGAGACTTCCTAGCTTATAACGAGGAAGAACACCCACTTGTGCTGCAACTTGGAGGTTCTAACTCTGCGGATCTGGCGACCTGTGCCAAGCTTGCGGCAGAGCGTGGTTATGATGAAATAAACCTAAACGTTGGTTGCCCGTCAGACCGCGTACAAAATGGGCGATTCGGTGCCTGTTTAATGGCAGAGCCACAGCTGGTGGCTGATTGTGTATCTGCAATGAAAGATGTTGTGGATATACCTATCACTGTAAAAACACGTATTGGTATTGATGATCATGATTCTTATGAATTCCTGACGGATTTTATTTCAATTGTGTCAGAAAAAAGCGGCTGTGATCAATTTACTATCCACGCGCGCAAAGCATGGTTATCAGGTTTAAGCCCGAAAGAGAACCGTGAGATACCACCACTGGATTACCAGCGTGCTTATCAATTGAAGAGAGATTTTTCACATTTGGTCATTGCGGTAAATGGTGGTGTAAAAACACTGGAAGAGGCTAAAGAGCATCTTCAACACCTTGATGGTGTAATGGTTGGACGTGAAGCATACCAAAACCCGTATATCTTGGCTGAAGTAGACCAACAAATTTTTGGTCTCGATAAACCAGTGAAGAAACGCACTCAAGTGGTTGAAGAGATGTATCCATACATTGAACAGCAATTGGTGAATGGCGCGTATCTTGGTCACATCACTCGTCATATGTTGGGTTTATTCCAAAATATGCCAGGCGCACGTCAATGGCGTCGTTATATTAGTGAGAATGCGCATAAGCCGGGTTCAGGTATTGAAGTTGTTGAGGCGGCATTGGCTAAGATTCCCAAAGAACTTAATGTGTAAAATTAACCACATGTAAATGGTCAAATTTACCTATCAATACATTTAAAGCGCTGTTGTGAAATAGCGCTTTAATTTTATCTTAATAAAATCAACACCTTATTCTTTAGTTAAAAGTTGGCATACTTTCTGCGATAGAACTATTAATGAAAGGAGAATGCTATGTTTGAGTTAATCTTTATTTTAGTTTTTATTGCCACTTTATTGGTTACAGGTATCACAATGCTTACGGTATTTGCCGCAGCAGGCTTTGCATTAGTTGTGATGGTGTTGATGGGGATGGTTGGGGTGGTATTTAAGATTTTACCGTGGTTAATTGTGATCGCGATAGGCATTTGGTTTTTCAAAAATCACGTTTATAGCTCTCGATAGCGAAGTCGTGAGAATGTGATAGGCTCAAAGTAACTAACCATCATACTGAGAGCTTATTGACTATGACTAAATTAGTGCATTTGTTCGTAACAGCAATAATGCTGTCATTCTCTAATTCGGCAATGTCGAATTCAATTCGTACTACGGTTGGAGCGGATGCATGGTTTGGTGATACTAAGATTGATGATCAACGACGTGACGATGATATTGCAGCTAATCTGTTTATTACTCTAGAGCACGATCAAGCGTATTTGCCTTATGCCAAATTTCGTTATAGCAGCATAGATGCTGATTATGCAGGCTTTGATAAATACGATTTTTCATTCTATTATCGAGTACTAGAACGCGAAACCATGTTGTTTGATGCCGGGGTTACTTTTACTCAATATACCAATAGCCATTACCGTAATAGTTTATCGGCTGAAAATAACTATGATTTTGATGAACTGACATTTAATTGGTATGCCTATGCTGAGTTATCAATACCGAATAGTAATTTCGATATCATTGGGCAGTTTGATTTTGGTAACAGCAAAGAGATTAAGCGGGCTGATGTGTTAGCTGGCTTGCGTTATAAGGTCAGTAATCAAGTTGCGATACGTGCCGGATACCGAGTGGTCGATCTTGAGCTTGATAGCTTTGCCACATTAACGCCGGAGGTAGCAGAGTCACTAATTTTTGTGAATGGCTTCTTTATCGGAGCTGAATATCGTTTTTAACGAAACTATTTTTAAAGCGTCGCCTTTTAAGGCGGCGCTTTTTTATACCTTTTTGTCATAACTATTGAGTTTTTATTAGCAGTTTTGTCCTGATGCACCATGCTTAGTAAAACAAGGACAGTTACGCAGAGACCGCAATTATGACCATTAATGAACTGCGCGCATTATATAGAGACAACCAGTTAGTTGAAGCCATCATTGAACCTTCGGCAGAAGAAGGGCAATGGGTCGTGGAGTTTAGGTACGCGCAAGGTGGCTTCGTACTTCTTACTGATGTCCATGGAGAAGAATGCCATTATGGTGACTTAGATATCGCTTCTCGATCTGCTATGGCTGTGGGTTTTAGCCAAGTACGAGTTGAAGGCTAATTGAGCAATTAGTACCTCTCTTTAATTCAAAAAGTTATAAAACATTCACTTCTATTCTTTCTTGTTATTAAAAAGAGTGGTTAATCTATCATCACGCAATGAATAGGGATGTCGAGACCATGTCTTTGAATAAGAAAGAGTCCTCAAGTAACACAGAGCTCTCTCAAGGAAATACACCAGAACTACCATCTATCGCTAGTCCACTGAATGATCAGCAATTGAATCAACTTCAGCAAACGGTGACGAGTTTATCTTCTCAGCAGTTAGCTTGGGTAAGCGGCTACTTTTGGGGATTATCACAAAATCAGCCAGCGTCGGCATCAGCACCCATTAGTCAGGTTGCCGCTGCGGTTGCAGCAAAGCCAGCTGGTAAGTTATCAATTATCTTTGCTTCACAAACTGGTAATGCGAAAGGTATTGCCGAAGCTTTAGAGCAAGAAGCAAAAGCACAAGGTATAGCTGTTGAACTGTTTGATGCCAGTGACTACAAAGGTAAAAACCTAGCCAAAGAAACTCACGTTATCGTGGTCGCTTCAACTAATGGTGAAGGTGAAGCGCCTGACAATGCAATTGAGCTGCATGAATTCCTGCAATCCAAGAAAGCGCCTAAATTGGCGAACCTTAAATATGGTGTGATTGGTCTCGGTGATTCTAGTTACGAATTTTATTGCCAAACAGGTAAAGATTTTGATGCATATCTATCCAAGCTAGGTGCAACTGCATTTATCGACCGTATCGATTGTGACGTTGATTATGAAGCGTCAGCCAAAGAATGGCGTGCCAGAGCATTAGAAACGGTAAAGGATGATTTATCTTCGGGTACAGAAGCGGAAGTAGTTCAGTTGCCAGTCGGGCAAGCTACCGCTGGGCATTCTCAATACAATAAACAAAATCCATACACGGCAACATTACTCACTAGCCAAAAGATTACTGGTCATGATTCAGGTAAAGATGTTCGCCATGTAGAAATCGATTTGGATGCTTCTGGTATCACCTATCAGCCGGGTGATGCTCTTGGTGTGTGGTATGAGAACAGCGCTGAACTTGCTAATGCCATTTTAGCAAAAGTAGGTCTTTCGGGTGTAGAGAGTGTCGATGTGGAAGGCGAGAGCCTTTCTATTCATAGTGCATTGGTTTCAAAATATGAGATCACCACGGCGAACCCTCAGTTAGTCACTAAATTTGCAGAGCTGTCAGGCAGTAAAAAACTGCAAAAGCTGGTGGAAGATAAAGCCAAGCTACGTGATTACGCGAGTAATACGCAAATTGTTGATGTGCTAAGTGAGAAAAAGACGAAACAGACAGCACAAGAATTACTTGGTCTATTGCGTCGTTTGACTCCGCGTTTGTATTCGATCGCTTCTGCACAATCTGAAGTCGAAGATGAAGTTCACCTAACGGTTGGTGTTGTTGAGTATCAACAAAGTGATGAAACACGCTTTGGTGGTGCATCAAGCTTTCTTTCTCATCGCTTAGAAGAGGGCGGTGAAGTAAAAATCTTTATTGAGAACAATAATAACTTCAAATTACCGCAAGATGATAATACCCCAGTGATCATGATTGGTCCGGGGACTGGTATTGCACCGTTCCGTAGCTTTGTTCAAGAGCGAGATAACCGAGATGCACAAGGTAAAAACTGGTTGTTCTTTGGTGACCGGACCTTTACTCAAGATTTTCTCTATCAAGTGGAATGGCAGAAGTATCTAAAATCAGGGTTACTCACTCAGGTTGATGTTGCCTTTAGTCGTGACCAACCAGAAAAAGTCTACGTACAACATCGCATTGTAGAAAACGGTCAAAAGGTATGGCAGTGGATTCAAGATGGCGCTTACTTATACGTTTGTGGTGACGCAACTCGTATGGCAAAAGATGTACATGAGGCGTTAATCGAAGTGGCTCAAGAGCACGGAAAACTCAGTAAAGAACAAGCAGAAGAATATATTAATAATCTGCGTAAGGAAAAACGTTATCAAAGGGATGTGTACTAATGAGTACTTTTATTGAAAAGAACAACCAAACAGTATTGGGTGAAGGGTTGGGACCACTCTCTGATAACGAGCGTCTTAAAAACCAAAGCAACTTCCTTCGAGGGACGATTGAGCAAGATTTGCAAAATCGTATCACTGGAGGCTTCACCGCTGACAACTTTCAGCTAATTCGTTTCCACGGGATGTATCAGCAAGATGACCGTGATATTCGCAATGAACGCGCTAAGCAAAAGCTTGAACCATTACATAATGTGATGTTACGAGCACGCATGCCTGGTGGGGTGATCAAGCCAAAGCAATGGTTGGCAATAGACAAGTTTGCGGAGGAGCATTCTCTCTATGGCAGTATTCGTTTGACTACTCGTCAAACGTTCCAGTTTCATGGGGTACTCAAACCGAATATTAAGTTGATGCATCAAACTCTAAATAGTATTGGTATTGATTCGATTGCCACAGCCGGTGACGTAAATCGAAATGTTTTATGTACCACTAATCCAGTTGAGTCAGAATTGCATCAAGAAGCGTATGAGTGGGCGGCAAAAATTAGCGAACACTTATTACCTAAAACGAAAGCTTATGCCGAAATTTGGCTAGATGGTGAGAAAGTGGAAACAACCGAAGATGATGAGCCAATTCTCGGTAAACACTATCTACCTCGTAAATTCAAAACCACTGTGGTTATCCCGCCGCAAAATGACGTCGATGTCCACGCGAATGACTTAAACTTTATTGCAATAGCAGAAAAAGGGAAGTTAATAGGCTTTAACGTGCTCGTTGGTGGTGGACTAGCAATGACTCATGGTGATACGTCGACTTATGCACGTCGAGCCGATGATTTTGGTTATGTGCCTTTGGAAAAAACGCTCGATGTGGCTGCAGCCGTAGTCACCACCCAGCGTGACTGGGGTAATCGTTCTAATCGTAAAAATGCTAAGACCAAATACACACTCGATCGTGTTGGTATTGATGTATTCAAAGCGGAAGTAGAAAAACGCGCGGATGTTAAGTTCGCCGAAAGCCGTCCATATGAGTTAACCGAGCGTGGTGATCGAATCGGTTGGGTAGAAGGTATCGACGGTAAGCATCACCTTGCCCTCTTTATAGAGAATGGCCGAATTCTAGATTATCCGGGTAAACCTTTGAAAACGGGCATGGCCGAAATTGCCAAAGTACACCAAGGTGACTTCCGCATGACGGCAAACCAAAACTTGATTGTTGCGGGAGTTACTAAGTCTAATAAAGCAAAGATAGAGAAGATTGCGATAGCGCACGGTCTGATGGATAAAATGGTCAGTGAGCAGCGTAAAAACTCGATGGCTTGTGTTGCATTCCCAACCTGTCCTCTTGCTATGGCTGAAGCGGAGCGTTTCTTGCCACAATTCGTTACGGATGTAGAAGAAATTTTAGCGAAACACGGGTTGCCAAAAGAAGACAACATAATCTTACGTGTTACCGGTTGTCCAAATGGTTGCGGTCGCGCAATGTTGGCTGAGATCGGTTTGGTAGGTAAGGCGCCAAGGCGATATAACTTACATTTAGGTGGCAACCGTGGTGGAACTCGCATTCCTAAGATGTATAAAGAGAACATTACTGATACGCAGATTTTAGAAGAGATCGATCAGCTAGTGGGTCGTTGGGCTAAAGAGCGCCATGAAAACGAGTGTTTCGGTGATTTCACTATTCGTGCCGGGATTATAGAAGAAGTCTTCGTATCTAAGAGGGATTTGCATGCTTGATTCAGTTGCGAGACCGTTTGAACTAAAGCTGCTTCTCTCTTTAACTAAGACTGAGCAGATCTTACAACTTAGTGCAATTAATGCAGAGCTAGAACAAATGACCGCGCTACAAAGAGTAGCGTGGGCGATAGAGAATTTGGAAGGTCAGCATACTGTGTCCTCGAGCTTTGGTGTTCAAGCCGCAGTGATGTTGCATTTGGTTACTCGAGTTAAAGCGGATATTCCAGTCATTTTGACGGATACTGGCTATCTCTTTCCTGAAACCTATCAGTTTATTGAACAGTTAACGAAACAACTTAATCTCAATCTGAAAGTGTACCGAGCAAAGCAAAGTCCTGTTTGGCAAGAAGCTGTGCATGGCAAACTTTGGGAGCAAGGGATAAAAGGAATAGAGGAATACAATAAGCTCAATAAAGTCGAACCAATGCGTAGAGCTTTAGATGAACTTGGAGTTGGTACTTGGTTTTCAGGTTTACGCCGAGAGCAATCTCAATCTCGAGCAAATCTTCCCATCCTTTCGATTCAAAATGGCGTATTCAAATTTTTGCCAGTAATTGATTGGAGTAATAAAGATGTGCATTACTATTTAGAAGAACATCAGTTGCCTTATCATCCGTTGCGAGAAGAAGGCTACCTTTCGGTCGGTGATACCCATACTACAAAGAAATGGGAGCCAGGAATGAAAGAAGAAGAAACACGTTTCTTTGGATTAAAGCGAGAATGTGGTCTTCATGAAGATGATAATGAGCAGTACGGTTCAGGTATCTAAGTAATATCGAGGTAAAAGGCTGCTTTGAGCAGTCTTTTTTGTTTTTGAAACTCACAATTGTGGATAAGTCTGTGGGTTTATTGTTAGCTAGTTTTGGGTAAAATTGAATAAATAGGGCTTTGGAGTGAAAAATGGTGAAAAGTCGTTATTTTTGCAATTTTTGCAAAATAACACTTGCCAACGTGATGACGATCTCTATAATGCACCCCATCGACGAGGCAAGGCTCCATAAGGGTTCGAAGCTAAATCGATAAGGTCATAAAGAAAAACGAAATAAACTAAAAAGTGTTTGACACTGAAGATTATATCGATAGAATGACCGCCTCTTCCGAAGTGATGTAAGTCACAAAGAAGAACGCTCTTTAACAATATAAACCTATCAATCTGTGTGGGCACTCGTTGATGATAATCCAATAAGTTATTGCTTAGGCAATGACTGTTTCTTCGGAAACACATTGGGTTCAATGAACTGAGTGACCAATCGAGATTAAGTCTAACTTAGTCTTGGCACAGTCAATTCATTATCATTCTGTTGGAATGATAATAGCTTTAGAATTACATGTTTATCTTCGGATAAATATTAGTTTTGAAGTCAGTATTCATTGAGCCGAAAAAACTTTAAATTGAAGAGTTTGATCATGGCTCAGATTGAACGC